>JAWCTJ010000001.1:0-72369 GCA_038868255.1 Bathyarchaeia archaeon
TTCGGTGCCTTAATAGGATGGGTAGCCACACTGGTGGCTCTGTATCACCGTGAAAAAACTGGCAGAGGACAGTTTATCGAGCTTTCTCAAATTGAGAACATGATAAGGTTGCTTGATTGGACGTGGCTTTGGGTTTACTTCACAGGTAAAAACAGGGAACCTTCTGGAAATTTGGATGTGGCAATAGTCCCGATGGGGGTTTTCAAGACGGCTGATGGATACGTCGCCATTGCTGCTCCAGCTCCAGAAGAGTTCAAAGGTCTTTGCATAGCCATGGGAATGCCGGAGCTGGCGGATGATCCCAGGTTCAGCGAGTATCTAAGCAGGGTGAAGGAGGAAAACCAGAAAGAGCTGTATGGAATAATAGCCACATGGTGTGAAAAACAGAAGTCAAACATCATATTAGAGCTTGCTGAGAGACATGGTTTTGCAGCTGAGCTTGTAAGAACTGCAAGGGAATTTTATAATGATAGGCATTGGCTTGAAAGGTGCCACTTATGGGACATGGATAGCTGTGAACTTGGAATTCACAGAGACTCAACTTTCCCAGTTAAGATGTCTGAATCACCGCCTGTTCCGCTGAGGTGGGCAGGCAGGCCAGTAGGTATAGATAACGAGTTCATATTAACCTCTGTGCTGGGCATGAACAGTGATGAGATAAAGAGACTCTATGAAGTTAAAGCTATAGGCAAGTGGATTGACACTCCAGGCCAAAAACCTCCACCGCAGCTTAAACAGCATCCTGAGGCTGAATGGTTTGCACATAGGATTACGGGGTGAATGTTATGGGTGAAAAAACGCTTGAGGAGAAGATCAAAGAAGTTTTAGAAAAGAAGTATGATGAACGCTGGGAAGATTGGGTAAAAGATAGGGATCATCCCTCGAAGGATGGAACAAAACCTGATGCGCTTGAAGACATTGTAGTGCTTGATTTAAGCAGCAAGAACTTTGCGGGAATATTTTGCTCTTCAATTCTAGCTGAGTGGGGCGCGGAGGTTATCAGGATAGAACCCCCCTCTGGGGACATGACTAGAATTTGGTCACCCTATGGCTTTATGCATAAGGACACAGGATTAGCCTATCTGAATGAAGGAAGAAACAAGTATCACGTGACATTAAACTTGGAGACTCAAGAGGGACGTGAAATATTCAAGGACTTAGCCGCAAAAGCCGACGTGGTTATCGAAACATATAAGCCTGGAACAATGGACCGTTGGGGTGTTGGCTACAAGGACCTAAAAGAGATAAACCCGAGGGTGATATACGCAGCGATAACCACTTATGGTCAGTTTGGACCTAAATCAGGAAGCAACATGCCGGATTATGACGTTACAGCTCAAGCGAGTTCAGGAATTCTTTCAGCAAATGGGGAACCCTTAGACTCAAGTAAACCTCCTGAGGAGCAGCCTTGGGCAGCTCCAACTAAAACTGGAAATTGGATGGCATGGTACGCCGCTGGCGCATTCACCGCAGGGGCGATACTTTGTGCGCTATTATACAGGGCATCAACAGGTAAAGGCCAGATGATAGACTGTTCAACAGCCGAAGCCTATCATAGGCTTGACATAGGACACCTCGTAACGTTGTGGGAGGGGTTCGGCGAGATCCACCCGCGAACTGGAGGACTAGATTATACCCTGTGGCTTTACGGATTCTTCAACTGTAAAGATAAGCCGGCGTTCTTAGGGGCGATAAGCATCGACATGTGGTACGCCTTCGCGGATGCCATGGGAAAGTGGGAGGAATGGGGACCATCAGCTTATCAGGCACTATCTCAGCTTATACCCTGGGATGTACAGCAGAAAATGGCACGTGAAGTTGAAAATGAAACAAGGAAATATACTTATGAAGAACTCCTCAGGAAGTCTGTTGAGTATGCTAAATCGGGGAAACTTGCTCCAAGAACATTCGCTGTAGGAGAGGTGCAGGATCCGATCGATGTTGTAAAGCAGGATAACTGGTGGATAAGAGGTATTTTCCAGCGAGTAAATGATCCGGTATACGGCGAGGTTGTTGTTGCAAAACAGGCGCCGTTAATGACGGAAACCCCACCGCGGATTAAGTGGGCGTGTAGGCCTGTCGGCTTCGACAATCAATACATATACTCTAAGTACCTTGGTTTCGGACCTGAAAAACTTAAAGAGCTAAAAGATAAGGGGATTATTTGAGAGCATCAACAAGGTAAACAACAGTAGTATTTAAAAGTTACATGAAGGTAAATATTTTATGTGAAATCTCAAGGTTAAATTAATCGGGACTTGAGGGACCGCTTTTGGGGCTTGTAGAGGGAATCGGCGTAACAAAACGCTTCGGAGGCTTGGTGGCGCTAAAAGACGTTGATTTTCATGTTGAAGAAGGCGAGATAGTGGGGCTGATAGGGCCTAACGGAGCGGGGAAAACTACGCTTTTTCAAGTGATTTCAGGAACCTTTCGTCCCACATCAGGAATAATAAAATTCGACGGCAAAGATATTACGGGCGCCGGAGCCCACAAAATCTGCAAGTTGGGCATAGCGAGGACTTTTCAGACGCCGAAACCTTTTCCAAACATGACAGTTTACGAGAATGTGTTGGCAGCTGCACTATTCGGCTGTACCAAAAGCAAAAGCTTCACGAATCACGAGAAGGAGCTTACCCAAATACTTGAAAAATTGGGATTAGCCGAGAAAAGCAACGTGCCAGCTGCGGGGTTACCTATATTTGAGCAGAGAACCCTTGAAATTGCAAGGGCTCTTGCAACTAAGCCTAGGCTGCTACTGCTAGACGAAGTCATGGCGGGTTTAAATCCATCTGAAACAGCGCATATGCTTAAGATTGTAAGAGGGCTGAGGGATAATGACAGCATCACCATATTCATGATTGAGCATAACATGCGTGCTGTTATGGAGATAGCTGATCGAATAACGGTTTTGCATCAAGGTATGAAAATTGCAGAAGGAACACCTAAAGAAGTAGCGAGAGCCCCGCAGGTTGTTGAAGCCTATCTAGGTGAAGCCTATGCTTGAGGTTAAGGAGTTGAATGTATCCCGTGGAAAAATACCTATTCTATGGAATGTAAACCTAAAGGTGAAAAGAGGAGAAATCGTATGCCTCATAGGGGCAAATGGAGCTGGAAAAACCACACTTTTAAGCTCAATAGCGGGAATCTTGAAGCCTGCTTCAGGAGCGATAATTTTTGACGGAAAAGAGATAAATGGAATCCCACCATACAAGGTCGTCGATTTGGGAATATCTTTTGTGCCTGAGGACAGGAAGCTTTTCCCGCACATGACTGTGCGCGAGAACTTACTGATGGGCGCCTATACTCCAAAGGCGAGAGCTATGAAGGAAGAAAACTTTAAGCTAGTGTATCAATTGTTCCCCGTATTGAATGAAAGAGAAAAGCAGTTGGCTGTAACGCTTAGCGGTGGAGAACAAAGGATGCTGGCTATAGCCAGAGGGCTAATGTCCAGCCCGGACCTGCTAATGTTAGATGAACCTTCTCAGGGATTATCTCCAAAAGTGACGAAAGAGATATTTGAAGCTGTGAAAGAACTTAGAGATCGCGGTATAAGCATTTTACTCGCAGAGCAAAACGCTTATTGTGCTCTTAACTGCGCTGACAAAGCTTGCGTGATGGAAACTGGAAGAATAACCATGACAGGAACAGGCCAGGAACTTCTTAATAATGGTTATGTTAAGGAAGCATTTTTGGGTCTTTAGCCAGCGCTTTTCCCATTCTGAATTTTGTTGTCTTCAGCCTTTCAAACATGCCCATTATTCCGTTTGGCATAAAAATGACAATTGCTAGGAGGATTATTCCGAGAATTATCTTGAAGTATTGAGCGTAAGCAACTCCAAGATAATGGCTAAGTAATGAAAGCGTTATTGACCCTGTTAAAGGACCGTAAACTGTTCCAGCTCCGCCGAGCAACGTCATTATAGCTGGCAAGAAGGAGTAGTCCGCATCAAAAGCAATGTCCGTGTTTATATACGTGAACCTTGTTGTGAAGGCGCCTCCCATTAAACCAATGCACGTAGCGCTGATCGCGAAGCCCAAGGTTTTAAACAGGCTAGTGTTTACACCCACATGGACTGCGGCTTCTTCGCATTCGCCTACCATTCTTAACGCAAGACCAAACTTTGACACGCGCAGAAGAGTGGTCAATAGAAGTATCGCAGCTGAGGTTACTAAGATTGCATAATACGATGTTTGAGAATCGAAGAAAATAGGTATATAAGTTCCACGGGTGCCTGTAATCGTTATTTCCCACCATTGAAAAACATTTTTAAAAACCTCACTAACCCCGAAAGTAAGTATTGCAAAGTATATGCCCTTAAGTCTTAAGGTCACTAAACCAATGACGAAAGCTAATACAAAATTTATTAACCCTGCGAAGAGCACAATAACTGGAAATGGCAAAACAGGGTAATAACCGTAATTAATGCTAAATTGCAGATATTTCGCAGTGAAATACAATCCTATTCCGAAGAAGGCCGCTGATCCTAAAGCAACATATCTCGTAAGGCCTGAAAAGAAATGCCAACTTACTGCAAGAGTGGCCCACAATAGAACAATTCTCAACAAGGATAAATGGTACTCTCCTAAAAAATATGGGGCTATAGCTAAAAGTATGAGGATTATGGAGGCTGGGAGGATTCTTTTAAAGTTAAGTGTTTTGAATTTCAGCATGATTACCGCCCTAATAATCCTTTAGGTTTGAGTATAAGCATTATAATAAGAAAAGTGTAAACAACAGCCATAGTTATTAAAGGATCTACTTTGAAAGAAGCATAATAAATATACCCTATAAGGAACCCTCCTAGTAAGCTGCCAATGAAGCTTCCCATACCTCCCAGGATGATTACCGCTAAAGCAATGAAAGTGTACTGAGGACCTATGTAAGGCGTTGTATTAGTATAGATCATGGATATCATTGAACCAGCTAAGGCACTTATGAGAACACCCAGCCCAAATGATAATGAATGTATTTTCAAAATGTTTATTCCAACTAGTTGGGCACCTACTGGTTCTTCAACAGCAGCACGCATAGCCAAGCCTGTCCTTGTTAAGCGCAGCATTAAGTATAGGGCTATGCTAATAGTTATGGATATAAGCGCAGCAATTATCATGTTTATTTTAAAAAGTTCCCCGAATATTGGTACAGTTTCATTGAGATAAGCAACGCCTATTGGAGTCGCACCGAACAGGGTTTTAACTACATTCTGGATAATGAACTGGAGACCGAAACAAGCTAGAAGCGACCTAAATTCAAGCTCTTCAGCAGACTTAGACAGGTTGACTAGTTTACGGAAAACGATTAATTGAATTAAAACACCTATAAAGAAAACGATGGGCCCGCTTACTGCAAGAGAAACAAGCGGATTAACCCCAAAATAAGTAAATAAAAGGTAGGTCACATAGGCGCCTAACATGAGGAACTCTCCGTGAGCAATATTAAGAATTCGGGTAACACCATACTGAAGGTTAAGACCTATAGCTATTAGGGAAAATATTGCACCTAAAATTGCGCCACCAACTATTATATCCATCATATTAATACCTCACACCTCATTACATATTATTCAAAAAAGAAAAGGGAGTTCATCGATTAAAACCCTTAAGGCCATGCTGGCTTTGGACAAATTATGTCTGCTGATGCAACTTCTCGTGGCCAAATTACTTCCATCATTTCTCCGCCTTGCCACTGAGTTATCGTTCCAGTTAACTCGCATTGCATGCTGTAACCCTGTCGAAGCTTAGTCTTTCCTACAACAGTATCGAAAGTTTCAGTTGCAAGCGCATCTCGTATTTTTTCTCTGTTGAGACCAACCTTTTCAACAGCCTTGAAGAGGCATTGGAGACCCGCATAGAACGTAGCCGATGCGGGGAATGGATAGGCGCCGAGGCGTTGCTTATGCATTTCTGCCCAGTCCTTTAGAGCCCCAGTTTTGTAGGATGCAGCGGGCCAGCCGTCATAGTAGCATACTCCTACCAGATCTTGCGGAGTGAAACCGAAGGGACCGAAAACCAAGAATGGAACCTCCATAGTCGGACCGATGAATACAAGCTTCGGATTGAAGTTTTGCGCCTTCATTTCACGTATTAAATCTGCACCTTCAGAATAGCCACAATCAATCACCACATCTACACCTGCACTTTTGAGGGTACTTACTATCGGAGCAAAGGTTGCAACGGGCAGGGTATAACTTTGTTGAACTGGAACTTGAAATCCTTTCTCCATGAGGCGATAAGCTATAGCTCCAGCGTACTCCACACCATGCTGGTCTGCATGGTGTATAATGCCCACCTTAGCAATTGGCGTCTTATTTTTATTTATGTAGTCAAGAAGGTTAGCCACCTCTATGCCTGTTTCGTCAGGTAGGCCAAGCACGCTGAACGCGTATTTGAATTCGCCACTTCTCATTTTCTCAGCAGCTTTGTCTGAGCCAAATGTTAAGGCAATTACTGGGTAATGATATTTCTCGTAAAGCGAGAACGCTGCAAAGCAGAAGGCGGTGCTCCAAGGCGCGAAAATGAGATCAACCTTGTCTTCCGTAATGAGTTTCTCAGTGTAGGTTAGCATTTTATCAAGGTTACTCTCATCGTCGTATACTATTTTATCAATAGGTAGCTTCTTGCCATACTCAGGCACGTATAGCCCGCCTTCTTTATTATAGTCCTCAATAATCCAGTCGTAATAGACATGATGTAGGGCACAGCCAGCAGAGTTAGGCCCAGTAATGGACTGCACAATTCCAATAACTATTTTATCTTTGGGCGGAGGGGCTGGTGTATAAACATAACAGTAGTAGACTACACCTGCAACAGCTGCGATAATAATGATTATGGCGATGACTGCTGCCTGGATCTTGGTGATTGCTGCTTTTTCCAACATAAGAAATCCCCCATTTTCAGCGGTTATTCTGTTTAATATCTTCATTATTTAAAACTTACGCACAACTCAAAGTTAACAACAAAGTATATACATATTATTGTAAGTATATATGAAACTATTAATTTCCATAATGAAGAACTATTAAGTAATCCTGCAGCTTTCACATTTGTTTCATTTTAACGAAGTATCCCAAGTCTGATAAGATTGGAAGCAACATCCTCCAGTTCCAATTGTTTCAGCTTTTCCACAGTAGGAAGTCCCGTTTTAGGATCAAAGCCCCTTTCAACATAATACTCATCTAAAAGGGTTCCCAAGTAATCTTCGCATTTCATTCCCTTTCCCAGGCCTGAAGGACACGGTTCATACATCCATCTTCCATGAAGAACATCGTCCTTTCTGGAAACACCTAGACGTGCATTGAAAGCCTTTTCTACGCATACAATTCTTTCTCCGCATCTTGCAATTTCTTCAGGTTTCATTTTTATGCCTGTAACCGCCGAGAATATCTCGGCGTAATGCTCCATGTAAAATGCGCGTACTGGTTTCTTAAGCATAAGCGATAAGGCTGGGAAATGACATATGCCTAAGGAGTTGATCACAGCATTAAAATCTTCGTGGTACTTGACGCTTTTAGCCTTCAAACCAAGTGTTGTTGGATAGCCAACATCAGGGGCGCCGAATAGCCTTACAGAGGAATCCGTTCTTTGCTGCTTGTCTATTTGGCAATGTGCCTTAAGATGATCAGCACCCCTTGTGGATATGGCATAGGCCAAAGCCCAATGCGGGAAACCCCTAACATCCTCAACCTCAGTTAATCCTTTGGAGTGGCAAACGTACTTCTCCGCGCTCAGCCTTCTCGCAGTGTGTACTGTTCCCTCAGCGAAGGTGTTTCCAGCACCTTTACGGAAGGCAATTTTCCACATGGTTTCCTCTACAGCCGCATCGTTTCCCCATTCGTAATTTATACCTTCGCTGAAAATCTCAGATAGTAAGCCTCTCTGTTGCAGCTCCATGAGCAAACCTATCAGGGTGCCGGTTTCAGTAGCGTCTAATCCAAGCTTGTTAGCCACGTTCTGAAGATGGAGAATACTGTTTATTCCGTAAATTCCAAGGTGGATGCCTAAAGAGCATATCACAATATAGTCTATTTTTCCACCATTTTCTTGAGCATATTTACCTTCTTTGATAAGCCAAGGATGCACACATGCAACTACGCAGCCATAACTGCACGTAATCCTGCCAGTAGCATAATTCTCTATAAACTTGTCGGGGAAATCCGAGATTTCTGGTGCTACGGCATCCTGATAGTTTCTAACGGAGTGACAACCTATCTCATTATAGAGTATGCATAGGCTTGTTGTTCCATACTTTGCCCATCCTTGAACCCCCGCGGAAGTGAGACTCTGTTTAAGGTCTTGAGCTATTTGCCTCACTTTTTCAGGATCCGCAACCTCTATCTTCTTTGAACCGCGAACAGCTACTGCTTTGAGGTTTTTTGACCCCATCACGCAGCCTACGCCAGTTTTTGCCGCAGCCCTATACTTATCGAAAAGAATAGCAGCGAATTTCACTTGATTTTCTCCAGCAGGTCCTATGCAGGCTGTACGTACATCCTTTCCAAGCTCATTTTTCAGCTTATCATCAGTCTCGTAAACATCACATCCCCACAAATAGGATGCATCTCTAATCTCTACATTTTCGTTATCTATGAATAGATAAACAGGTTTGTTGCTTTTTCCGCGGATTACAAGATGATCGTAGCCTGCAAACTTGAGAGCAGACGCCCAGAACCCCCCAGCATTCGAATCTCCGAAAATTCCTGTGAGAGGAGAACGCGTTGTAACCCTGACTTTGCAGCCTAGAGGAAGTATGGTTCCGCCAAGCGGGCCAACGCCGAAAATTAACTCATTATCCGGGCTTAGCGGTGCAATCTCGGGCCCCACATCATTCCACAGAATCCAATCGTTAACCCCGCTGCCTCCAAGAAACTTTGCACCCCACTCAACTGGGAAGGGCTGTTTTATAATTTTTCCATCTGTTAAATCTACTCTCAATATTGAACCGGCGTATCCAAACATGATGAGCCCTCACGATGGCTATATATTTTGTAAAAGTATATGTATTTTTCGTGAAAAATACATAATTACCTGAGAAGAAACTACCTCCCAATTCTTCGCCGACGAAACTTTCTTTTAGGCTTAGAAAAGATGCAGTAAAGTAATAGCAGAAAGCCCAAAAGACATGCTAGAATACCAGGACCTAGAAGGGGATATGAGGTTTTCGGCATTCTTCCCACAAGTTTCACAGACCCTGAAACTTCAACAGGTATTGTTCCATCATTTATAATGTCTAAGAAGTCAGCATCGGTGCCGTCAACCCTGACTCTATTGCGGAAACTGGTTCCATATTCATCGAATATCGCTGTCATAGAGTATTTGGGGGCTGCCTGCAAGCTATAATACTCATCAAAATTATCAATGGGCGATATTGATCCAACTCTAACCCTCACCACATCTGAAGCAGATATATTTAATTCTAAAAAGAGTTCAAGAATCGTGCCGCTTTCTAAAAATACACGCTTTTCCGGATCACCCCTCGCTCGACTCATAAAGGCATAACCCGTAATATTGAATTCATTTGCATCATAGTTCCATCGTGGATAAAGCTTAGACGGGCTTATTGGATTCCATTCATCTATAACAGCCTCTTCTATTCGCGTTTCCCGTAAAGAAATAACTAAAATAAATCCAAATACAAAAATAATTGATGCAAATATTAGAAGTCCTTTTCTCATACTGCTCACGTAAATATGTTTGACCAAATTAGGAATATTAACAGTTACTGCCCAGCGAAATTATTTGAAATTTTATAATTTGCGGAAATAAAAAATAAACAGGGATGTAAAGGTGATTCTCCTTAACTC
This sequence comes from Bathyarchaeia archaeon, assembly GCA_038868255.1. GTDB lineage: Archaea > Thermoproteota > Bathyarchaeia > Bathyarchaeales > Bathycorpusculaceae > DRVV01. The sequence goes on from JAWCTJ010000001.1 coordinate 9,801, forward strand.
TTCTTTGCCCTTAGCTTCACTGCCAAGTAGACAGCGACCACTAAGAAGATAACGGTTGCTATGACGAATATGAATGTTAAGTATGAGGGCATTGTTGTTTTGACCAATTCATCATAGTCGCTCTGAAGCTCCTCATAGTCGCTCTTTAGCTTATCATAGTTGTCCCTAAGCTTGTTGTAGTCGTTTTGAAGCCTCGCATAGTCGCTTTCAAGCTTATTAATTCTATCGGACAGGCTATTATAATTCTGCTCAAGAGTTTTATAGCTGGATTCAAGTGCGTCATAATTTTCTGACAGCTGAGTGTAGCTGCTCTGAAGTCTACTGTAATTGCTATAGAGGCCCAAGTATTCGGATCCCAAGTCTTCGTTTATCATGGGTAGTGTTTGGTCGTGGGACCATTCTTGGGCTGAACCATCATACACCTTAACATTCCTATAGCCCAGAACCTCGCTTAGGACGAAATACATGGTGCTAGCATAACCACCAACACCACAGTAAACAATAACCTCCTTAGAAACATCAGAACCAGCAATGACCGTCGCTAAACCGCTAAGTATGTCCTCGCCTTGGTATATTATATAATTCGCGTTTCCGGTGGTTTGGTTAACATTTACCGTCCAGAGCCATGGAGTGGGAAAGCTCCTTGCAGTCGGTATGTGGCCAGTTCTATTGGTCCAGGGTTCCTGCACGAAACCTAGGTATACTTCGAGATCTCTGGCATCGACTATGATAGCGCTTCCGATTTTGTTTGCAACATAACTCTTGGAAACAATCATTCCAGACTTAACTGTGCCCGTATACGCTGTAGGCGTGGGGGTTTTGGGTACGGAGGATATAGGTTTACCCTCGGCTACCCACTTATCATACCCTCCATCCAGGATTGAGACGTTTGTTACTCCGGCGTAGAGCAGTGCCATAGCAACGCGTGTGATGCCAGCGCATGAATAAAGCGCCAGAGGCAACGGCGACAACGGACCAGAAGTCCCACCTACAACCACTACAAAACTGTCTTTTGTTATTCCAGCACTGCCGATAAGGTTGAACAACTGCTGTGTGGAAGGCATCTCCATCCATGGAAAGGCATCGCCAAAAGGCGGATTAGCATACCACTGAGTCTCAGGAACATTCACAGCGCCTGGAATATGACCAGCACTGTAACTTTCACTACTTCTAATGTCCAATATAACAAGATTCGGAAGATTAAGATTAGCAGCCAACCAACCCGTAGAAACTATAGCAGGTATTGCTCTAGATGGAATTTGCGGGCTGACAGAGTTTATCGTCGCTGAGAAAATCGCTGATGACACTAAAAATGAAACTATTAAAAACACTTGCATTTTTCTTTTCATTTACAACCACAACTTTAAGATCTGAAGTGCAATCATGTATAAGATTTACGGTGAGCACGTCAAATGAAACAGACAAACCCCACAAACTGTTATCTAAAAGCATTTCCGAACAGCCCACAAGTTTTATATTAAAAGTTAAATCACTCTAAGGTTTCGGGGGAAATTATAATGCAGGTACTCACATTTCCCAGGACAGTTGTTATGGGCGATGGTGCCCTAGAATACCTAAAAAGTCTTGAAGGAAAAAAGGCATTAATTGTCTGCGGTGCCACTGTAAAGAAGATGGGGTTTGTGGATAAAATAACTGGCTACTTGAAGGAGGCAGGTATTGAGGCGAAAGCCTTTGAGGTTGAACCTGAACCTTCTAAAGAAACCGTGGCTAAGGGTGCTGAACTTGCCAATAAATATGGGCCTGATTGGATCATAGGTCTCGGAGGAGGCAGCAACATAGACGCAGCGAAAGCTATATGGTTCCTTTATGAACGCCCAGATATGGATCTTGGAGCAATAAATCCATTCATAAAACTTGGATTAAGGAAAAAGGCCAAGTTGATATGCATTCCAACTACAAGCGGTTCAGGATCTGATGTAAGCTTTGCCACGGTTATAACTGACTTGAAAGAAGAGCGGAAAATGGAGTTGGCGAACAGTGAGCTAGTACCGGACATCTCGATAATAGAGCCAACATTTCCCATGGCTATGCCGCAGAAGCTAGTAGCCGATACGGGTTTTGACGCGCTTTCCCACTCCTTAGAGGCATTTATCGCCAACCAGAGAAACGACTTCTCAGATGCATTATCAATGAGGGCGACGCAACTGATCTTTAAATATCTCCCAAGGGCATATAAAAACCCTGAGGATAAAGAAGCAAGAGAGAAAATGCATAACGCGTCCACAATGGCCGGGATGGCCTTCACCCAGTCAAACGTGGCCTTAGGTCACGCTTTAGGGCATGTGATCGGCGGGATATTTCATGTTCCTCACGGTAAACTAATGGCCATATTTACAACCTATGTAATTGAATATAACGCTAAAAAAGTTGCAGAGAGATACGCCGAAATTGCAAAAGCAATAGGTATTGAAGCAAAAACAACACATGAAGCCGTAGAGAAACTTGTTGAAACTATAAAAGAGCTTAGAAGCGAGCTAGGAGAACCAGCCTCGCTTAAAGAAGCCGGAATAAAGCCTGAGGACTTCTATAAAAGATTGGATGAGTTAACTGAGAGGGTTATGAAGTCCGTTATCCTCCCAAGCAACCCAAGGCCACTAACAGTAGAAGAAGCAAGGAAGCTACTTGAATACATATATGAAGGAAAGAAGATAGACTTCTGACAAAATGAGATTACATGGCGGACGACTTGCTTTCTCCCTAGATAAGCCCTCTTAATTTTTCCATTTAGATGTTTCATCAAATTCTATTTCTATTGAAACTTTATGACGTTATAGCCCTTTAACAAACTTTTTCATTTGCGGGCTTAGTTATAAATGACGAATGCTTCGATTATTAAAGAACAGCCAAAAATACCTCATGGCTATATGGTCTCAGCTGCAAGCTCCACAATATCTTTGACTTGAATTTTACCGTCATTATTTGTTGTCTTAATTGCATCTTCAATTGCGAGGAGGCAAAAAGGACAAGCAACAGCTATGATGTTGGCGCCGGCTTCGACGGCTTCTCTCACCCGCATCTCAGCTAATTTAGGCCCAGGGATATCAATCCACATACGACCTCCGCCACCTTCGCAACAAAGGCTCTGTGCTCTTGAACGATTAAACTCTAATAATTTAACACCTGGAATACTTTCAAGAATCTTCCTCGGTTCTTCAAAAACACCATTTTGTTTCCCCAGAAAACATGGATCATGATATATTACTTGAAAATCCAGTTTTTTCTCAAGTTTTAGAGTGTTATCATCTATCAGTTGAGCAAGTATTTGCGTGTGATGCAAGGTTTCGAAAGATGCGTGACTATAACGATTTTTGAAGACATTAAAGCCGTGTGGACAGTTTGTTACTATTTTTCTGATCGAGTGCCTATTGAAGGCTTGCATATTGTTCTCAACTAAGAATTCAAATAATCCCTTCTCACCCATGCTGTAAACCTCATTTCCACAGCAGGATTCCTCTTCGCCTAAAATTCCGAAATTTACTCCAGCTTTTTGGAGACATAGGGCAAGGGTTCGAGCGACATTTTGAACTCGCGGGTCATAAGATGAAGTGCACCCTACAAAATATAATATTTCGCTGCCTTGGGAAAAATGTTTAACATTAAGCCCTTGTGCCCATTCACCTCTTCTCACACGACTTTTAGCCCAAGGAGTCCCATACTTGAATATGTTTTCTAAAGCTTCTCGAATTGTTGGTCTTATTCTACCTTCCTCAACGCACATGCTTCGAAGATCTATCAAGAATTCGTGAGGATTCAAATCTTTAGGACAACGAATACTACAGGTGGAACACGTCGTACAACTCCAAAGCTCATTTTGCCTGTCGAGCATGATTCTGCGGGATATCGAAACCTCTCGCATATAACGTCTAACATTGAGTCCCGATCTTATGGCTACAGGACAACCGCCTGTACATATGCCGCATTGGAGGCATTCTGAAAGCTTATGTTTCTGAATAAGACTCTCAGCACTCAACCTTTTTGCCTCAGCAACCTATTTTAAGTAATTGCTCAGGTGGTAAAGAGAAACCCCTGTTCTTTAAAACTTTTATTGAAACCTCCCATTATACCTTAAAGGAGTAATGGTAGGCTGCCTTTGCATGGAAAGTGACTCTAGGAAAATCGGCGTTTTTATTTGTAAATGCGGCGGAAACATAAGTGACGTGGTGAACATCGAGAAGGTAATCAATAATGTTAAGGGATGGAAAAATGTAATCGTGGAAGAAAATCAGTTTTTATGTTCAAATCAAGCTCAGGAAAGGATTATTGAAGTAATTAGAAATAATAATGTAGACAGAGTTCTGATCGCGGCTTGTAGTCCTCGAATGCATTTAACAACATTTCAGAGCGTTTTAGAAAAAGCCGGTTTAAATAAATATATGCTTGAAATGGTGAATATACGTGAACAATGTTCATGGGTTCATGGTCCTCACTTTTCTGAGGCCGCTACAAGGAAAAGCATAGGACTTGTCAGAGGCGGTTATGAAAGAAGTCTGGAGCTAGAACCCATAGAGCCGATGATTGCAAAATGCTCTAGGGAAATTCTAATAATCGGTGGTGGAATAGCCGGGATCACCGCGGCGCTTGAGCTTGGAAAATTAGGTTATAAAGTGCATATTGTAGAGAGAAGCCTTACGTTAGGAGGCAATATGTCAAAACTTACGAAGGTATTTCCTACGTTAGATTGCGCGCAATGTATTTTAACCCCGAAAATGGCTGAAGTGTCCAGAAATCCGAATGTCCATATACTGACGAACTCAGAGGTTAAAGAGGTTTCGGGACATGTTGGAAACTTCAAGGTTAAGATTATCGTTAAACCTAGGTTTGTGAAAGATTCTTGTAATGGCTGTGGTGATTGTGTAGAAGTCTGCCCAATAGAGGCGCCTAATGAAGTTGACGAGTATTTAGGGACCAGGAAGGCCATATACATACCATTTCCTCAAGCAATTCCATCGATCTACGCAATAGATATCGACAAATGTATTCAATGTTATAGGTGCATTGATGTGTGTGCACCAAGAGCCATAGATTTTTCACAGAAACCCTGCGAAATAGAACTCAAGGTCGGCGCCATAATTCTGGCTATGGGATATCAGCTTTATGACGCTGGTAAACTGGAGTTTTATGGGTATGGCGTATGTTCTGACGTATTAACGATGATGGAGCTTGAAAGGTTAACGTCTGGCACAGGACCTACAGGCGGTTTTGTAAAAAAGGCAGATGGGCGTGACGTGCAGAGAATAGCAATCGTCCTATGTGCTGGTTCACGAGACAGAAATTATGTTACATATTGCAGTCGGGTATGTTGTATGTACTCGCTTAAACAGGCTTTCGTGCTTAAAAAGATGCTCGGTATAGATGTTACCGTGTATTACATTGACATAAGAGCTGCGGGTAAGGGTTATGAGGAATTATATTGGCGATGCCAAGAGGCGGGGGTCACATTCATTAGGGGCAAGGTGGCGGAAATTTATAGAAGTAGCAAAAACGAAAAACTTGTTGTTTTAGCTGAAGATACACTGACTGGGCAAACACGTGAAGATGAATATGATATGGTTGCTTTAGCCACGCCCATGGTTCCACCTTCAGGGATGAATAAGTTAGCTGAGGAGTTGAAGATAGCCATAGGGGAAGATGGGTTTATAGTCGAGAAGCATCCAAAGTTGGATCCTGTTAACTCGCTAGGCGCGGGAATTTTTGCCTGTGGATGTGTCTTAAGTCCTAAGGACATAAGAGACACTGTTTCAGATGCCTTAGGCGCAGTTGCAAAAGTTGCTGATCTTCTTAAAAGCGAATATATCGTTACAAGTCCGGAGAAAGCGTATGTCACTAGAGAACTTTGCAACAGCTGTCAAATATGCGTTTCAACATGTCCCACTAATGCCATAGCCATTATGGAAGGTAAGGCTTCAGTAAACCCGTTTCAATGCGCTGGATGTGGCGCGTGCATACCAGTATGTCCACAAGGCGCCATAGAATTCAGGAACTCAACGACAAAACAGCTCTTCGCCAGTTTAAGAGGTATCTTAGCAGATAAACAAGCTGGTGAAGTTAGAATAATAATGTTTGTTGAAAGGAATATCGCCTATGCAGGAGTGGACTTTCTCGGTGTTGATCGCATTAACTACCCTGAAAGCGTTTTCGTAATCCCGGTGCCAACGACGGCAATTATAGGATTAAGGCATCTGCTATATGCTTTTGCAAATGGTGCTGACGGCATATTGATTATTGAGGGACTGGACGAAGTAGATGCGAAATTCCTTAGAAGTAGAATTGTGGAAATGGGAAAGGAAATATCCAAGTATAACATCGAACCCGTGAGAATTCGGTATAGCTATATTCCATTACCCGCATATAGAAAAGCTGCAGAGTTATTCACAATTTTTACTGAAAGAATAAAAAGGCTGGGCCCAGTTGCAGATGATGTGAGAAACAAGATAAAAAGCTGCTTTAATGCGCCCGTTTATTGACTCTTTTCATTTTTATATGCGGTTATTTTGTTCGTTAAAGCAGGAACAATTTTGAATAGATCTTCGATTACGGCGTAGTCTGAGTAATTGAATATCGGGGCTTTTGGATCCTTGTTTATGGAGATTATTAATTCGGAATTTTTCATTCCCATAACGTGCTGAAAGGCCCCGCTTATACCGATAGCTAGGTAAAGTTTAGGTTTCACTGTTTTTCCAGAATTTCCTACTTGTCGCTCGCTTGGAAGCCAGCCCTTGTCCACTATTGGACGTGAACAAGCTATTGTAGCCCCCAGCACTTTTGCTAGCTCTTCGATGATCGGCATATTCGAGGAATCTTTTATTCCTCTGCCTATGCTGACAAGCTTTTCGGCAGTAGATATATCGACAGCGGTTGGAGGAGGAATTACATATTTAATGAATCTTTTAGTTTTGATCTCTTCAATCAATGGAGATGGTTCTTTAATCAGCGTCCCTTTGGTAGGCATCTGCGGCTTGGTTATCGTGAACGTTGCTGGGCGAACAGTTACAATGTAATTTTCCGCACTGCGCAGTGCTGCTTTCACGTTAACCTTTCCACCGTACATTTGGCGGATTACATAAAGCAGGTTATTATCAAAATAAAAGTCAATACAGTCTGTCGCTAATGGGATGCTGAGAGATACAGCTAAAGACGGGGCTAATTCGATACCATATGAGGTGTGGCCAATTAACGTTAATGTCGGGCGGTATTTCTTAATCAGCACCTCAAGAACTTTCTGATATGCGTCGGAATTAAAATTTTCAAGCTTTGAATCTTCAACAATCAAAACTTTTTCAGCATATCCTAAAAGGTGCTCAGCCTTCCCTACAACATTATTCCCAAGTAGCACAGCAATTACATGGAAGCCAAACTTATTGGCAATTTCCCTTGCCTTTGTCAGCATCTCATAAGTTATATCACGAATTTCATCGTTCCTATGTTCCACAAGTACGAAGATTTCCTTCAACTCTCATATCAGCCCCCGCATCCTGAGTATTTCAACAATTTTATTGGCAACTTCATCTGGAGAACCTCCAATGAGCTGGGTCTTTTTCTCCATAAGTGGCACGTACAGTTTCTCTATCCGTAACCATGAACCAGTCTCACCCACATCATTCTCGCTTAAGCCGATGTCAGTTAGCCCCATGGTTTTGATTTCTTTTTGTGCAGCTTTACGGATGCCCATTATGGAGATGTATCTTGGCTCATTAATGCCTGTTTGCACCGCAAATAACGCGGGGATTTTGACTTCTAAAACCTCTTCAAGCCCGCCTTCGAGCTCTCGGTGAACAAGTGCAGCTCCACCATCGAACTCGATTTTTTTAACCATCGTCACATGGGGAACACCGAGCAATTCGGCAAGTGCAGGTCCAACTATAGCGTACCCATCATCGCTGGCCTGCACTCCTGTCAAGATTACATCAAAATGCATGGTTCGGACAGCGCTATACAGAATTTTGGCAGTTACATACGCGTCAGATTCCATGTATTTCGGATCTACAATACGTATAGCCCTGTCAGCTCCCCGAGCCAAACACTTGCGTAGGACGAAGTCAGCCTCCTCAGGCCCCACGGTTATAACCGTTGCAGTTCCACCGAACTTTTCCTTTATGCGAATAGCCTCTTCCAAGGCATATTCGTCCCATTCGTTGATGTCGAAAACTAACCCTGTCTTTTCCACGAACCTTCCGCTACTATCAATCTTTAACGCTGCCTCAGCGGTTTCTGGAACACACTTAACGCAGACAATTATATCCAAGCCTAGAGCACCTTTCAGCCGCTATTATTATACTTGAGCGATTAGAAAACTTTACTTGGATAAACCTGTTGGTTCAGGTTCTAAATTTTACAGGTAATTGTGGAAAAATGCGAAAATTTATTTGAAATGGCATTATCATTTAATTACATGTTCTTGGGATTTGATTTAACTGAGGAGCAGAAATTAATCCAAGCTGCCGTCAGAGAATTCGCTGAGAAGGAACTTACACCTGACAAATCGAGAGAGTACGAGGAAAAGCATGAATTTCCATGGGGACTTTATAGGAAAGCGTGTCAACATGGCTTTCTAAGTTTGCATTTTCCGGAGGAATTTGGTGGACAAGGATATGGATTAATGGAGCATTTTATTTGTCTGTATGAGGCCGCTAAAATTGATCCGCCTCTTGCGGACACCATTATCATGAGTGCACATTTTGGAGTTGAACTCATCATTAAATTCGGCAATCATGAACAAAAGGCGAAATGGTTGCCTTCATTATCTGAAGGCGAGATCACCATGTCCTCAATGTTCACTGAACCCTCAGGAGGCAGCGATTTAACCCGGCCACTGGAAACCAGAGCTACTAAAATAAACAATACGGATTGGAAGATAAATGGAACAAAAACCTTCGTTACAAATGGAGAGATTTTCACAGTGGCAAACGTTTTAGCGCAGACAAATATGGAAGCTAAACCCCCATACAGAGGACAAACATTATTCTTGGTCAAGAAAGGACCCAATGTGGATACAACACCTATTCATGGAAAGATGGGTTGGCAAATGTCTCCAACAAGCGAAGTTACATTTAGAGATGTCATGGTAACAGATGAGGATGTTCTGGGCGGTCCTGAAAACCTCAATAAAGGTTTGTATCTAACGCTTCAATGGTTACCCATAACCAGGACAAAAATAGGATGCTATAGCATCGCTGCCTCTGAAGCAGCACTACAAACAGCGATAAAATATTCTAAGGAGAGGGAAGCCTTTGGAAGGAAAATTGGAGGTTTTCAAGGCCTTGCGCATAGAATAGTTGATCTTGCAACGGAGGTGGAGTTAGGAAAATCGCTGCTTTTCAGAACTATAAAAGTTCTTGAAAAGGCTCAAGTTGACAGGTCGCTTATGGATGAAGCTGCAAAATTGGCAAGCATGGTTAAGTATTATGGAGCTGCTTTATCTGTTAAGGCTTGCGATTTGGCAATTGACGTGCTGGGAGGATATGGCTATTTAGCTGAATATAACGTTGAAAGATGGTTTAGATGGGCTAAAAAGAATGATATAGTCGAGGGGACTAAAGAAATACAAAAGAACACTATAGCCAGACAGCTGCTTGGGAAAGAATTAACAAAGTATTTCTAAGTTGTTGTTGGACGCTTTAGGTTCGTATGGGCGTTGCTTTCCAAAAGTATACGTACATTCCGTCCTCGCGTCTCAAGTCGACCCTGCGGAATGTTAACTCGACTGGTAAGTCCATTTTTAGTTCGTCAGCATCCACGTCGGTTAATTCTAGGAATAATCTGCCTCCGCCCTCGAGGTTTATCAATCCTACGGGCGCGTTTTCCCTCAGTGGGTCGAAGGAGAAGGAGAATAGCTTGCCTTTCTTGTCATATAGTCTCACCTCTTCAAAGTTATCTTTAGCTTGACATTTAACGCATACCCGCTGTGGAGGATACTGAACAGCACCGCATGCCTTGCATTTAACCCCATGCAGGGGGTATATGCGGTTAGTTTCCCGCCATATGGCTACGGCGCTTGGATAGGAAACGGTCATGTCTACTCTCGGAGTGGGCATTTTTAAGAGCTGGCGCCACTTAAGGTAGGTTGCATAGTCCCGTATCATTTTTTTCCTTGCAACTTGAGCTTTTACTCTCCGCCATGCGCCTTTAAGCTGATCATTCGACGTGCACGTTTTGAATATGAACGCATCACTGCCGCTTCCGTAGCTGGCCATGAGCAGTCTATCCCCTTGACCCGCATCTTCAATTGCAGCTGCAAGTAACATTAATGGTTGAGCGCATCCCGTGTTGCCTACAAATTCCATCAGAGGATCTTGAAGCTGAGTTTTGGGGTCAAAACCTAAACCTCTAGCTAACTCTGCGCTTCTCCGCGCATCCGGAGCTGAAAGTATAAGTTTATTTATGTCTCTAGTGCCTAAGCCGCTGGAGCTTAGCAGCTTTGATATTGATTCCCGCATGACCCGCGTGTAACCGGATGAATATATGAAACGTTCCTCCCAAGAGTTAACATATAGGTCGACGTCTCTACGCCATATGTCGTAAATTTCATCGTAGATTGAATGGTGAAACTCCAAATCCGCGATGACTTCATCTTTGCCCACCATAACGGCGGCTGCGCCATCACCAAATGTCTGCTCAAATGGGGATCCAGGAGGACCTAGGCGACAGTCCGCTGCCGTGACGAGAACCTGTCTAGCTGATCCAGCCTTAACCATGTCGAAGGCAACTTTTAGAGCACTTGTCCCAGCTCTCAGAGATCCGGAGAAATCTGCGGTCAAGATGTCACGGCGAAGGTCGAGAACAGCGGCGATTGATGCGGATACACTTTTTTCCTTGAAGGGTGAAGTTGTAGAAGCAAAAAATACAGCATCGATGGCTTCACGGTTACCTTCATTTACGCAATTCATAGCGGCAGCAACAGCCATTGTTAGGCTGTCTTCATCCTTGCCAGCTACGGATCTCTCCCCAGGAAAACCCCTACCCATTATTTCTCGGCTTATCCTCCAGATCGGAATATACGCAGCGCATGAAGTTATTCCAACCATTTTAAGTCACCTCGAACCAATTATGGCCACGGCAGCTGTGCTGGAATCAACCGGAGTGCCACCGCATGTGTGAGTTAAAGCCACATGATTTCTTAACTTAACTTGCCGTTGGCCAGCCTTGCCCTGGAGTTGCTTATAAGCCTCATATATCATCCTGAGACCGCTTGCTCCAACTGGATGTCCAAAAGACTTTAGGCCGCCGTCGGTGTTCACTGGAAGCTCGCCACTTAACTCGAAGGTTCCGGCTTCTACGTCCTCCTTAGCTTTGCCTCTTTGGCTAAAGCCCAGATCCTCATAGATCACAAGTTCATGTATTGTGAAGCAGTCATGGACAATTGCCAGGTCTAGCTCCTTGCGCGGATTTCTAATTCCAGCCTCGCGGTAAGCCATCTGGGAGGCCCTCACGTTCTCCTCGATATGCACCATTTTCCAGTCATCCATAATCTCAGCCTGATACATTCCGCAGCTCATGCCGACGCCCTTTACAAGGACATAATCATCCTTGTACTGCTTGGCCAGCTCAGCACGGGTCAATATAGCCGCCGCGGCGCCATCGCTGATTCCGCAGCAGTCGTAAAGCCCCAGGGGCCAAGCTACTATGGGTGCTTTTAAAGCCTCTTCCAAAGTTATCTTCCGCTGGAACTGCGCTTTAGGGTTCAAAGACCCATTATAATGGTTTTTAACAGCTATCTTAGCCAGGATTCTACGTCCATCTTCTATAGGGATTCCGTAGTGATGGAAGTATCGTAGTGCAAGCTGGGCATAGGAAGTTACGGGCATATATCGCGGCTCCACTCTGCTAGTGTAAAGGTCCGTAGGGTTACTATCGCCGGGTATCGGCAATCCGGTGTCTTTAAGCTTCTCTGCACCGCAAACAAGAACAAGATCAAAAGCACCGCAAGCAACCGCATAACACGCTTCGATGAAAGCATTATGCCCGCTGGCACATCTATTTTCAACGTGGGTTATTGGTATGAATTTCAGTTTTAGAGGATATGCTAAGCTTCTTCCGAGCTCCCCTCCCCTAGCTGTGGACCACCATGCAGCTTGAATGTCCTTAGATTCGACGCCGGCATCCTCGAACGCCTCGTAACAGGCGTCTACAATAAGATCCTTAATGTCCTTATCCCAGTGTTCGTCAAACTTGGTGCAGCCCATCCCTATGATGGCTACCTTATCCTTGACGCCTGGCATTTTAAACATCAACTCCTAGTTGCGTAGACTATAAAACTAGGATGCTTCGGCTAAAATGTCTTACTAAGGATTTTGTTAAGAGTTACACGTCAGATTTGATTCTAAAGGAAATTGTATCATAAAACTTAAGAGTACGTTAAAGGGAAAACGGATAAGTATCAAAAGAAGGATCCGCAATGTGGTATATGACATCTGATAAAAAAGTTTTGGTTTTAGGCGGAGGAATTGCCGGAATACAAGCCTCGCTTGATCTTGCAAATACTGGGTACGAGGTTTATCTTGTAGAGAAGACGCCAAGCATAGGTGGCCGCATGGCACAGCTGGATAACATCTTCCCAACACTTGAACCTAGCATGAAACTTTTAATGCCGAAAATGATGGAAGTGCTTGGACACGCAAATATAAAACTGTTTACGAACAGTGAGGTGACGGAATTTGACGGAACAGCTGGAAACTATGAAGTGACCGTGTCCAGGAGGCCCAGATATGTTGACGAGGAAAGGTGCACTGGATGCGGTAAATGTATTGAAGTTTGTCCAGTTAATGTTCCAGACGAATTTAACCTGGGATTACGCTTGACAAAAGCAATATCACTATACTCGTCTTATGCCATTCCGAAAGTGGCGATAATAAACCCTAAATATTGTTTACGCTTAAGCGGCAAAGAAGAATGTGACAGATGCTTTAAAGTCTGCGAGCCTAAAGCGATAAACTTTGAACAGAAAACAGAGGATCTAAAGCTTAAGGTGGGCGCAGTTATATTAGCGGTAGGCGCTGACATATTTGATGCATCAAAAGCAGTTGAGTTTGGATACGGACGCCTCAAAAACGTAATCTCCCATATGGAGCTCGAAAGAATACTTGAAACAACAGGCCCTACCGATGGGAGAATCCTCTGTCCACACTCTGGAAATACTCCCAAAAGCATAGTCTTCGTGCTTTGTGTAGGTTGCAGGGATAAACGGTTCTACAGCCACTGCTGCAATGTGGGATGTATGGTTAGCATAAAACAAGCCATTACAGTAAAGGAAAGACTTGGGGAAGATGTTGACATATACGTGTGCTTTAATGATATACGTGCCTTCGGCAGAAACTATGAAGAATTTTACGAAAAAGCGAGGGATTTAGGAATAAACTTTGTGGCAGGAATCCCAGCTGAAGTCAGGGAATCCCCCGATGGAACGCTGTACGTTGGAGTCTATGAAAAGATATTGAACAGGCTGTTGGAAATAAAAGCGGATCTAGTGGTTTTGATAAGCGGGGTAGTGCCTAAGGAGGATTATGGGAGAATTAGCCAGATCTTCAAGATTCCATTAGGCCCAGATGGATTCTTTCTCGAAGCCCATCCAAAGCTGCGGCCCTTTGAGAGCCCATTAGCAGGTGTCTACCTAGCAGGTGCATGTCAAGGTCCAAAGAGCATAGCGGAAACAGTTGCACAAGCAAGCGGAGCAGCCGCGAAGGTTATGGCGCTTCTAGCGAAAATGTAGGAGACAGTAAAATGGGTGTGAACGACCTAACAAAGATGTCTGAGGTTAACAGAGAATTATACATGAAGGTCCTGGAAAAACTGGTAAATAGGAAAATTTTCGGATGCTTTCAGTGTTCAAGATGCACTGGCGGATGTACAGCCTTCAAAATCCTGGAGCTTACGCCGAACACAGTGATGAAGCTTGTTAGATTAGGGTTTATAAACGAGCTTATTAATTCAGGGATAATTTGGACATGCGCCTCCTGCTTGCAATGTACAGAAAGATGCCCCCAAAGGGCTTCGCCGTATCATGTGATAATTGCTTTAAGAAATATTGCTGTTGAACGACAGGCGAAGATACCTGAGGATTACTTGAAGGCCATTACTCAGATACTGGAGACGGGGCTTATGCAAGCGCCGGAAAAAGTAACAACAAAAAAAATGGAGACGTTTGACAGGGAAAGATTGAACCTTCCAAAAATTAAGGGTCCAAGTGACGAATTCAAAGCTATTTTCATGCAGGTTTTAGGAGGAATATAAGTTGCAAGTCGCAGTTTTCTGGGGATGTAGGATATTAACATCCCAGTATGCCTACGAAATGTCCGTGAGGGAGGTTTTACCTAGGCTTGGAGCAGAACTTGTGGATCTGAGGGAGGTCAATTGCTGCGGAGGCATAATTGAAAGCGTGAACAAAATTGCAGCATCATATATGGCGGCGAGGATTTTGGCTTTAACTGGCGAGACGGGAATTAAGAATCTTTTGCTCCCATGTAGTAGATGCCACTTTATGGTATCTGAAACGCAATATTTGTTAGCTATGGATAAGAATTTAGAGGAAAAAATCAAAGCGCTTCTTAGCGAGGAAAAACTCAACATTCCACGAGACGTGAAAGTTTGGCATACTGTAGACTTGCTGCATGATCTCATAGGAGTGGGGAAAATTAAAGAGTGCGTTAAGAGAAGCTTGAACGGTCTAAGGTTTGCCAGCCACATGAGTTGTCATGCGATTAGACCAAGTTACATGAAGAGGGTTGATAGTTCAGAAAATCCGAGGAAGCTTGATGTGTTAATTGAGGCTTTGGGTGCTGAGAGTGTGCAGTATCCTGAAAAACTTGACTGTTGCGGTGCTGCTCTAATGTTTTCCCATCCGGAAGCCTGCCTAAGCCTTACGGGTTCGAAGTTGAAAGCGGTCCAGAACATGGATGTTGATGGTCTAGTGGATTCATGCCCAGAATGTCACATGATGTTTGATTCAAAACAAGAAAATGCTGCAACAACTATAGGAAGCAGAATATCCCTTCCTGTTGTATATTACACTCAACTGCTTGGGTTAGCTATGCGGTTAGAAAAAGAAAAGCTGGGATTACACTTGAACAGAAGCCCTGTCGAGATTATAGTAGAGAAAATAGAGGGCTGACTTAAGGGGCTAGATTAGGTCAAATTTAGGTCTAAGCACACGGTTCATGACATCATCGGAGATCGCCACGGCGTGGCCTGCCATTCGTCTAGTATCTCGAGCAATCATGCTTAGCGTTATGGCCAAGTCGATATTGGTTATCTTCTCCATGATTCTTTTAAGGATCACTTTCTCCAGCTCCCTAATTTCGTTCATCCTTCCGAACACTTTTATAGCCGAATTTACGTTCTTTTTCATGAACGCCTCCATTGATGTCTTTTGCATTTCATAGGCCGTGGTCAGCATTTTTCCTAGAAGATTCAAAATTTCATATTCAACTTTTCTTCCTTCCAATTCTAAAATGTGGCTGGCTATTGATGAGGAGTAATAAATTAATCTGCTGAGGTCGCGTACAACTAAGGTGAAGTTGATTGCATCTGGACAGCCTTTAACTCCCAATTTTTTAGCCACTACCGGATTGAAAGCTGCAGTAGCAACGAGGCGTATTGTAAATCGGTAATGTCTTTGTGCCTCGTTGCTTCTTTCCAGCACTTCCATTGCAAGTTGGAGGTCAAAGTTTGCCAACGCTTTTATCAAGTCTTCCTGCAATTTTAGTGAGAAAGTGAATATTTTCTCGATCAGAGACTCAATTGAAAAAACTGTTGGATCGATAATTATCTGGAACGTGAGTTTGTTTGCTTCCTCCTCGGCAACCTCCACCCCCGGGAGTTCAGCTCTAAGCTGTTTAATCTGTCTTTTCTGTTCTGCAGTTATTATATTTCTTGAAATAACATTGATTCTATCGACACCTTGAATGTAGTAGGTTACCAGGCAATATTTCAGGGAGCGTAGGTCAGGATAATCCTCCAGCGATACCGTGGTCTCAAGTGTTTTTTCGAATCCTTCTGCTGAGGGAAATAACCTTAATGACCCGTCTGGTTCTTCTGAGATAGCTATTTTCACACCGCTGCTTAGACCGTACTTCTCGACGAACTCTTTTGGAAGCGAAATGATGTAGCTTCCACCTTTAAGTTTCTGAAGTTTCCTTGTTTCCATCATTACACCTTCTATAAGGTTATATTATATACGATGGCATATATACTTTTATACTTTTTGGGAAAAAATATTTCCACAACATATTTATATTAAAATTCCGCAAAATATATACGTGTGGGGACAGATGCCCAAGGTGAAAGTGATGTTCCAAGCAATGTTCAGGGAAATAGCAGGCAGTAGAGAGATGGACAAAGAGATAAATAACGGGTACACCCTTGGAGATCTTTTAAGTTATTTAGCCAAAAAATATGGAAGGGATTTCAGCGATATTATTGATCCAAAAACTGGTGAAATAAGTACGGAAGTTTGGATTTTAGTCAATGGAAAAAGTGCGAGAAAAACAAATATCCCGTTAAATGATAAC
The DNA here is from genome assembly GCA_038868255.1 of Bathyarchaeia archaeon. Classification (GTDB taxonomy): domain Archaea; phylum Thermoproteota; class Bathyarchaeia; order Bathyarchaeales; family Bathycorpusculaceae; genus DRVV01. The sequence continues at coordinate 26,321 of JAWCTJ010000001.1, forward strand.
GACGTGGTATACATCGGAGTGCCACTGGCAGGAGGTTAAAGAATGAGTGAAGTTAGATGTAAAAACTGCCTTAAAAGATTCCAGGTGCCACTAGGCTCTGAAACAGCTGAATGCCCCCATTGTAAAACCAAGTATAGAATTTCATGGCCCACGCCAAATCAAGCCATGATCCGCGGCGTAGTATAAATGGAGCGTATTTAGTATGTTGAAAAGAAAGATAGCCTACATTGACCTGACAGCCAAAAAAATAGCCACAAAAGAGATTCCTGTTGAAATGCGTAAGCTGTATCTAGGCGGCAGAGGCATAAACACATACCTCAGATATAATCTTATAAAGCCGAAAATAGACGCTCTCGGACCAGAAAACGTTCTTCTAGTTGGAGCGGGACTGCTTGGTGGGCTTCCGTGCCTAGGTTCTTCACGCTGCGATATAGCTGCAAAGTCACCACTGACAGGGGCGGTAGGAAGCACCAATATGGGAGGTTTTTTTGCTGCAGAGATGAGGTTCGCGGGTTTCGACCATTTGGCCATAATGGGAAAGGCGGAGAAGCCTGTTTATGTATGGATAAATGATGGGCAAATTGAGATAAAGGATGCATCTCACATTTGGGGAAAAGACACTGTTGAAACTCAGGAGATCATAAGGAAAGACCATGGGGACGATGAGATCAAATGCATGGTCATAGGAGTCGCAGGTGAGAAACTAGTAAAATTTGCTAACGTCATGACCGGAATCAAGAACTCAGGTGGACGAACAGGCATGGGTGCTGTGATGGGTTCAAAGAATCTTAAAGCTATTGCAGTGAGGGGCACAAGTGATCTTGAAGTCGCTCATCCTACGGAACTACTGGAGTATTGCAGACAGCTAAATGAGAAGGTTTTAAGCACGAAATGGGCACAGGCAGAAAAGCGGTGGGGCACACTAATAATATTCAACAACACAAACACCACGGGTTTAATAAGAGTTAAGAACTTCCAGCTGAACAAACTTGAAGACAGCGAAGATTTAGAAGCAGAAAACATAGAGCGCTACTCAATAGGCGTAGCAGGCTGTTTCGGATGTTCCGTTCACTGTAGACATCGCTATGTACTTAGAGATAGCCCCTTCGGACCCATCTATGATGAGGGCCCAGAGTACACAACACAAGGAGCCTTCGGCACCGAAGTATACTGCAAAAGAATGGAGACTCTTTTGATAGCTAATCATCTGGTAGATAGATATGGCTTGGATACTCTTGACGCTGGAAGCATGATAGCATGGGCGATAGAACTTTATGAAAAGGGTATAATCGACGACAAAGTTACAGGCGGCATTAAACTAGAATGGGGAAACGAACAGCTTGTATATGAATTAATAAGGATGATAGCATACAGAGAAGGTTTCGGCGACATCCTAGCTGAGGGGCCCCTAGGAGCAATAGCAAAGTTCGGACCTGAATCAGCATACTACTGCATTCACGTAAAGGGTATGAGCAACTTACAATCAGACGAGCGTCCCACGCCTAGCTTCGCCCTAGGAATAGCAACATCAACCAGAGGCGCTGACCACTTGAGAAGCCGCCCTGCCTACGACTTGTACGGACTACCAGAAGAAGCCTTAGAGAAACTCTTGGGAGGTGGCCCTGTTTCCTCCGATTACACTTCGTATGTGGGCAAAAGCCGCATGGTGTGGCATCAGGAGCTCCTCTATTCAGTATGCGATTCCTTAGGACTCTGCAAGTTCCAGACAGTCTTTTTAGGCTTCAACATGCCAAAGTGGGAAGAATACTCACGTCTGCTTTACCTGGCAACAGGGCTTGAATTCACAAAAGAGCAACTGATGCTCATAGGGGAGAGAATATACACGCTTGAGCGCATGTTCAACATGAGAGAAGGCTTCACAAGAAAGGATGATACATTGCCAGAACGCTACTTCAAAGAACCTACACCCGTTGGGCTTCCAATTGCCCGCGGTAAAAAAATAGATAGGGAAAAGTTCGAGCAGATGCTCGATGAATACTATGAACTTCACGGTTGGGACAAAAATGGCGTGCCAACTGAAGAAACTCTGAAGAAGCTTGGACTTGACAAAGAACCAAGTCACATGTTATAAGGGAGGCACCATAATGGTTATGCAGAAAATTTTACTTGTTGACCCTGAAAAATGTACAGGATGCCGTTCATGCGAGTCCGCTTGCTCGCTATTCCATGAAAAGTCCATAAATCCGGCCCTTGCGCACATACATATAGTTAAGATGGAAACTTCAGGCCTCTACATACCAATTGTATGCCTACAATGTGAGAAGCCAATATGCCAAGATGTATGTCCGGTTAAAGCAATAAAACGTGACCAAAAGACTGGAGCCGTTTTAATAGACACGGACATTTGCGTCGGATGCAGACTGTGCGCTATTTATTGCCCCTTCGCGGGACCAAGAATAAATCCGAAAAACGGAAAGCCGTTAAAGTGCGATCTATGTAATGGCGATCCTACATGTGTAAAGTTCTGCGAGCCCAAAGCTATACAGTATGTTGACGCGACACAGGCAAACATGATTAAACGGAAGAATGCAGCTCTCCGCTTCTCAGAACTGGTGAAGAACCTTCTCGGAACGCTTTAACGTCCTCCCCTTTTCCTATTTTGACTTCAAAAAGATGGATAAACTCCTGGAAAGATCAAAATGAGCGTAACCCCAGATCTCAAACTTGGATCTGAATTCTCACAAAAAAAAGGCATAACGACTGTTAAGCATTGTATTCAGTGCGGGAAATGCTCTTCCGTTTGTCCCCTCGTTCGCCACAAGGAACATTACTCACCAATAGAGGTTATAAAGAGCGTTTTGCTGGGTTTGAAGGACATAGTCCTAAGTTCTGATGAAATTTGGCTTTGCCTCAGCTGCCAAGCCTGCACAAGGATATGCCCGGCAGGAATAAAATTTCAAGATTTCATGAACGTTTTAAGGGGAATATTGGAGGAAAAAGGAGTAACTCATTATATTCAACGTTGCCGAAGATGCGGAAAAGAATTCACAACAACACCCGTATTAAGATTTGCTGAAAAGTTACTGCCAAAAGAAATAAGGATTGATGAGGAATATTTGATGCTTTGTCCAGACTGCAAAGCCTATGCTATTCTTACTAAGTCGGCGCCTTGGTATGGAAAAGGGATGGTTTAACCAAAGGTTTGTTCTTTAATTTATCTACCTTTGAATTCAGGTTTTCTTTTTTCTATGAAAGCGTTCACGCCCTCTTTGAAGTCTTCTGTTGACGCCATTAAGCCTGCAGCTTCAGCTTCACAGGCTAAACCTGTTCTCAAGTCAACATGGTCGCTGATGTTAACTAAGTATTTAGAAAGCTTTATTGCTAGTGGAGGTTTGTTCATGATATCCTTAGCTAGTTCTTCTACAGCTGACATTAGTTGATCAGGTGGTACAACCTTGTTAATAAGTCCCATGGCTTCAGCCGTTTTGGCATCAATTATTTTTCCCGTAAATATTAATTCCTTTGCTAGGGCTTTGCCTATCAAACGAGGCAACCTTTGAGTCCCGCCGCCTCCAGGGAGAAGTCCAACGTTAACTTCTGGTTGTCCCAGTTTTGCAGTTTCAGATGCTAATCTAAGGTCACAAGCCATTGCAACCTCTAATCCTCCACCCAGAGCAAAACCGTTTATGGCGGCAATTACGGGCTTTCCTATATCTTCTATCTTTAGGGTTACCTTGTGAAGAAGTCTTGAAAGTTCCCACATCTTAGCAGGCGGTATCTCCTTCACCGATTTGAGGTCTAAGCCAGCGCAAAACGCCCTTTCTCCTGTGCCTGTTAGCACTACAACTTTTACGCTTTCATCTTTTTCAGCATCTTCTAATGCTGATATCAATTCAATCATGGTTTCTGCGTTAAGAACGTTCAGTGCCTGCGGCCGGTTTATTGTTATTGTTGCTATTCCATTTTTCTTTTCATAAATTACATTTTTAAGCTCCATAGAAACCGCCTTTCTACTTCTTTTGTGTCCAATCATAGAATCCTTTGCCGGTTTTTCGTCCAAGCAGATTAGCCCGAACCATCTGCCTTAGAAGCAATGGTGGACTGTACTTGTCACCTAGGTTTTCACGGAAAACTTCACATATCGCAAGATGTGTATCCAGCCCAAGAAAGTCAAGTAAATATAGTGGCCCCATAGGCCAATTCAACGCGAGCCTAACGGCCTTATCTACCTCTTCAGGCTCTGCTACTCCCTCCCAAACAAGTGAAACAGCTTCATTAAGAGCTGGCACCAATATTCTATTGACAACGAATCCCGGAGAGTCCTTCTTTACCACGATTGGCTCCTTATCCATCTTCTTTGCAGCTTCAACAGCCACCGTAACTGTTTCATCTGAAGTTCTTACACCGCGGATTATCTCTACAAGCTTCATTAATTGTGGAGGATTAAAGAAGTGCATACCACAGAACTTTTCAGGGCGTTTCGTGGCTGATGCAAGCTCCGTGATGCTTATTGACGAGGTGTTAGTGGCAAATATTGCTTCAGGCTTTGCCAACTTGTCAATTTCTGAGAACAGGTCCTTCTTCAATTTGACATTTTCAGGGGCAGCCTCAATGACCATGTCAGCGCCAGCTACAGCCTCTTTCAAACTTAGAGTTGGATGAATCCGCTCCAATGTTTCCTTCATTTGGCTATCAGTAATTATCCCCTTCTTTAGAAATCTCTGCAGGCTATCATTAATCATCGCAAGGCCCTTGTCGAGAAATTCCTGCTTGACGTCAACCAGGTATACGTCAAACTTTGCAAATTGCGCGGCAATCTGTGCTATGCCATGACCCATTAACCCGGCGCCGATAACGGCTATCCGTTTAACCTCCAACATTAAACCCATCCAGAAAAGAGGCATAGATAGAAGTGGATACTTAAGTTTTGCGCAACTATGGTTGCTCCGTCATTGGTTAATTGAAAATTTACCCTAAGCGTGTCCTCCTAGTTTGTTTCAGAACCGTTTTTCTTTAAAGTATGGTATGACCTTATCCGCGAACAGTTGGCAGGTCTCTTTCAAGGCTGCAGGTGAAACTTGGAAGTTTATTACGAAGTGACGGCAACCAGCTTTAACGTATTTTTCAAGCTTCTCGATTACGTCGTCAGGAGCACCGTACACGAATGGGGCCTTTTCTACAACCTCGTCAGGCAGCTCCTTGGATTTTGCAAGCCAAGCTTCCGCGTCCCTTGGAAAAACAAGTTTAAAAGTCATTTCGAAATCATATGTCGGCGGTGTAAAGCCCATCTTTTCAAGGATTCTAGGCCGGGTAAGCAGAAGCATCTTAGCCGGCAACATTATGGCCTTTTTCGCGGTTTCCATGTCCTTTGAGACAACGGCATACATGAAATGTGCAGGTTCTATCTCTTCAGGATCTCTTCCGCATTTTTTGGCTGTTTCCCATATTTTCTCAAGGTTTTCTTTATATTCGTCAGGTAAAAGGTTAGCAGGCAACCATCCGTCGCCATACATTGCAGTTATCTCCATTGTTCTAGGTGAACTAGCAGCAATGAACAGCGGGACGGTGGGTCTGTAGCGGGTTTCAGATATGGGAACAGCGGGTTTTGGCTGAAGGAAAGCTTTATGCAGAGTATAATATTGACCTTCAAAGTCAACGAAGTCTTCAGTAAATAGTCTTCTTATGATTTGTATTGCTTCTAAGGTTCTTTGAACAGGTTTATCGTAGGGAATGCCGAAAGGTACAAGGTTCATGGCTTCGCCTACACCTATGCCGAGAATTGCCCGCCCATTAGATAGAAAATCGCATGTTGCAGCCATTTGAGCTAAGGCGGCGGGATGATGCCTGTAAGTGTCGCTTACTCCACTTGCTAACTTTATCCTTTTGGTCTGCACTGCAAGAGCACATAGAGTGCACCATGCGTGTAATGCATCCCATCGTCTAACGCCAGTGGCTACGAGATGGTCCGGCATCCAGTAGGAGTCAAATCCCACTTTTTCCGCGAACAGCGCAACGTCGCGTATTACTTCCCAAGGGTAGTTTGGACATTCAACGCCGAATTTTATTCCACGGGAAACCATGATGAATTCACTCCGGCTTCCTTAACTCGTAGGATAGCTTTCCGTTGGGCAATTTTATGGGTACGAGTTTCAGTTCCATACCGACTTTTATTTCATCCTCCTTAATGTCCCTGCTTAGTCTTGTATAGACCCTTCCGCCTTCCTCAAGCTCAGCCACTGCAAGGGTATAGGGAACATCATCCTCAAAGCCTGTGGGTGCAAAGAATAGTGTTGTATAAGTTAGCAATCTGCATTTTCCGCTGAGGCTTTCCCACACCATGTCCTCTGAAAGGTCATTGGGGCAATCTGCTCTTGGAGGGAAATAGAGTTTTCCGCAGCGTTTACACCTCGTCGCCATTATCTTTCCATCTTCCAAGTATTTTACAAAATCAGCAACTTTGGTTTCGGAGACATAGCTTACTTTTCCAAAGACGCTAAAGCTCATAAGCATCACCTTCTCAAGATTATAACGTTTGCGTATACACCAACTCCGCCAACATTATGGATAAGCCCTACCTCAGCACCGTCGACTTGGACTTTACCAGCTTCGCCTTGAAGCTGAAGCACGATGGTTCTAATTTGTGAACCGCCCGTAGCGCCTATAGGATGCCCTTTAGATAGTAATCCACCATCAACATTCACAGGAATTTTTCCACCAATGTAGGTTTGAGATTCTTCTATCAGTTTACCACCCTCGCCTTTTTCGCAAAAGCCCAGGTCCTCATAGGCCATTATCTCAGCTATGGTGAAGCAGTCATGCACCTCAGCCACATCCACATCCTTCGGCTCTATACGCGCCATTTTGTAAGCCTGCTTCGCCGCCTCCACAGTACAGGTAAGCCCCACAAGACTTGTTCTATTCGTGAATGATAAAGTGTCGCTTGCGGAGCCTACCCCAGCAATCCAAACAGGCGTGTCTGTTATCTTCTTAGCTTTCTCTTCATTTGCCAAAATTACACAGGAAGCACCATCGGCGTTTGCACAGCAATCGTACAGCTTCAGCGGACTTGATATAACCCTGGCGGACAGGCATTCCTCCAGGGTTAATAACCTTTGGAACATGGCTAGTGGATTTAAAACGGAGTATTTCCCGCTTTTTACTCTGACTTTTGCAAGGTGCTCTTCGGTTGTTCCATACTTTTGCATATGTGCACGGGCATATAGTGCATAGCCAGCTGGCATCATGCTGCCAAAAGGAGTTTCCCATTGTATGTCAGAGCCTCTTCCCATTCTCTCCTGAACCTCAGCTGAGGAGAGCTCGGACATTTTTTGGAAGCCTATGACGGCGACGACGTCGTGAAGCCCGGACTTTATGAAGCTGTATGCAACTTTAAATCCTGTCGTGCTTGAGGAACATATTGACTCAGCGTAGAACGTAGGTTTTGGTGTCAGTCCCAAATATTCTGATATGAGCCCTGCAGGACTTCTTTGTTTATCGTATTCTGGCGCAGAGCATATGATTGAGGCGTCGATTTCCTTTGATGTCAGGTTTATGTTTTCCATTGCATTTCGAAAAGCATCAAAGCATAATTCACGAATGCTCATGCCACAGCCTCTGCTGAAGGGTGTTTGACCTACACCTACAACTGCAACACGCATACGCATACCCCGAATGTCGGGAGCAGTATTTTTATACCAGCGGTGTATATAAGCCTTTAATCTACAGTTATTCTGGACGGAAACTTGAAGTTTCACTCTCCAGAATAAAAAAGCTTAAAACACTTCATCATCATTAAGCTAATAAAATCTGCCCGCGGGATTAAAATGAAGTTGACCCCAAAGGTTTCACCCAAGGTGTCAGTTGAGGCTGAAGTCATAAACCCCAACGTATTTGCAGGCAAAAGTTTAGAGGAAATCGCTAACTTACCTGTATGGGAAGGAAGAATAAAAAGCAGACTGGGAGACTTCTTCGAGCTTGAGGGACCCGTTGCACACAAACCAGAGGATGTCACGATATTAATTGATGGAGATGCCTCTAGAGTAAAATATATCGGCGCAAGAATGACTGCTGGAGAAATCGTAGTAAAGGGCAACGTAGACATGCATACAGGGGATATGATGAAGGGCGGCAGAATCATAATAGAGGGAAATGCAGACTCATTCACAGCGCTTTCCATGAGAGGTGGAGAAATAATCATAAAAGGATCCGCAAGGGATTATTTGGGCGCCGCTCCCAGAGGGGAATGGAGAGGGATGATGAATGGGAGAATATTCGTAGAAGGCAACGCTGGAAGAGAAATAGGGGCATGGATGATGGGGGGACTAATACATGTGAAGGGCAATGTAGGACAGTTCGCCGGCGTCCATATGAGAGGCGGAACCATACTTGTGGAAGGAAATGCTGGCGCTAGGGCTGGAGCACAGATGGTTGATGGAAAAATTATAATTCTCGGAAAACTGGAGGAACTATTGCCCGGGTTTGTTTACAAGGAAACAGTTGACAATATAAAACTTGACGATGCCACAGAAGTGAAAGGACCATTTCTGAGATTTGAAGGTGATCTAGCTGAGGATGGAAAAGGAAGCCTTTACCTGCACAGCAACAAAAATCAACATCCCATGAAACAGGGGTAATGCCCAGACAATGTGCAAAAAAGTTTTATAGAAAGTTAGATACTGAATTCACTTTCTCAGCCGAATGAAAGTTAAAGTCAGAGGCGTAAATATTGGTAACCTTAAACGTTGTTTTGATTACCGGCAGAACAATTTCACAAGGGGTTACTCGTGAGGGTAAAAAATTATTGAGGGACTATGTGGAAGCTGCAGCCATCTGTGAGCTGGATCCAGGAGACATGGAAAAATTAGGTATAAGAGAAGGGGATACTGTTAAAATAAGGACGATACAAGGATCCGTTGTCGTTAAAGCAAAAGTTTCAACGCAAGCACCACATCCGGGAATAGCATTTATGCCCATTGGACCATGGGCAAACGAGATTATAAGTTCTGAAACAGGAAGCATCGGCATGCCCTCCTTCAAGGGCGTAGCGGCGGAAATCGAAGCTGCACCAGGAGAACCTGTACTAGATGCATTAAACATTATAAAGAGGCGAAGCATGTGCCAACAACTATAATGGATGTTGTTTGTCCATACTGTGGCTGTTTATGTGATGACTTAGAAGTCGTCATCGAAAACAACAGAATCATGGAAACTCGGTCTAACTGTGAGCTAGGTACGAAAAGGTTCATGGATATAGATGCGCCCACGAGAATTAGAATCCCGAAAGTGAGGGTTAACGGTGAACTGAGAGATGCATCTATAGATGAGGCCGTTCAGGAGGCTGCAGAGATCCTTGTCAGGGCTAAGAAGCCAATGTTATATGGATGGAGCTGTACAGAATGCGAGGCCATAAGAGCAGGTGTGCAACTAGCCGAGGAAATAGGCGCTGTTCTTGACGATACAACGACCGTTTGCCATGGACCTACAACTATAGCGCTGCAAGAGGTCGGCATATCAACATGCACGCTAGGCGAGATAAAGAACAGGGCTGACCTAATCATTTACTGGGGGTGCAACCCTATGCATGCACATCCACGCCATCTAAGCCGCTACACCACATTTCCAAGAGGATTCTTTAGAAGCAGAGGCCAAGAGAATAGAACGTTAATTGTGGTTGATGTGCGAAACACGGACACAGCAAAGCTAGCGAAGTATTTCTTGCAGGTAAAGCCAAACGGTGACTATGAGTTGTTTAGCGCCCTTAGATTGGCCATTAAGGGATATAAATTGCCGGAGAATGTTGCAGGGGTTCCGCGAGAAAAAATCGAGGAATTAGCTAAGCTAATGAAGTCAAGCCAGTTTGTAGCAATATTCTTCGGATTAGGTGTTACAATGAGCGGAGCTAAAAATAGAAACATAGACAATGTACTGTCGCTTACACGAGACCTACACAGATTCACAAAATGCGTTATAATGCCCATGAGAGGACACTACAACGTCACAGGCTTTAATGAAGTTTCAACATGGGAGACGGGTTTCCCGTACGCGGTAGATTTTACCCGCGGATATCCAAGGTACAATCCTGGAGAGACATCAGCTATAGAGCTTCTTATGAGGGGAGAGATTGACGCTGCACTAGTGATCGCTTCTGACCCGGTTGCACACTTTCCGAAGGAAGCTGCAAGGCAATTAATGAGCATCCCCATAGTGGCTATTGACACTCATCAAAGTTTGACAACAGAAGTCGCGGATGTGGTTATACCAGCAGCTATCGCCGGAATAGAAGCAGAGGGCACAGCCTACAGAATGGATCACGTGCCAATAAGGCTGAGGAAGATTTTAGATCCTCCTGAAGGTGTGTTACCCGACAGAGAAATCCTACGGAAGATCCTTGAGACTGTGAAGATGCTTAAGGGGGGAGCTTCCTGAAAGCGCTGATCATAAAGAACGGCTACGTATACGATCCAATCAACGGAATAAATGGAGAAAAAATGGACATTACAATAAAGGATGGAAAAATAGTTGAGGAAAAAGAAGTCAACCCCACTGAGGCTGAAGTCATAGATGCAACGAATAAGGTAATAATGCCAGGCGGAATAGACATCCATACTCACGTGTCGGGGTATGCAATAAATGCTGGACGCCTCTACAGACCAGAAGATGGGCATTCCTTCCTTGAACCCAAGGCATCCACTCACCGTTCCGGAACAGGTTATAGTGTACCATCAACATTTGTAACTGGGTATAGGTATGCCAGAATGGGCTATACCATGATTTGTGAACCAGCTATGCCCCCCTTACTGGCGCGTCACACGCATGAGGAATTAAATGACCTGCCCATGGTTGACACCGCCGCGTTCACCCTTTTGGGGAACAATTGGTTCGTAATGCAGTATCTTAAAAAGAAAGAGTATGATAAATGTGCAGCCTTTGTCGCTTGGATGCTCCGCGCCACGAAGGGCTACTGCATAAAGTTAGTGAACCCAGGCGGTGTTGAAGCCTGGGCCTGGAGAAGCAACGTGAAAAATCTGAAGGATCCCGTGCCCCACTTTGAAATAACCCCTGAAGAGATCATAATTGGGCTTGGAACAGTAAACGAAATTCTTCGGTTGCCACACTCAATACATCTTCACACCAACCTGCTTGGGCTTCCAGGAAATTTTGAAATAACAATCGAGTCCTCTGAGCTGCTAAAGAACGTCAAAGCTAATCCGTCGAAAGGGGTACGAAAGCAATCCATCCACATCACTCATACACAATTTTCAGCATATGGCGGGGACTCATGGAAAAACTTAGAATCAAAGGCAGATAAGATCGCTGACTATGTCAATGCAAATCCCCACGTCACAATCGATATGGGGCAGGTTGTACCTGGAGAGACAACCACTATGACTGCTGATGGCCCGCTGGAATATAATCTGCACTCTCTAAACCACCTGAAATGGATAAACCAAGGAATAGAGCTTGAAACGGGAGGAGGACTAGTCCCATTTATTTATAGCAGATCAAGCCCCGTGAACGCGGTGCAATGGGCTGTCGGGTTAGAACTAGCCCTTCTCATTAAGAATCCATTTCAGGTCTATTTAAGCACAGATCACCCGAACGCTGGACCTTTCATAATGTACCCGAAGATAATAAGTTGGCTTATGAGCAAAAAGGCTAGGGAAGCTGAATTACAGAAGCTGAATCCCGCAGTTGCCAAACGCTCACTTATCACAACAATTGATAGAGAGTACACCCTCTATGAAGTTGCTGCGATTACGAGAGCAGGCCAAGCTGTGGCACTTGGATTAAGCAACATTAAAGGACACTTAGGTGTTGGGGCGGATGCTGACATCGCGATATATGATTTGGATCCAAATAATCTAGCCCTAGACAGGGTTGAGAAGGTTTTTTCACGCGCCTTCTGCACAATCAAGGGCGGGGGGGTTGTGGTTAAAAACGGTGAAGTTGTCAAAGAAGTATGGGGCAGGCGTTTCTGGGTTAACCCTAAAACAAACGAGAACCTTGAACGCGCGGTGCTTAGGGAGATACGTCGAACCTTCGCTCAATATTATACTGTTACATTGGCCAACTTTCCAGTGCAGGATGCGTACATCCCCGCATCACATGAAATCAGAATTGAAGCAACAGCCCTAACGTAGGAGGAGATCGCATGTCAAAGTGTACTTACATATATGCCAATTTATTTGATTCAAAAAGCGCAGAGAGGCTTAATCTCGGCGGGAATGTACGTATTCTTCCAATCAGCAGAACCTCCATATTGATAAGGGTTGTTAATGGGGAGGACGCACAAAGAATAGTAAGAAGAGTACCCGGCGTCAGGAAAATCATGCTCCAGTTTGAAATAGATACAAGTCTATGCAGTGGCTGCTATAACTGTGTGGCAGCATGTCCAGGAAACACAATAGATGAACTTGTAACCAACTGGGATGAGCCACTTACAACCGACAAGTTTGTTTTAAGGATAATTAATGGGGATCTATCGGTGAACAGGGCTGACAAATGTAGGAGAGTTACAGGAGACAAAAATTGTCAAACTTGCATGTTGGCATGCCCGTTCAAGGCTGTCAACGTAAAGAGTTACTGAAATAATAGAAGAAAATATCTAGCGCCTGCGGTCCACGAACGTCCGGCATGTTCCTCTGCGTTCAAGCACTGGTTCTTCTGTACATCTGTTGACTAGCATGATGGCGCCTTCAGGGCATAGGCTGACGCATATACCGCATCCATAGCAGTTTTCGTCAGTGATGTTTACTTTAGCTTCTTCTGGGACGACTTTGAACACCTCGTGAAGACAGAACTCTTCACATCTGATACATTCCCTTGGTTTGCACAGGTCCTTGTCGATCACAGGCATGTAGCCGGCGCCAAACTCGTCTATAGGTTTGAATGGAACCTCAGCCAGAAGCGGATCCTTCACATGCTGGAGGGCCTTGCCTAAGAATTCTTCGATTTTTTCATAACCCTTGCTTTCCATCCAAGCCTTTAGTCCCTCAATCACGTTTTCTACTTGCTTGTAGCCGTTACGCTGTATTCCATAGCAGAGACCTATGGCCCTACATCCCATCAGCAGATATTGTATAACATCTTCAGACTCTATGGCATGATCAAGAGCTAGCAATTCCACATTAGGATGCCAGCGTTTAATGGTTGCAGCGGATCCGAGGCACACGGGCAACATTGTCTTGCCAAACATCACATTTGCAGGCCAGTTAATGGCAAAGGGCTCTTCAAGTTCCACATCAACCAGCATTCCTTTAGGCATCTGCATGTATAAGCTCAGGGACTTCACGTCCTCTTTAATGAGGGCTTCAACGTGTTGAGCTTCACATCTCCATGCATTAATCCGAGCTATTAAGGGAACATTAACCTCTTTCTTCACAGACTCAATGACCTTCAGCATACTTTTTCGGTCCATGTGCAGCATACATAATTCCAGTGCGTCAGCGACGGAAGCCAAATCAGCTGAAACCTTCACTGCTTTATCAACGTCGGAGGACACTAAAATGCTTGCTATGAGGGGTACTTCTGCACTTGCACATAGCTTCCGCATTGAGGAAACATACTTCATAGCCTTATCATAAGGAACTGCAGAAAACTCTGCCAAGGTCAAAAACATGTCTAAATCTGGGAACAATGATTGGGCACTTACAACATAGGGCTTCGGCCTTAAGATGTTCTCCTCTTGATCCGTGTACGTTGGCGTAATTACTCCGCCTACTCCATGTTTTAGACATTTCTCCAGCATTTCAGAGTATTCGTTAACAAGCGTGGGACCAGCTAAAACGGGATTCTTGAACGTTAAATTCTCCAATTTGACAGTCAGATCAACCATGTGCATCACCCACTACACTTCATAGGGCGCTTGGTCATCGTTCCCCTTAGGCCACTTGATACATTTTATCGGGGCAACCCTTGGTCCAGTCCACTTTCTGTAACAGTGGTTGCCGTACTCACATTCAACGATGTCCCTCCATCGTCCAAGTTTAGCCTTCAACGGCCATTCAGGATCGCATATAAGAGGCCTGCATAACCCTATTAGGTCGGCTTTTCCAGCTCTCAGTATCTCCTCAGCAACATCAGGTGTTGGAATTTTTCCAGCAGTCATCACGGGTATGTTGTATCCCGCATCCCTCAGAGCCTTTCTTATGGCTTCAGCCAAGTAAACGTTTACAGCATTAGGCATCCAGTACCATGGGAAACTTCTCTGCCCACTGTATCCCGAGTATGGATCTGGAACGCCTGGAATGCTTTCTGTTCTGCCATGAAAGACTGCAGCATCCTCAAATTTGCCACCGCATGAAATGCTAAGATAATCTAGCCCTTCCTCAGCCAGCTTAAGCGCGATCGGTATTGAGTCAAGCAGCGTGTTTCCTCCAGATATGAACTCGTCGCCATTTATTCTAGCGCCCACAACAAAGTCTTCTCCAACAGCCTCCCTTACAGCTCTGAGAACCTCAATTGGGAACCTTAACCGTCCTTCAAGCGTTCTTCCATACATATCCGTCCTCTTGTTACTTAGCCTGGATAGGAGAGATGCCATCGTGTATGCGTGTGCATAGTGAAGTTCTACGCCATCAAAACCAGCCTGCTTAGACCTTAATGCACCTGCCACAAACTGGGACTTTATTGTCTTAAAGTCTTCATACGTTAAATCCTCAACCTTTTGCCTGTAACCGGAGCGGGCTAACTTAAGGAAGTGTGTAAGTTGAACAAATAGCTTCGTCTTGGTTTCTGAATGGATTAAATCGGCAAACTCCTTAAGCCCAGGCACGTATTCATCGGAATTTATTCGACAGACATCTCCACTCTTGCTTGGAGTTACAGCGACCCCTCCGAGAATTATCAGCCCGAGACCCGCCTTAGCCCTTCTAAGGTTAAATCTCTTGAATAAGTCGCTGACGAACCCGCCAGGCGTCATTTCGAGATCTGTGGGAGCAAATGCAATGCGGTTCTCCAGTCGCACTGGACCCACATCTATCGGCGAAAATAGCATCATTTCGCTTGGAGAAAAACTCTCGCTTTTTTCCACGATAACACCCCCGAGGTAGAATGTTCTCTTAAATTCAATTGCTATTTAAGGGTTTTGGGAACAAGTCGAATTGAACCTAGAAGGCACAGTGCAGGTTACATTACGCTTTTGTAGAAAGCGTTATATATCGTTATTTTATACGTGATATTTTCTACGCTTAAGTGGGGGTTATCCTTGATGGTTGAAGAGAACGTTGTAAAAACTGATTGTGCCATGTGTTATCACAGCTGCGGATTGAATGTTTACGTCAAAGATGGCAAAATAGTTAGAGTTGAAGGTATGCCTGAGCATCCGTTAAATCAGGGGGAGATATGCCCTAGGGCAGAGGCTATTCCAAGTTTTGTGTACGCACCGGACAGATTGAAGTATCCCATGGAAAAGACGGAAAACGGATGGAGAAGAATCACATGGGACGAGGCGCTGAATAAAATAGCTGCTAAGCTTACTGAGATGAAGGAGAAGTATGGACCGGAAGCATTAGCGGTTTTCTGCGGTTCTGTAGGCGTGGAGAACCTTGAATTATCCACTTTTGCACATGAGTTTTTGGCAGCTTATGGTTCTCCAAATTACATTTCTGTGGAGAGCATATGCTTCCGCGCTAGAATATTGGCAAGAATGATAACTTTCGGCATGTACCCCGTTGAAGAACCTGAGAAGGCACGTTGCGTCGTATTGTGGGGCCATAACCCTGACAGTTCAAACATGCCTCTTGCAAAATATCTGTACAAAGCTGTGGAAGACAAGAATTTTAAACTAATAGTTATTGATCCGAGACGAATACCATTAGCAAAAAGGGGATTACACCTTCAGGTTAAACCCGGTACAGATCTGTACCTAGCTTTAGCTACTCTTAATGTGATTATTAATGAAGGACTTTACGATGAGGAATTTGTCAACAAATGGACCACCGGCTTTGAAAATCTGAGGGAACATGTGAAAAAGTATCCTCCGGAAAAAGCTGAGGAAATCTGCGGAGTGCCAGCAAGCGATGTTAAAAAGTTTGCCCGAATTTATGCATCTACAAAACCTGCATGCATCGTTCAAGGTATAAACACCCTTGATCAGACGGTAAATGGAATACAGAACTCACGGGCTCTTGCCATACTACAGACGATCACAGGTAACATCCAAGTTCCGGGGGGTTGGACTAGAGTTCCGCGATTGCGATTTGGCGTTAAACTTTCTCTGATTGGAAAACCTATGGGTGCCGACGAATATCCACTATTCTATCAGATTTGGGGTAGAACTTCAGCCTTTGGACAGGCTATGCTCTTTCCTGAAATGGCAATTACGGGGAAACCTTACCCAATAAAGGCATTAATCGTGACGGGAGGTAACCCCGCGCTTACAATGCCAGAATCCAAAAAATTTAGAGAAGCACTTGAAAAATTGGATCTACTGGTTGTTATGGATCTATTTATGACTGAAACTGCTGAACTAGCTCACTTTGTACTTCCAGCATGCAGTTTCCTGGAAAAAACTGGAATAGCCTATGATTATGGAGTATGCCACGGCATACCCTACGTTCTGTTAAGGAAGAAGGCAATTGAACCTGTTGGAGAAAGTTGGCCGGAGTGGAAGTTCTGGACGGAATTAGGACGGAGAATGGGGTACCAGGATAAATTTCCATGGAACTCAGATGATGATGTGGTAAAATATCAGCTGGAAGGTACAGGTATAACATTAGAAGATTTAAAGGCAAAGCCCTCCGGATTCATCTTCACCGCTAAGGAGTATGGAGTTAAGGGTTTCGGGACTCCTTCTGGCAAAGTGGAGATTTACTCGAAGACCCTGGAGGAGTATGGTTATGACCCCCTGCCTACACCCCGTGACTCTCCGTATGGCATATTTGGTGAGGCGGAAATATCAAAAGATTACCCGTTGATTCTGACTACTGGTGCAAGACTTATCGAGTACACTCACTCACAGATGCGCAATATTCCACAGCTCCGCGCTAGAGAACCAGATCCAATAGCAGAGATTCATCCGAGCACAGCCGCAGAATATGGAATTGCGGATGGGGAGACGGTTATTGTGGAAACAAGGAAGGGTTCGATAAAGATTAAAGTTAAATGTTCAGGGGATATACTGCCAAGCGTCGTTTCAATCCCGCATGGATGGGCGCAAGCAAATGTTAACTTTTTAACCGACATGGATACTCGGGATCCAATATCAGGATACCCGGATCTTAAGGCGCTGCGGTGCATGATAAAGAAGATCTCATAAACCAATCATCAAAAGGGAGAGTCTGTTGATTGAGCTTTAAGAATTTGATTTACGAAAGCTCAGATGGATGCATAAAAATAACAATCAACAAACCGCCCTTGAATATAATAGATTTAGAAACCCTCCGGGAGCTGAACATGGCTTTAGAAATGGCGAAGGTGGATAATGCGGCATCAGCCGTTTTGATCAAAAGTGCTGGTGAACGCGCATTCTGCGCAGGGTTAGATGTTAGGGATCACTTTCCAGATAGAATTAAAGATGCCCTAATGGCATTTAACAGGATATTTCAAGCTCTAATTGAAGTTGGGAAGCCTACAATCGCTTTAGTGAGAGGCTACGCCCTTGGGGGAGGATGCGAGCTCGCTTTAGGCTGCGACATGATCATAGCGTCTGAAGATGCTAAGTTTGGGCTTCCGGAAATAAATGTTGGAGCCATGCCTCCAGTAGCAGCAGTGCTTCTGCCGCGTACCATAGGGAGGAAAAAGGCCATTGAACTGATATTGACTGGAGAAATGATAGATGCTGCCGAAGCTGAGAGAATAGGACTTGTGAACAAAGTTGTGCCCGCTGATAAGCTTGATGAAGCTGCAAAAGAGTTTGTTGAAAAGTTGAGGAGCAAAAGCACTGCGGTGCTAAGGATATCGAAGGAAGCTATCTATCGGGGATTAGATAATGAATTCAGCAGGGCACTGCGGGAGGTGACTGATGTTTACCTCACCTCTCTCATAAACACGGAAGATGCGATAGAAGGATTGAGGGCATTCTTAGAAAAAAGGAAGCCGCAATGGAAAGGAAGATGAATAACAAGTTCACGTTGGACTTAAAAGTCCGGGACTAACACAACCCTCTTTGACAATTTTCCTTGATGCGCCTCTTCAAACACCTCTTTAATCTTGCTCATCGGTCTAAGTTCGGTGAAAGGACGTATCTCTATCTTTCTATTAAGCACCATCTCCAGAACCTTTGGATAGTATTTTGGAAGACAACCCCAAGTGCCAATTATCTCTGCATCCAGAGCCATTAGCCTTGAAATGCTGAATTCGTTCTTATGAGGTCCATATCCTATTACCACCAGTTTCCCTATGAAGGACAGGAGGTTCAAGGCTATAGACTGGCCTGCAGGGGTCCCTGTAACCTCGAAGATTATCCAGCCATAATGGCTTGGAAGCCCATGAGCTTTACATAATTCTTTAAACTCATTACGGATATCATTCTCGTTCTTACCAGCAGAGTTTATAACGTAATCTGCGCCGTACTTAAGTGCCCTTTCAAGCTTCTCAGGGTTGCGCCCTATACCTACGACTGTTTTTGCCCCGAACGCTTTAGCTATTTGCGCAGTGTAACAGCCAACACCCCCGGTAACTCCAACCACCACAACGTTGTCACCAGGCTTTAATCCAGCTCTTACACAGGCTTGGTATGGCGTGGTAACTGCATCAGCTATTACCGCAAGCTCTGCAAGCTGAAAATCACCTCGATCCTTAACTATACAAAGATCCTCTGCTGGGACTGGAATGTGGCTTGCGAAGCCGCCGTAAATTCCAAGGCTATTTCCAGGCATCTTCTGGTTTAGGCACCTGTTGCCTCTTCCGGCAGCGCATATTTCGCACTTGTTACATGGCATGACAGCGGGAATTATTACCTCTTCACCCATCAGCCGTTCATCTCCCGCCACTACAACACCGCTTATCTCATGCCCTAATGTTAGCGGAGGCTTAGTTACTGTTGGGACACCATCATAAAAGTAGCTTAGATCGGTGTGACAAACCCCGCACCCAGCTATCTTAACAAGAACCTCTCCAGCATTAAGTTTGGGCACTGGAATCTCTGTTTCCTCAAGGATGCCCTCGGTAACCTGGCCCGTCTGAGGGTTCTTGGACCATGGTCGAATCATTTGCCAAGTTTTTATCTTATCGGGCAAGGACAGGGGTATTCACCTCGAATTGAACCTTCGATTAACTACTGGTGTTTTTTGTTTATAAATCATCCGTTAATGTCTAAGGCGCCCTTTTCCGTGCAATTTACAGTTGAACAAGTAATTCTTAAATAGCGCGGGCACTAGGACTAAAATTCTAACTGACACGGTGAAGGATATGAGTGGTAGGGTTTATGATTGGCATCCGTCGACAGACCCGAAAGAGTGGAAAACCGTCAAATATGACCCGAAATGGCATGACTATACAGCTTGTATAGCTATAAACAACCCTGACGAAATGAACTCATACGTCCTTGGAACCCTCAAAGAGTTATGCGCAGCATACGAGAGAGCGATGGCCGATGATTCTGTCCAGTTCATAGTGATGACCGGAGTGGGCGAAAAGGCCTTCTGTACCGGAGGAAACGTCAATGAATATGCTGAAATATACAATAGAAAACCATGGAAGTTCTGGGAGTGGGGAGAGTACTACGCCAGAGTGTTCGACTTAATCATGCACTGCGGGAAACCCGTTATTGCAAGGGTGAACGGAGCAGTGGCTGGTGGAGGGTGGGAGTTTGTCTCATGCTGTGACCTCGCCATAGCGGTGGATTACGCAAGATTCATCTCACCTGGGCCTAGAGTGGGCATGACATCTATTGGAGGGCTTTCTCAGTGGCTTCCGCTACACATGAGCATAAAGAAGGCGGCTCAGATGGTTATGCTGAGCACTGAAATGAATGCTGAGGAGGCGCTTAGGTGGGGCATTGTAAACGATGTTGTTCCAAAAGAAAAACTCGATGAGAAAGTTAAGGAATACATTAATAGAATGAAGACCTTGTCTGCTTCAAGCCTATGGTATTACAAAGTTCACCTCAATTGGTGGAAGGAGCTTGTCTGGCGGCTAACTTGGGAGCATGGTAAAGCGTGGTTTTCACTTAATATCGGATCAGTGGAACCTTCAGAAGGAATGTGGGCTTTTAAGACTAAGAGAAAAGCTGAGATGGAGAAAATCCGCGCCTTCATCGCTGCAGGTGGCGATCCCCGAGTACCTCATGGCCCCTTTAGACGTAAGTGCAGCAAATGCGGAGCGGAATATCTGCCAGAATACTCTGTTTATTGCTTGAAGTGCGGTGCAAAATTGGAGTAAACCTCCAATATCCCTCATTTTTTAAGAATAAGCTTATATAGGCTGATTTTTAGCGGCCTTCTGACTTTTAATCACTCTTTCTAGGGCATTAATCACGTTCTGTTTTCCCATGGCAATAATGTATGGACCAAGCCTAGGGCCTTGCGGCGTTCCAAGCAGAATCATATACAATTTTTTAAATAAGTCGGGAGGAGAAATTCCATGTTTCCTAGCAATATTGAATATCTCACCTTGTATCTTTTCAGCTTGCTCCTCCACCCGTAGAACCTCTATTAAATCCATTAGAGCCCCTTCTTCATTCGGCTTTAAGCTTATTGCTGTTTCTTTTATCTCCTCGAAGTCCCTAACCCAATTAAGCGCATACTCTATCCTTTTTCTGAGGTGATCATCCGCATCCTGACCCCTTTTTAAGTAGCCGTATTCCCTAAGTTTTTCAATGATGAAACCCGCAGCTTTATCCTCAGGCGCAATTTTAGCAAGAAAAGTAAGCAGGTTATAGGGAACATGGATAAAGGGCCTTTCAGGCGGTTTAAGACACCAGCAATATTCGTATAGTCCACGAAGCTTAGCTAATTCTCTTTTGTCCGAAACCGTTTTCCTTCCGAAGTAAATTTCCTCAAGGTAATCCATTTCGTTCATGTAAGCAGGTATATCGGTCACGTCTATTGTGCGGGTTCCAACGAATCTTTTAAGTAAAAGCAGCATTAGCGACTGAGGTGAACCATATCTAAACCAAACCTGCGGGGTGAAAACGTTACCAGCGGATTTCGAAATTTTTCTTCCACTCTTATCCAAAAACATTTCATAGCGAGCATGAGAGGGAGGTTCGAAACCAAGCACTTCCCTGCAGATTCTGTCATTAACCTTAACGGAATCGGCTATGTCTTTGCCGTATGCTTCAAATCTTATGTCCAGAGCCTTCCATCTTGCGGCAAACTCGCCTTTCCAGCTAAGTTTTCCCTGACCAGTCTTTATGTCAGCTTCGCCTTTATGCTGGCACCCATCGATCCATCTGCCCCTAATCTCCATTCCTTCACATACGTATAGAACCTTGTCCTCTTTTGGCAGATACTCTAAAGCTTTAGTTGTGTATATTCTTCCGCAATTTTCACAAACTGGGAAATAGGGTAAAACCTCCATGTATCTTTCCTGTCCCACTTCCTCTTTGACTATTTCTCCAACGGTTTTAGCGTTTGTCAGCAAAATTCGAATCTCGTTGATTAGCATTCCCCGCTCATAAGCGTCTTTAGCTGATATGTAGCGGTATTCTATGCCGCATTTGTCCATAGCATCAAGCAGGAGGGAGCTCATGTGCCTACCATAACTGTCGTGACAGCCGAAGGGGTCGGGAATATCTGTAACGGGAAAGCCTATGTATTTCTCAAGGCTTTTCGGTAAACCCACCGGAACCTTTCGCAGTCCATCCTTGTCATCGCAGAACGCGATAAGTTCTGATCGATATCCCTGATCCTTGAGGGCCAAGGTTACTGCGTAGGAACGTACGGCGTCGCCGAGGCTTCCTATATGCGGAAAACCAGATGCCCCAAGACCCATTTCGGTTCTTAACATTTCAAGACTTCTTTTAAGCGTCTTTTCCCGCTCAATGATCTTCAGAGCCATCTTATCGTACCATGTGCCGCGGCCAATTATTTCTTCACTCATCATTTAGCCCTCGAGTAAGCATAAATTGATTCATCGTCTTTATGCACTTGTGCCGGTTGTGGCAGTGTTTTGTTTGACTTTATCTTTTTCCCTTCTCATTATCTCCTTTGCGACGATAACACCGGAAGCGGATGCCTGCACTAACCCTCTTGTTACACCGGCACCGTCGCCTATTGTGAACAGGTTGTGTATTCGGGTTTCTAATGCGTTACTCAGTTCCAGTCTTGAGGAGTAGAATTTAACTTCGACGCCATATAGAAGAGTGTCTCGAGAATGTATTCCAGGGGCTATTTTGTCAAGGGCCTCCAGCATTTCTCGAATATCTGAAAGGTAGCGATAAGGTAGAACGAAGCTTAAGTCTCCAGGAGTTGCATTCTTAAGTGTTGGAGTCACGACGCTTCTTGCTATTCTTTCAGGTGTTGATCGTCTTCCGGCTTCGAGGTCGCCTAGACGTTGAATCATTATGCCTCCGCTGAGAAGATTTGAGAGTCTGGCCAGATATTTTCCGTAGGCTATTGGCTCTTTGAAGGGTTCTGTAAAAGATGTGCTCACCAGGATTGCGAAGTTCGTGTTGTCCGTTTTCCGATTTGCATGACTTTGACCATTAACTGTTAATACGCCATCATATGATTCAGAAATTACTTCACCATAAGGTGCGACGCAGAAGGTCCTCACTTGGTCATCAAAGAATTTTGAGTAATAAATGAATTTAGGCTCATATAGGACGCTTGTTAATTCCTCCATAACGGAGGCAAGAACCTCCACCCGCACACCAACATCTACAGGGTTATTCAGCGTCTTTAAACCCAGCGTTTGAGCTTCCGTCTTAAGCCATTCTGCACCGCTCCTTCCAGGAGCTACAATTACATATTTTCCGCAGTATTTCTCACCGTTTGATGTTTCTATGCCTTCTATAACATTATTTTTTACGATGAGTCCCTTGACATCTTTGCGCATCAGCATTTCCACTTTACCGTCTAGTTCATGCCGCATTTTCCTGAGTGTTTCAGCGCATCTGCCGGTGCCCATATGCCTAATTTTCTGCTGGATAAGCTTAAGCCCTGCTAGGGACGCTTTTCTTTCGATTTCTTCCACTTTTTCTATATCCTCACCGTAAACATGCGATGGGGCACCGTATTTCATGTAGATGCTATCCACATAATTTATCAGCTCCCAGAGCTCCTCATCTGAAACATACTGGTTAAGCCACCCGCCGACCTCCGTTGACAGCGTTAGTTTGCCATCACTAAATGCTCCAGCTCCACCCCATCCTGACAAAACATTGCATGGCTCGCAGTTCATGCAGCCGAAGCCTCTACTTGCAGGGCACTTCCGCTTGTCTATGTCTGGGCCGCGATCTACCATTAGAATCCGTAAATTGGCTTTTTCAACTAGTTCAAGCGCTGCGAATATTCCAGCTGGACCTGCCCCGACAATTATCACGTCATACTTCAATGCTTCTTGCTCCTTAGAGCCCAAAACTACATACAACAACCCAAATATATTCTTAACGAGACTTAGTTGAGAAAGACTTGATAATAATTTAGTTATCACATTTTCTGGTAAGGTATCAAACAAAGGAGAAGCAAAGTTCTTTCGCCATTGTTTACAAATTGATGCGTTTCATTTGCCGGGATAAATATGGCGTCGCCTGATTTAAATTCTGATTCTCCAGCTTCACCGATCACCTTTCCTCTACCCTCCAATATGAAGACTTCATGTTCCCAAGGGTGTTTATGAAGAGGGGTGTAGCCTCCGGGCTCGATCTCGAACAGCCTCATAGCGAAGTTTTCAGCTCCAATGTCCTTTGTAATCAACCATCTTATACGCGCTTTGTAGGAACCTTCTCCGACATCTTTAGCTTCAACTTCTTTAAAGCTGATAATTTTCAAGAAGCACCCCCGGCTTAGAGAGCCTTAGTCTTTTATGGCCTCTAATATGCTCATCACATTCCACAATTTCACCCTAGTGTATGGGGGCATATTCGGATCCTGAAGTATTTCATCCAATATTGATATTGCGTTTGACGCCCTAACCGCGGGTGTATATTCCGTCGATTGCAAAGCGTCTATCGAATCCTTCGCAGCTCTTCTTATGTTGCGCGGGGTTGTTGTGTCCTCCGAAACCTCTGTAAGTATGGCTATTGCTTGTTTTAGCCTTTCTTCATATTCCTCCATCTTCTTTTTCTTAACCATACAAGGGTCACCACCAACCAGATGAAATCAAGTTATATAGGCTCATAAGCTTATTTAATTTTGAGGTCTGGAAATGGCGCATAAGAGTGGAAAAAACCAAGAAGAAGAACTGGCGATTAAAAGGATGGCAGACCTACTACGGCAGGGACTTACCCTCACAGAGTTGGCGTGCCCAGCGTGTTCATCGCCGCTTTTCAGGTTGAAAAGTGGCGAATTATGGTGTGAAAGATGTCAAAAGAAAGTTATCGTAGTCAAAGAAGGAGAAGAAATGACGCGTGTAACAAGCAGTATGGCTCTTGAGAAGTTAGAGGATACTTTGTTGTTTAAGATACAAGAAATACAGGATAAAATGCAGCAGGCAACAGATGTTGAAGAGCTGCAGAGGCTTAGCACCGCTTTATCAAATTTGCTGGAAAGTTTGGAGAAGATAAGGAGGGCCAAAAAGGTTTAGATGGCAGATGTTGGGCTTTTACGAGAACTTTCCAAGCTATGTACATTGGACGGAGCGTTTCCTAACTAGAATCTCAAATAGGAAATTGCAGCAGGCTATAATCCAGGTCCTTCATGAAATAAACAGGGAAAACTTTACTTTCGAGGAAGTAGCAAAACCTACGATCCCACAATGCACGATAATTTTTGAGTTCGGTATAGCTGATGGAGACGGCTTCAACTATCTAGATTCAGAAGAAACAAATAGGGTGCTTGAATTCATACGTAAAAAACCCCTTCAACTTTTAGACCTCTTATGCATCGTCAGGTATTACAAGGATAAAGATGGAAGGAAATCTCCGCTAAAATTCGATTATTACATGATTCGCATAATTTTCGTGGAAAATTCGGTGGAGACAAACGTTTTTCATGAAAAGGGACTAAGACACATATTTCCAGAAGATATAATTAACCTAATAGTTGAAAGAGTTAACAAATTGTTTTTACGGAGCGCCCTTAAAAAGGCGTGACATAAAGACGCATTTTTAAAGCATCCAGGCATATTGATAAAATTTCTCCTGCCAAATCCTCCTTAGGCTTGTTCCCATCAACCCTTTTCAGTTCTCCGCTTTCAACGAGTTTCATATAAACTTCGCGGACCATCCTTTGAGTTTTCAGGTCCTCCATAATTGTCCTCTTTCGCCGTATTCTCTGAAGAACAACCTCCGGCGCCACATCTATGAAGATTGCCAAATCGGGTTTTAAGACGTACTTGTTTATCATCTTAATCCAGTCCACATCAATGCCTGAGGCGCCTTGATACGCCATTGACGAGTAAACGTAACGATCAGAAACCACAATTTTTCCTTCATCTAAAGCTGGGCGTATCTCCTCTGAAACGTGTTCAAAGCGATCAGCAGCAAAAAGCAGAGCCTCAATAATGCCTGAAAACCGTCTTTCCCCATGCAGGTATCTTCTTATGAACTTCCCAATTTTTCCATTAGAAGGTTCAGCAGTGTATAAGGCAGTATATCCTTGCTTTATCAAATTTTTCACTAAAATTTTAGCTTGAGTTGTCTTTCCAGACCCATCAAGTCCTTCAATACATATGAAAAAGCCCTGCTTATTCAACTGTGATCCCGCGCTTGAAACGCTAGATATTATAGGAGCTTATGGAGTATTTTAGGTATGCTCAAGCATAGAGGCGCGGAGCGTCTGAATTGAAAAGAGCCTATTGGGGTGAAATAAAGGATCCAGTCTATGGATACATTTACGTTACAGAGCATGAAAAGGCAATAATAGATTCATATCCAGTTCAGAGACTGCGAAGGCTTCGACAGCTTGCAGGTGCGGAATACGTGTATCCTGGTGCAAATCACACTCGTTTTGAACATTCCGTGGGAGTCATGCATTTGTCCAGCAGAGTTATTGAAAACCCAAGTATTTCTCAGCTAGTCGGAGAAGAAGAGGCGGAGATGGTTAAAATCGCCGCGTTACTCCATGATGTTGGACACGGCCCGTTTTCACATGTTTTTGAACACTTATCAATTAAGAAGCTTAGAAAAACACATGAGGACTTCACCGCATGGATCGTCAGAAAAAGCGAGTTAAAAGATGAGATTAGCAAGCTGGGATACGATGCGGAAGAAATTGCCGACTTGGCTGTTGGGCACAGGAAAAATGCGGATAAGGCATTTCTGAATCAGATAATAAGCAGCTCGATAGATGTTGACAAAATGGACTTTGTTGTACGGGACACGTATCACACTGGTGCCGGATACGGCTTTGTGGATGTCTTCCGCATAATCCACATGCTTGGGGTTATGGATGGAAGCCTCGCAGTGGATATAGGTGCTTTATCTGCTCTTGAGTCCTTCATAATAGCGCGAATAGAATCCTTTAAAAGCATATACTTCCACCGTGTGGGAAGGGCTGCTCAAATAATGCTTGCCATGGCCCTGGAGAAGGCTGATGAGGAATTGGGATTAACGGATTTTAAAACCCCTGAGGAGTATCTCGCCATGGATGACTATACTGCTTGGACACTGCTCAAAAACTGCAGCGAATCAAGACGGATAATTCAGAATCTTGAAAGACGTAAAATGCTGAAATGCGCTTACGAGCAGACCTTTTATGTTAGGGACAAAACTGTAACGAATATTTTCAGTGCTGAGGAATTCCGTGAACAGTTAAGGGATAGAATAGCTAGAAAGGCCCGTGTGGATCCGGAAGATATAGTTATAGACGTGCCCACGGTGCCATCAGTGCCATATCATCCATCGATGCTAATGGATCCTATGGAAATTCCCATTTTCCGGAAAACCCACGATGGGAAAAAGGAGCTACGGCGTTTAAGTGAGATTTCAGGCATTTTTGAGGTGTTGAAGGGCTTCATAAACATACTCAGAGTCTACACGGATGAAGGTTTAAGGGGAAAAGTTGGGGAAGCAGCCTTAGATGTTTTGGGCGAAATACCGTTCTCAGCAAAAATATCTTACTAGCAGCGGATAAACATGGAGAAGGCGATTTTGAAAGGGCGCGGAATCGTAGAGGGGATATGTAAGGCTGAAGCGTTAGTGTCCATGAAGCCGATAAGCTTCTTAGGAGGTGTGGACCCGCAGACCGGGAGAATTGTCGAAAAAGGCAGCGACATCTACGGCGAAAGCGTAAAGGGCAAGGTGTTATGCTTTCCACACGGTCACGGTTCCACCGTCGGCAGTTATGTGATCTATTCTTTGGCTAGGAATTCAGCTGCACCGGCAGCATTGGTTAATGAAAAGGCAGATCCCGTGGTCGTTGTTGGAGCAGTGATAGCTAACATACCAATGTTAGACCAGGTAGACATAGGCAAAATCAGAACGGGAGACGTTGTTGAGGTTGACGCCTACAGGGGGATTATTAGAATCCTCTGAAAACATGAGGCGAGATTATGCATCTCACAAGGGAGGAGGAAAGAATTTATGATGGCGAACTTGGATGGGCCAGTCAAATCTGTATGAAGATACTTGTAAAGTTGGGGGATCTTTTCGGTGCTGAGAGGCTTATTCCAATAGACTCCGCACATGTTTCAGGGGTTTCCTATAAAACCTTAGGCAACGCGCCTATCGAGTTCTTGAAAGCGCTTGCAGAATCAGGCGGGAAAGTTAGGGTTGAATCCACTTTAAACCCGAAAAGTTTTGACCCAGAATACTTAGGAGGACGTTTATCGGAAAAGCTGCTTCAGGGACAGCGCGAGATTCTTCAAGCATTTGAAAAGATGGGATTTAAGCAATCTTACACATGTACACCTTATTATTTGCGAAAAGTGAAAGTGGGCGCCCACTTAGCTTGGGCTGAATCCTCAGCTGTAATATACGCAAACTCTGTTTTAGGCGCTTTGACAAACCGTGAAGGGGGTCCCAGCGCTTTAGCCGCAGCCATTATTGGGAAGACCCCTGAGTACGGGATACATAAACCAGAAAATAGAGAGCCCCACGTGCTAGTTGAAGTAGATCCGCCTATAAGATATGGAATTGAATATGGCGCTTTGGGAATATTTCTTGGGAGAATTTTGAAGGATAAAATACCCGTAATAAAAGGACTGGAAAAACGTAATAGGGATAAATTAAAGCAGTTGGGTGCGGCCCTTGCATCCACAGGCATGACAAACATGTTCTACTATGAAACGGATAAGCTTCATATGAAGGCTGGACTTGAGAAGATAAATGTTGGGAGAAAAGAAATTGAAAACACAATTGAAGAATTGACAACAACTCACACAAAGCCGGACATTGTATTTATAGGATGCCCCCACTGCTCATTGCTTGAAGTGAGAAAAATAGCGGAACTCGCACGCGGCAAAAAAGTTAAACATGGAACGGAACTTTGGATCTGTACCTCTCAGTTTATAAAAGAAAAAGCAGCAGCCTACATCAGCGAACTAAAAAGATGCGGTGCAAAAGTACTATCAGATACATGCGCAGTAGTAACCTGGACTGAGGAGTTAGGAATAAAAACGATAATGACTAATTCAGCAAAAACAGCATACTACGCTCCAACACTAAACAAGGCAAATACAATTCTGGCTTCCCTTGAGGAATGCTTAAAAACCGCCTTAGAAAAATAAGACCTAACGAAAACCAATGCTCCGGTAGTATAGCCCGGTCAAGTATTCCGGCCTTTCGAGCCGGAGACGCGGGTTCAAATCCCGCCCGGAGCACTCCAAATCTGCTTGCTTCAGCGGAAAGAAGCCAGAAATGGGCTTTTCTGCCCACTGGCTTTTTGGGGCTACCCAAGCTATTCTGTGCGGGGATTACATGTTATCCGCTCGGATTAACGCCTAACTCATACTATTTAGAGGGCAAAGAGACATCGAAATCCTAATGGTTTCAACGGTATTGCAGAGCACCCAAACAGTCCTCACACCATAGTCTTCAAAAAGCCGTTGAGACTTGAAGATGAGAAAACGTGAAAAATTGCTGAATAGCTTGCTAAGGCGGGCTCTTTCAGGCGGAGCCCCAGCAACCGTGAAAAAACCTAGGGGGGTATCTATTTTGAAAGCTGATCAAGCTTCTAAAATCAACTTTTTCGGAACGTTGTTGTTCAATTATAATGGGAGTTAACAACACAGAAGCACCTTTTTCCCAGATTTAGGGCTTAAAAATGTATTGACGTTGCTGAAATAAAGCTTAAGCGTTAAATTAACATTTACAGCAAATGTGTCGCTAAACATTTTTGAGAAGCAAAATCGCTCACAACCCTTTAATATTTAAAGATGGTATTGCTAAATCCACCAGGTTAGGAGCAGTGCACTGATGGCGAAGTTTAAAGTTATAATTTCAGATGCGGAAGAGGGAAAATCAAAAACCGTTGAGTTAGAAGGCCCGCATGCGGCGCCGTTGATAGGCAAGAAAATAGGCGACGTTATAGATGGAACCATGCTGGGACTGCCGAAACATAAATTGCAGATAACAGGCGGCTCAGACAAGGATGGTTTCCCGATGAGGGCTGATGTCCACGGTGGAGTTAGAAGGGACGTGGTGCTCAGCGGAGGCATAGGATTCAAACCTAAGAATGAAGGTGAAAGAAGACGGAAAAAAGTTCGTGGAAACACGATAACCGAGGATATAGTGCAGATTAATATGAAAATAATTGAAAAACCGAAAGAGTAAACACTGAATAAACCATTGAAACCCACAGCATAAAAGCATACTAAATTTACATGTTAATTTCTCATGCAATAGCACTAAGCTTAATTTTAGGGTTTCCATTTTAAAGCTTGGAAAAGGAGATAAGATGAAGGAAGAAAGCTCTTTACCTAGACAGCCTGAGGTTAACATTGGAACCATAGGCCATGTAGATCATGGCAAAACAACCCTTGTACAAGCCCTTACGGGGATATGGGCTTCAAGACACAGTGAGGAGTTGAAGAGAGGCATAACAATAAGACTGGGCTACGCGGATATGCCAGTCTATAAATGCCCAAAGTGTGAACCGCCAAAATGCTACTCAAGATTTAATGTTTGTCCTCACTGCGGCTCAGAAACCACGTTTATCAGGGCCGTTAGCTTTGTAGATTCCCCTGGACATGAAGCGCTGATGGCAACAATGCTTTCCGGAGCCGCGATAATGGATGGGGCAATACTCGTAATCGCCGCAGATGAACCCTGCCCCCAGCCGCAGACGAGGGAACATTTGGCTGCAGCTGAAATAATTGGGATAAAAAATATTGTTATAGTGCAAAATAAAATAGACATCGTCAGCTATGAAAGGGCGAAAAAAAGCTATGAGGAAATAAAAAACTTTGTCAGAGGAACTGTAGCGGAAAACGCTCCAATAATCCCGGTTTCAGCGCAGAGAGCGGTAAACATAGACGCACTTATTCAGGCGATGGAAGAATTCATCCCGACACCAAAAAGAGACCATTCAAAACCGCCGCTGATGTATGTTGTACGCTCATTCGACATTAACAAACCTGGAACACCAATTGAAAAACTTGAAGGAGGCGTTCTAGGAGGCACAATACTTCAGGGGAAATTCACCGTAGGCGACGAGATTGAAGTCCTTCCGGGAATAAGCACTGAAGAACAGCGCTATACACCACTATATACTGAGATCACAAACCTGCAGGCTGGAGGAAAAAACGTGAAAGAGGCATACTGCGGGGGATTGGTTGGCGTTGGAACATTTCTGGATCCGTCAGTTTCAAAAGCTGACGGCTTGACGGGGAACATCGTTGGAAAGAAGGGCATGTTGCCCCCGGTCTTAACCGAGTTAAAATTAGAAACTCATATCCTGGAAAGGGTTGTGGGAACTAAGGAGTTAACAAAGGCTGAAAACATAATGAAGGATGAAACATTACTTCTCCACGTGGGATCAGCAATAACTTTGGGGAAGGTGGTTTCAGCAAAAAGTGATGAGGCACATCTGAAGCTTTCAAGACCAGTTTGCGCCCTAGCTGGCTCAAGGGTTGCCATAAGCAGGAAAATCGCTGGTAGATGGAGGCTTATAGGATACGGAATAACAAAGTAGAAAAATGTAAAAAACTAAAGGTAATATTGGACACAAACGCATTCTTTGTACCTCTAAAATTTAAAATAGACATTTTTGAAGAATTAGGGTTGCTTCTTAACAGGAACTTTGAACCAATTCTTCTATCACCAGTCAAGAAGGAACTGGAAAAGATGGCTAAGGAGGGATCGCCTAAGATGCAGAAGGAAGCCCTTTATGCGCTGAAGATGGCTGAGAAATGCAGTCTCTTAAAAGTGGATGAAGAGCTTCAAGTTTCACCAGATGATGCCATCCTGCAGGTGGCTCAGAAGTTAGGATGCCCAGTTTTCACAAATGACAAAGAGCTTAAGAGAAGGTTAAGAAATATAAATGTGCCCGTAATTTATGTGAGGCAAAAGTCACAACTTGAAGTTGACGGGAGGATATAAAGATGTTTAAGCTTATAAGAATGGAGGATACCATCAGGATTCCTCCTGACGCCTTCGGCAAACCTTTAGAGAATGTGGGATATCAGCAGGTTAAGGCAAAATATGAAGGTTTTGTAGATGAGGTTTTAGGCTATGTTATAGCAGTAACCAACGTTAAAGTGAGTCCTGTGGGGAAAATAATACCGGGGGATGGAGCCACATATCATAAGGTAACTTTCTCGCTGCTAACATTTTACCCCACTATTCAAGAAGTTGTGGAAGGAGAAGTTGTGGAGGTAGCTGATTTCGGAGCTTTTATCCGCATAGGCCCCGTTGATGCATTGCTTCATGTTTCACAGCTGATGGATGATTTCATCACTTATGACGAAAAACAGGGAACCCTCGTCGGGAAGGAGACGAAACGGAAATTGACAACTGGAGATAGAGTTCGCGTTCGAATAACAGCTGTGTCGCTTGGAAGAGCAGGAGGCTCAGCGAAAATAGGGGTCACAGCGAGACAGCCCTTCCTAGGTAAGCTAGAATGGATCGAAGAAGACTTACAGAAATTGGCAAAACAACTAGAAAAGGCTGAGAAAAGCGAGGAGGGGGAGAAGAAACAGAAAGGTGATAAAGAATGAGTGAGAAAGCATGTCCGATATGCCACATAGTAACATCGGGGAATATGTGTCCGAAATGTAAAACCGGAGGATTAAGTGACGACTTCAGTGGAATTGTGATAATTTTTGATCCGGACAACTCCGCAATAGCACGCGCTATGAACGTAAGGGAAAAGGGACGATACGCGTTGAAGGTCAGATAAAGATGAGTGGAGGGCAGGGCATTCCCCAAGCGCTACAGGAACGGTTAAAGAAACCGTGGGGATTACTAATCCGCGGCACTTTCACAGAAACAACTAGTAAAATCAGGGAGATTATTGAGAAGGAGAAACCGCCATGCATCGTCACGGTTGGTGATGCAGTTTCAAAAAATCTTGTTGAAAGCGGAATCTATCCCAAGCTGGTTATAGTAGATAACAAAATCATGAGAGCCAAAATCACTTCCACCTTCACGTTGCCAGCGGGAGAAGAAATATGCGTGAAAAATCCTCCAGGCGCCCTGACTCAAGAGGCTTTGGACGCGGTTGAGAATGCTTTTAAAACTAGACGCAAAGTCAAAATTGTGATCGACGGTGAAGAGGACCTCTTAACCCTGGCTGCCGTGCTTTATGCCCCGGAAAATTCTTTAGTAATCTATGGTCAGCCAAATGAAGGCGCAGTCATAGTTAAGGTAACAAAAGATAAAAAGGAAGAAGTGGTTGAAATCTTAAAAGCATTAAAAGAGGCTACGAAAGACTAAATAGACAGAACTAATGTATCAGATCAACGCCGTGACGAACATGGAGCTTAAGATGCTTTCAAAGAAGGAAAATCTTCTGCTAAAACGCGTTGAAGTAAAGTTTCAAGTAGTACATAATCAAACCGGCTGCACACCCTCCAGAATGGAGATTAAAGAGGCCATAGCCAGAGAGTTGGGTAAGGATTCAGATTTGGTCTTCATCAAAAAAGTGGAGACAAAAACTGGAACCCAAACAGCAATGGGAACAGCGCACGTGTACGATAGCATGGATCAGGCGAGACGCATTGAACCAGAGCATATAATAAAAAGAAATATTCCTGAAAAACAGAAGAAGGAGGCTGAATAGTTGAAATGACTGAAGCAGAGGATAAAGAAAAGACAAAGAAAGGGACGCAGGAAAAGAAAGAAAAAGGTGTTTACTCGCTGTATAAAATAGAAGGCGATAAGCTGGTTAGACTAAGACCCGTGTGCGAAAGATGCGGCCCAGGATACTACATGGCTGATCATGGAAACAGATATACATGTGGACACTGCGGTTTCACACGTTACAAACACGCTTAAATTTATCGAATCCTCATTCTAAGGATGAGCGAATTGATTAAAGTCAGCGTTGCCATTACAAATATTTCAGGAGAACGCTTTTGGGATACTTCAAAGTCCATCCCGCCAGTTCAGATAAGCACCAATCTCAATCTAGTCAGCATCGAGAAGAAAACTGAAGAAGAGCTTGAAGTCCCGTTTGTTCTAACAGTCAACTACAATCCCTCAGTTGCTCAAATAAACATGAAAGGAAAGGCCTATGTAGCGGGCACTAAGGATGAAATAAACAAAATTTATTTAGAATATAAGGAAAAGAAGCCGCCTCCTCCGGCTATAGTGCAGTCCATTTCAAATATTGTCCTCGTTGAGAGCGTGGTCCTGTCCAGAACGTTAAACATTCCGCCGCCGATCCCGCTACCTCAAATATTGCCCATAAAAGATTCTTCTGAAAAGAAGGGAACCATCGTCGATTATACTGCTTGAAATTATAATATAAAATAAAAGTGTGATTCCTACTTCAGCGGAACATACATTGAAGAACGTGTGGCGCCTATTCCTGGAGTCCCATGCTTTACAGGCTTGTTGGTTATTGCGAATTCGCCTAGATAATGCCCTATCATTTCAGGCTTAATTTCTACTGGAACGAATTCTTTGCCGTTATGCACAAGTATTGTAACACCCACCATTTCCGGCAGAATCACCATGTCCCTGCAATGAGTTTTCAATGTAACTTTTTCTCCTCTTTTCAGAGCCTCTTTTGCCTGCCTTACCTTCTCCAGCAGGATCCGCTGTTCAGGTGACAGACCTCTCACGAGGCTTCTCCGCTGCCTCGAGGGCAGCAATGTTATGAACTCGTCCATAGACATGCCCTGTAATTGATCAAGGGTGTAGCCGCGGTATGTGAACTCCTTCGGCATATAACAACCTCCCTATTACTCCAGTTTATCTTCGGTTACTTTCTTTTTCTTTCGCCCAGCAGCTCGAGCCGCTATCAACCCGACTTTCTGACCTGGAGGCGCGTTTCTTGACACCGTTGTGACTTTCCTGGCACTTCTTTTGCTGCTTCCATAGGGGTGAACTGCGGCAACCATAGCTCTGCCTCGGGTTCTAGGATACTTACGTCCTCTTGCTCTCATCAGGTGGAATTTAGCTCCAGCCTTGAGGAACGGCTTTTCCGTCCTACCTGCACCTGAAACCACACCTATAGTGGCTCTACAATCGTCACTTAGGTATCTGGTTTTTCCGGATGGAAGCTTTATAAGCGTACCTTGTCCGGTGTGAGCAACGACAGTTACATATGCGCCTGAGGATTTCGCAAGTTTACCTCCATCTCCAGGTTTAAGCTCTACATTACAGACCATTGTGCCTTCAGGTATGCTGCCTAATGGAATGATGTTTCCAACATCAACTTGAGCCTTTTCACCCATCTGAATTTGCTGTCCAACATGTAAACCCTCTGCGGCAACAACGTAACATGATTCACCGTTCTCGAAGCGTAATAAAGCAAGAGGAGCCCCGCGTCCAGGGTCATGAGTGAGTTCTTCAACAACCCCCTTTGTTAAGCTGCTCGAGGGATCTTTTGTTAAAGGCGGATAAAGGGACGGAGCTACTCTCTTATGGGTGGCAGCCCTGAATGTTGGGCCACCTCTTCCTCTTCTCTGAACCCTAATTCTCTTTCCCAAATTTTTCACCGCATAAATTTACAGTATTCCAAGTTTTATCGCAACATCAGATGCTTTAAATTCTGGACGCAATTTAACATAAGCTTTCTTTTCACCTAGAGAGGTTATAGCAATAGTTACTTTTTCAACTTTAACGCCGAAAAGTTCTTCCACAGCCCTTTTCACATCGAGCTTTGTAGCATTCATGTTAACTATGAATGTTAGCTTATTCTCCTTTTCAACCATTAAACTTGCTGACTCAGTCATCAGCGGATAAAGTATCACGTCCTGTATATTCACGCCCTTAGTCACCCCCGCCATAAAGTTTACCTAACACCTCAATAGCGCCTCTTGTCCATATTGTAAGCCTTCCAGGATGAGTGCCTGGAGCCAGATGCTCCGGGTTCAAGTCTCTAACCTTAACCACATCTACACCAGGCATGTTCCTTGCAGCTTTTACCACACCTCTATCCTCCACGATCACTATTAGGGGGCCTACTGCGCGTTTTATTCTTCTTCCTCTAAGTTTTCCTTTACCAGCCCTAATCTTCACACTTTCTCTGACCCTATAGATATCAGAGTACACGCCAAGTTTTATCAAGGTCTCTTCGAAGTCCTCAGTTCTGCTCAGAGCTTCTAATTCATCCACAGTTACAAGAGGGATCTGCGGGATTCCCTCTACAGAATGACCGCGAGCAGCAACGATTTCCTTAGATGCTGTGGCAGCTATTGCAGACAATAATGCCAGCTGCTTCTCTTTTTTGGAAATTTTTTTGATAATCTTCTTTTCAGGGGTTGGCGGATGCGCTACCCTACCGCCTACAGTTCCTGGGGCAAATGCACCTCTAGAAGCGGGACCTTTTGTCCTGGGGATTCTGGCGAGGCCTAATCCTACACCAAGCGACTCAGCTGTTGTCTTTTTTCCCGCCATAGGATCTCTACCTTTTGGTTGAAGCCTGCTTGATTGTATTGCTAGAACAGCCCTCTTAATAACGTCAGGTCTCACTGGAGTCATGAAAGCCAATGGCAAGTTTATTTTGCCTACGGGTTTTCCGTTAAGATCAAAGACGTTAACAGTTTTGTCCATGGATTTTCACCACTATTTTCCCTGCGGGGATTCAATTGAGAGATATATTATTTGTGGAGGCGTCTCCGGAACCTCTCTTGGTGGACGAGCAGGATAGCGAAGTTTCACAAGTCGCTTTTTGGGACCTGGAACACTTCCCTCTATAAGTATGTAGGGGCCGCGCACTATTCCATATCTTATGAATCCACCCTTAGGTGTAACCTCATTGCCATCATTGCCTATCTTTAATATCCTTTTGTTATATTCGGTTCTTTGATGAAATCCCATCTGCCCGGCTCTTGGCACGGAGTACATTACATGGGCGGGGTGCCATGGACCAAGCGTTCCTACTCCTCTTTTCGTTTTTCTACCTTTATGCTGCTTGATTTTTATTCCCCAACGCTTAACTGGTCCTTGAAGGCCTTTCCCTTTGGATATTGATATCACATCAACATATTGTCCTTCTTTGAAAATATCGGTTGGGCTTACGGTTTTTCCAAGAAGGCCTTTTGCATATTCAAATTGTTGTTGGATTGTTCCGCCACCTATTTCTATTTCAGATATATCTGGTTTTTTCTTCGGGACACTTGTATTTCTTGGCTGAGCCACAGCAATTACGCGTATTTTTGCAATTTTATCCATGTTAGATTCAATTTTGCGCAGATTTTCCTCAGTGTTAAACTTCTCGGGAAGTGTTAATACCCTTTCAAGATCCTTTGGAGGGGTCTCCATCCAAACCTCGGCAAAAGTCCGCAGTCCATGAGGTGCTTTGGCATATGCTCGTATGCAACATATGAGTAAATGCGGCGCTTCAATAACTGTAACTGGACGAACAACTTCCTTTCCGAAATTTGGAGAGCGCTTTCTATCCTCAATAGCCGCCACGTACGTCATTCCAGCTTTATACCCCATGAAGCCTAGAAGCCTAGGAGTTTCAGATTCTATCTCTGGCCAATACCGTATTCTAGCCACAATGCTCCTAGCGCGTTTCCTAGGTGAATAAGCAAGTGAACCATGTCTAGGCTGGTGATGCTTTACCACTTGAATTTCCCCAGTTTAGCGTCTTTTAGGAAATGAGGTATTAGGTTATAAACATTACCATTAATAGACCAGCAATAAAACACTTCCAGCATCATTTTCGCACTTTTGAAATTTCAGACATCCTTCTCTTGAAACATCTTCTCGATAATTGCATTAAGAATTATCTCGGCTGCTTGCTCAGGCGTAAGTTTTGAAGTATCTATGATTACTTCCGGATTTAAAGGCTCTTCGTAGGGCTGACCTACGCCAGGTACTGTTGGCGCTTTACCCTCGAAGGCTTTTTCGTATATTCTAGCCGGAGCACCATACGTCCTTTTTCTCTTTGACTCCCGCTCTATACATACCTCCAATGGGCAACGTAAGTATACTTCAATAAAGTTTGAGATTTTTTCCCTTGCAACTTCTCTATATCGCCTTAAGTTGCCAGTCGCATCTATTATGACGTTTACGCCGTTTCTGGTTAAAAGCTCAGCAATATAGACTAGTGTTGCATACACCATATCTCGCTCTTCCAGCGAGTAGGTGGGCTTGGGCGTCAAAATCTTTCGCAGTGCATCAGAGGACAGAATCTGAGCTTTCATACCTTCTTTCTCTAACGATGTTAACAGAGCTTTTGACGTAACGGACTTGCCGCTTCCGGGAAGACCGGTTATCCAGACACACCAGCCCTTACGCAGGTTGTAAACCTCCGGAAAGATTTAATTGCATCCAAAAACTAATTCATTAAACCCTGTTAAAAACGGTGTGCCCAAATTTGGGATTACCATGCTGATTGTTCAGATATCAGATATCCACTGTGGACCCATGTTTAACTACGGAAAATTCCATGCAGCAATTGAAGAGATCAATAACCTAAATCCAGAAGTTGTAATAGTAACAGGGGATATCACCGAGAACGGTATTCTATCGGAATTTAAAATGGCCGCTGAAGAATTTAAGAAACTAAAGGTAAAAAAGACGATATATATAAGCGGGAACCATGACTACAGATCCACAGGTTACCTGCTTTTTAAACAGTTCTTTTCCTTCAATCAAGTTACAGATCTGGGCGATGTTGTAATAGTTGTACTAAGTAGTGCTCGCCCAGACAGAGATGACGGCGAAGTAGGACACCGACAAAACTTATGGCTTGAAAACACTCTGACCACCCATAAAGACAAGGTTAAAATCGTGGCCATTCACCACCATATAATACCTGTCCCAGATACTGGTGCGGATCAGATAACAATAGTGGATGCCGGCGACGTTCTTAGAAGTCTTGTTCAGTCCAACGTAGACTTGGTACTATGTGGACACCGACACAGACCGTGGAAGTGGGAAATAGAAAAAATGAAGGTTATCCACGCTGGAAGCGTGTCTTGCGAAAAACTCAGAGGATTCTTTCTCAACTCCTACAATGTTATAGAAGTGAACGGCAAGAATGTCAAAGCTAAACTGAAGATTGTAGGAGGGGAATACCTGGACTTCGAGGATATAGTCAAGAAAAGAGAGTCTAATCAGATTCCGGAGACGTATCACGGTGATTCGCTTGCAAGAGAGTAGGGTTTAAAGCCTAGGCTAGCGCATAAGTTCTCAAATAAAGCAACATTAATCCGGAATAGGTGGCTGTTGCAGTCACAATCAGAGCATCCAAAATTTTTGATGGGAAAACCAATTTCACCAAGTTTTTTGGCTATGCTGCATTCTTCAGATTTTGCAGCATTCGTTTTAACGAAAAAATTTACAAGGCTTACGGATTCATCACTGAGAAGATAGTCAACATGCCAAAAATTTCGCTTACGTTTTTTAAGATGACGTGCCAAACGCTTATCCAGACATCTTTGGGCGGAACCTACATAAGCATAAAAACCCTTACAGAAGTAGATCTCGCCGATGGAACCAACTTTTACAAGAACATCACGATTTATACGGATCAAAAGGATATAAACGCCTTTCAAACACGTCATCTGAAATCGGTTTCTAGCAGAGGTACCAGGTTATTATAGCCTCGATAGCTTTTTCAGAGTAACCCATTTGCTTGAGGTTTTCCTTTAGATGTCTAATAATGTGCTGTTCGCCAATGGACATTAAGACCCTGTTTTATTTGTTCGGAATCTGAATATATAAGTTTATTTTATCTATGATAAATTTTTCTTCGCAAATTACATTCTTCACGAAGTTTAGCAGTTTTACACGTACCTCACGGCTTAGATTCGGATACCATATGGGAGAAGCCACAACCAAGCCCCGCCAAGCGTAGAAGGGTGGTACAACCTCCAAAATTTCCCAGTCTCCGGTTTTTTGCAGATAGTTTTCCCAAAAGAGCCTAAATAGCCTCTCAAAAACACCTTTCAATTCACCATACTTCTGAAGTGAATAGAATAGGTAATTGATCGTCATTGCTGTCAAATCGTCTGCAGGTTCGCCCCATTCCCCTCGGCTTCGGTCCAATACGGTAAAGTCTGTACCTTCACGGAACATTATATTCCATGGATGAAAATCACCGTGAACTTGGCTGAGCCTATGAACTTTGCTTTTTAGGCGCCACCGCCATTCGATACATTTCCTTTCAATTTCGATTAAATCCGACATTGTAATGTAGTCGAGTCCTAACGGATAGCTGTCCAATAGCCCCATAAGACATTCGCTATGTCCGACGAGTTCGCGTATTCTCCTAATGTAAAGCTCAGGAGCGTTCTTTTTTAGACTATGAATCTCGACCAGATAGTTTGAAAGAGCTAAGCAACGCTCCTCATCTAGTTTTGTCGCTTCACCAAGGTCTTTAATACGATCAAGGTCTACATGATAGAGTTTGCCCTCCACATACTCTGTAATGATGAAGAATTCGCGGCAATTTCCAAGGGATTTCAGACATTCGTCAGCGGTAAAAGCGCCAACATCAATGGATCTAACATGACGAGGCAATTTATTAAATGCACAATGCTGCCATAGTAGGATCTGGGCACGATCAGATGGAAAATCATGCCCAAATCCTCCGGGACGCATGGTTTCCAACACGATACGTTTAGTTTCACCTTTAATGCGAAACTCAATAACATATGGGACACCATAACCAAAGCCCTTCAAATCCTTTAAGCACTTGTTTTTTTCGCAACCAAGTTGCCAAAATCCGCAAATATCCACGTCGCAACCGTATATGTTAGAGAGATACTTTCTAAGAACATTTTCCGAAAGTTCAATTGGCACACTGGATTCTCCATTAAAACTCATTCATCAATCACCGCTAACCACACGTATAAAGGTTAGAAGATACTTAGATATAAACCTGAAAAATCAAGGGGCGGTATGCCGCATATTGAAAAAACACAATAGGTTTTCATTCGTAAAAGAGCATGGAAACCTGGCAGATATTCTAACAGATCATAAGTTAGCAGCCTTGGGCGATGCTTACATCAATTTTGCATACTCGTTAGCATTATCTGAGAGAAAAGGTCAACCATCAGGAGCCAAAGTTAAGGGCAATATACTGGCAGAGGCTTTCAGAAGGGCAGGCTTGAGAGAGTATATGCCCAAAAGGGTTACTCGGCACATGCTGGCCGATGCAGCAGAAGCCCTTATGGTGTATGCTTGGATTAAAAGCTGCATCGAATTTGAAGAATGTGTCAAAATCTTATGTCAAGCAGAGGATCCTATCGAAGGTTTCAGCCAACTACTAATAAAGATAAAAGAAAGGATTATGACTGCAAGAACTTTTTAAGAGCTTCACCGAATTCCTTGTTCATCTCTTGGGCTCTTACAACAGCGTCTAACAAGGCATCCTCAGGTTTTAGGTTGCTCTTTGTCCGCACGTATATTATGGGATTCGAAGTAAGCGGATGAGGAATGTCGTAGCCTGCCACGTCAACATTCTCGTTTTCCAGCAACTTCTTCTGCAACAAATTGCACAACGTGTGGCCAGCACCCTCAACCTCAATTTTAAGTTCATTTTCCGTTCGCTTCAACACTTTAATCTTCATTATCACATCAACCTCTCAAATTATTCCTTTTCCATAGTCTATTGCAATTTTACGCTTTTCAATTTTCCCACATCTTGGACACTGTAAATCACGATATCTTTGCTCCAGCAAGTAGCCACAATTTGAGCAAAACGCGTATACTACTCCCAGGCTCTTACCCTTTGTGGATAAATGATAGGTTCTATTCTTTTCGCTTATAACTTCGGCTCTAATTATGTCGCTGGGCTTGCATACGTCAAACATTGATTCAACAAACCTTGACTGTGCATCTGAAACATGAAGCAAGCCTGAAAAAAATCCGGAGAGTGCTTTCTTTCCAATTTTGAATATCCTAACAGTGGCCATTTGTGGTTGAACTGCTGAAACTTGCCCGATAATTATGCTTCCAACCTTTGGGACTTTAGCTACACGACCTACGGGAAAGACAGAAACCCGCTTATTTTTAAAGTCGATTAGGGCGCAACCTATAATCTTTGAATAGATCACGCCATCCTTTGTATAGGCGCCGGAGTCTGGGATGAATTCTTCAATAACACCTAATGGTTCTCCAGGCATCACGAAACGCCCGCTGTCACGTCTTTGATCTGATGACATCACTAACACCACGAAGTACGCATGAGCGCACGTTTTATGTTAAGCTTAAGAGCTAAATAACCAAGCCCTCAATAAACCTTTTTGTCGCATTAACATAGTTTGGAATTAATATCCAAACCAACCAAATCTGCATAAATCTTCCCATGAAAGTTCACCAACAACCACGCGGGCTTCATTAGGGGTTATTACTGGCTTCTTAAATCTTGTAGAGTCGTCCAAAGAAAGCCTCGGGCATGCTGTATTCACGTAAGAATCAATCGACGAGAACTCCATAATAACCTCAGGAGTTAACTCCCTAACAGCGAGAAGACAGGTTTCCTTGCCTGCATTCTCAAGCTTTTCACTTATCTCCAGGGCTTCCTCCAGGCGTTTCTGACCAGGTTTTAAGCCCACAAAAATGGCAAATGATTTAGCTGCTTTTGCCTCCTGAATAGAAGCCCATCTTTTGTTCAAGATTTTGCGAACTTCGGCTTCATCGATGATGTAAACGCGTTTCTCATAGGGATCGGCAACTACCACAGGTTTCTGCACCGAAAGGGCTAAACCTAAAGCATGGAATCTTCCTCCACATATGAAGAGAAAGGCTTCAACATCCTTGGCTATTGATCGGGCATTGCTGTAGTCGCATCCTATAACCTGCCCAGGGTAGCACATGCGCCCCGTATCTCCTATCATAACAGTTTTCCCAGCGCGCACCAAAATTTCCTTAACCTCATCAAGAGTTTGCACATGCTGCACCGTGGTGGCTAGCCCTAACCTGGACCAATCTTTAATGCTAGCCAAGGCTTTATCAACGACTTCGCCGACGTTCAGCATTGCCCTCGCTTCGATATACACTGTGGGAATTTTCTCATACTTCAGAAGGCGCGAGTGCCCGTAGTGGATGATTAAATCAGCATTTAAGCTTTCAGCAGTATCTATAGCCAGGTCACACGCACCATGACAAGGGTCAGCCGAAATAATTGGTAGAGCACCGGTCTTTTTAACAATTTTCGCTATCCTCAAACCCTCATTTTTCAAGCCTTGCGGTAACTGTATTAGTACACGCTTTGCTCCAAGTCTTGATATTTCCTGCTTCACTCTCTCTTCTTCAAGATCAAACATTTTCAAATTAAACACCGATAAATCAGGTGAAATGCGAGACGCATTTGTTAAAAATGTCAGTAAGGGGATGCTATTTTACAGCTTCATCCCATTGATGGGCCCATTCCCAGTCTTCTTTTGGTTTTCTAATTGGGTGCCCGGAAGTCTTTTTATTTAACTCAGCTAACCTTTCCAGGATTATCTTTTGCTCTATGCTTGCTACTAAATTTCTTGTGGCGATAACAGCATCTGCATTAACTGAAATGCTGTCTATTCCAGCCCTTACTAGGAACTCTGTGAAGTCTGGAAGGTTTGAAGGGCCTTCACCGCAGATTGAAACGGTGCATCCGTTTTCGTGAGCAACTTCTATGAGATGGGCTATTATTCTCTTCACTGCTGGGTCTCTTTCGTCGAAATACCCCATTTGCCCAAGCCTTTCAGAGTCTCTATCGATCATAAGCACTCCTTGCGTCATGTCATTTGAACCTATAGAGAAGCCGTCACATAGCTTTGAGAATTCATCAGCCATTATTGCTATGGACGGGGTTTCAGCCATAAACCAGACTTTAAAGTCCTTACCTCTTTCAAGACCCTCCTCTTTCATTATCTGTAAGCAGCGTCTGGCCTCCCATAGGGTTCGCACCATCGGAACCATAACCCAAACATTCTTAAGACCCCATTCCTCACGGCATTTTCTAATAGCTTGGCACTCAAGGCGGAACGCTTTCTCATACCATGTA
This sequence comes from Bathyarchaeia archaeon, assembly GCA_038868255.1. Taxonomy (GTDB): domain Archaea; phylum Thermoproteota; class Bathyarchaeia; order Bathyarchaeales; family Bathycorpusculaceae; genus DRVV01. The sequence continues at coordinate 69,823 of JAWCTJ010000001.1, forward strand.
CTTATGTAGCGGCTGCATCCTCTCCAACCTAGCATGGGATTAGCCTCAAAAATTTCGTACTTATCGCCGCCTTTTAGCTCCCGATATTCATTGGTTTTAAAGTCGCTGAATCGCACAACAACAGGTCTTGGTTGTATTGCTCTTGCGACTGTTGCTATACCCTCAGCAAGTTTATCCACGAACTTTTGGCCCTGCCCTGTCTCTAACAGGTAAAGAGGGTGCTCACTAATGTAGCTAGCTATTATGAATTCAACACGCATCAACCCTATGCCATCAAAGGGAAGATCCCTGTATTCTTCTATCTTTTCAGGAACACCAAGGTTCATGTAAATTTTCGTAGCAGTTACAGGAGCATATCTGGGAAACACGGCTAGGTTCACTTGTGGAGAACTTGTAATTCCTAAGTTTTGTTGTGGGGTTGTTAATGTAGGTAGCGCTCCTTCATACACCACACCGCTCCTAGCATCCACAGTGTAAACTTGTCCACTAGTCATCATTTTTGTAGCGGTTTCAGTTCCTACAACACAAGGGATGCCTAGCTCCCGGCTAACGATAGCGGCATGACAGGTCACACCGCCCTTATCAGTTACGATGGCTCCTGCAAGCCTCATAAAAGGCACATAATCAGGATTCGTCATTTCAGCTACAAGGATATCGCCTTTCTGCATGACTTTAGAGGCTTCTTCAGGCGTTGATACGACCCTTGCAATGCCCACACCTACGTCACGCTTACCTGCGGCTATCCCTCTGACAACGACTTTTAGAGCCTCCGGAGTTCTAGCAGTTTCTGCTTCCACAGTTTTTTCGGGACCTGCAAGTTTCGAACTCCACACTGTTTCGGGTCTAGCTTGCACTATGAATATGTTGTCAGGGAACGTTAAGTCGCTATCTATGGACCACTCGATATCTTGAGGTTTTCCGTAATGAAGCTCAATTTTCTTTGCTAACTCAGCAAGCTTAAGAATCTCCTCATCGCTTATACAGGGCTTGTTCTGTAATTCAGTAGGTACTTCTAAATGAACCGTCTTGCTAGTCACGGGATCTCGCGAATAATATACTTTTTTGGTGGCTATACGCCTGCTAATTATTTGCATAGACTTTTTATCTACAACGAACTCATCCGGAGTTACGGCTCCAGAAACAACAGCCTCACCCAGTCCATAATTTCCTTCAATTACTATTTGTTCAGGATCCCCACTTACCGGGTTAATTGTAAACATAACTCCGGCAGCCTTAGCGTTAACCATTTTTTGAACGCCAACGCTTATGAGAACTTTCTCATGGGCGAAGCCTTTCTGAGTTCGGTAAAATATAGCTCGCGGAGTAAATAGGCTCGACCAGCACATGACAACCTTTTCAAGAACCTCGTCTTCTCCTCTAACGTTCAAGTATGTTTCCTGTTGCCCTGCAAATGAAGCGTCAGGCAGATCCTCAGCAGTGGCACTTGACCTTACAGCAACAAATACGTCATCATTAGAATTAAGTTTCCTGCATAGTTCCCTATAAGCCGACTTTATAGCTTTCTCTAATTGCTTCGGCACAGTCGTAGACTCTATGAGTTCACGGATTTTCTTAGAAGCCAATTCATATTGTTTCGGATCATCTAGATTCGTTACGCTTTCCTTGATTAGTCGGTATATCTTTTCGGAGATTCCTGTTTCTTCTATGAATTTCTTATATGCGTATGCTGTAACAGCGAAACCTGGAGGAACGGGTATGCCAGCATTGATCATTTCACCTAAATTCGCGTTTTTGCCTCCGACGATTGGAACATCGTCCTTTCTCAAGTCTTCAAACCAGATCACCAAGTCCTCACGCATCTTCACGATGCCTTTGCCCCCTCTACTCCAGCGGGGTCAATCTTTTCAACAACGATTCTAGAGGGCATGGGCAGCTTAACACTAGCCCTTTTCAAAGCTTCTTTAGCTACTTCGACACCATCAGCGTTTACCCTGACAGCTATTATTGTCTGGTTTGCAGAGACTCTTGCAGCTGTACCAATAGGTTTCCCGAAGGCTTTTCGCATTCCATCTTGAAGCCTGTCTGCATGTGCACCGAAGATCATTTTATTTTCGCGAAGTACAACATGAGGATATGGATACACCTGCATAAAGTAGTTGTTTGAAAGCTTATCCATTAGAAGACGGTTTGTAGCTACTCTTGCTGCTTCCAAGGCATTGTGACGTATTTGGGCGCTTTCCAAAGCTATAAGCCTAGCCTCGTAAGCAAACTTGGCGTTAGGGTCACCCATAGTGAACTTTGTTATTTTAGGCTGGGGGAAACCTTTAATGAACTCTTTCCTAGTATATGGTTGTCCCTTTACCTCTCTATAGTTACGTGCATGCATCAGGCATTCCTCTCAATTATCCCTTACAGCACGATATTTAAACACTTCCTTATTGATAACCATTCAGGCATAAAATCGGATTTTTCAACGGTTATAATCATAAAATTCTTCTGTTTTTGAACCACACCTTCGCCAGTTCATCATAGTTTATGAAGACCCTCTTAAGTATCGGAATATACATTTGTATTTCCTCATCTGTG
>JAWCTJ010000002.1:0-64825 GCA_038868255.1 Bathyarchaeia archaeon
CTGGGGGATGACGCTTGAGGAGGCACTGCTGGCCTTTGCAAGGCGCGTGGATACACTTCTCGTACGCAGGGTTGTTCCACTAATAGTTGAGGCTAACCGCTCCGGAGGCTACGTGGAGAGGGTTTTCGAGCCTCTCGGAAAATTCATTCAGTCAACGCTTATGCTTCAGAAGGAACGCCGCAACAGAACAAGGCCATACATAGCAATAATCTACGTGGCCTTCTTCGTCTTCATATTCACAATAGTCATGCTTTTCAAGTCCTTTTTCGTGGACATAGAAGGGGCCTCAATTCTGGGCGCAGCGGTTATGACGCCTGAAGAGATGAAGCGGCTAATGTTCCACATGACCACGATACAAGCATTTTTCAGCGGACTTGTAGCTGGTAAAATGGGTGAGGGAATCATAAGCGCCGGGCTGAAGCATAGCCTAGTGCTCATGTTCTGCGGCTATCTAGCCATAAAATTCTTTCTATAATGGAGGGCCAGCACATATGAACCATACTCTAAGGTTTTACCGTGACAAACGCGCCATAACCCCTGTGCTGAGCAATCTTCTGCTTACGGTTGTTGCCGTAGCCGCAATGTCCATCGCCGCGACAGCAACATACATGATAACCACAAACCTGCGGGAAACCATGGGCGAACGCCTGATCATAGAAGATGTATGGTTCAAAAATGAGGCAGGTAATTCCATAATATGCGTATACATACGCAACACGGGAAAGTCCACAATACAAATATCAGATGTCTACATAAACAGCGCCCGCGTAAACCGCATAAACCTTTCACCCCGAATGCTCGAGCTTAATGATGGGGAGCATGGATGGCTAAACATAACCTATTCATGGGAGCAGAGGAGGGTCTACAAAATTGAAATAGTGACTAAGAGGGGGACGAAAGTTGGAGACTATTACAAAGCGCCATAAAAGTTTCATATATGATGGCATGGGCGTAAGCAACGCCCTAGTAGTACTTCTGAGTCTAATCCTAATCACCATAATAGTTGCAAATGTGGTGATATGGGGCTATCAGATGAATCAGCTTGACTGGGAAAAAGAACAAGAAAACCTCAGAGTGCTTAATGTAGAACGCAATAACTCAGTGCTCGGAGCTAGTAGTCTACTTGTCTTGAACGGCGACCAAATAAGCGGAATTATAAATGATACATGGGAAGTCGATGATTTTTACATATCTTTTGCGGAAAAGAAATTGACAGGGGAAAGTGCAAGTGTCAACTATTATCCAAGCAGCAGCTCCACTCAGGGCGGTACCCAACATATCTCAGGGTCAATAAAAAGCTTATACATGATTGGTGATGAGGATTACATGCGATTTCAAAGTTATGACTCTTACAATTATGTTTATTCCCAAATAACTTTTGTTTCTAGTGGAACAGGGAGCGGCGCTACTCAGGGGCAATTAACGCCATCATATCCGCCGAATTTACAGGCGGGTGATTTAATTCTTCTTCAGATAGTTGTTTGGGATAGTGCAATCAGTATTTCTACGCCAATTGGTTTTACGCATTTGTATACAGATAAAAATGAAACGAATTCTTGGCAACAATGGATCTTCTATAAAAATGCAACAGGCTTTGAAAGTGGAACTGTCACCATAACCATCGGAGGTAATGCTCTAAAAATGGCTAGGATGTATGCTTTTCGTAATGTTGATATATGCATAAGTGAGGGTAAAAATTTCAAGAGTGGGCAAAGTACACGAGTTTATGCACCATCAGTGACTACATCAGGACCTAAACGTTTAGCTATTGCGTTTGTTTCCATAAAAGATGATGTTGCTGTAAGTAGTTTTACTGGCGAAACTGGAGGAGATTGGATCGAACAAACTGAAGAATATCGTTTTAAATCTGGGAATGACAGAGGTTGTTTGCAATTGCAAAGCGCCGCCTTGGAAAATATGGGGGAGATAACTGGCGGGTATTTCGACATTACCGCTCAAAAAGCCCCTGCTTGGGGGGTTAGTGCCTTCGCATTGGTGCCTAAAAGAGTTTTGGCTTCAGTTCAGCTTGTGGAAGTGCTGTTTAATGGCACGTGCGATAATGCAGCAGATTTGTCAAGTCTAACTTTGACAGTGTGCAGTAGATCAAATGTTACGGGAGTAATTGAAAAACTTCAGTTATATAATTACCGATCGGGAGCGTACTCCACATCTGGACAAGGCTACTGCGAATATATAGCGGGGAAAGATGACGAAAATGTAAGTTTAAGCATTACTATTAATCCTGCGTATTTCATTGATGCTGAAACAGGTGAATGGAGCTTAAAAATTAGCGCATTAGCTTCGATCGCGGAGCCTTTTGAGTTTTGGGTAGACTATATCGAATTAAAGGCTGAATCACAAAGCGTGGGTGAAACCTATGGTCTATCCTTAATTGGGAATTTCCCTATGAACTTGACCGCGTTTCCTCTCAGCGAAGTATTCTCAATCGAGATCCATCTTAGATTTAGGGCAAGCGACGGGGGTGAATACTGGCTTTTGAAAGCCTATGACTGGTTAGGTCAGAACTACACTGAGATAGGCAGTCTTTCTCCAGCGTTGTCTTTCCGGTATTACATTTTAAGCTTGGGAAACAACTGGCAAAGGTACGTTAACCCTGCTAATGGCACTATAAGACTTCTCTTTTCCGATGAAGCTTTAGACCGCACTCCTACAATAATTGATATAGACTTGTTCACAGTCAAAGTGATTCTTAAAAACGGCGCCATTTTTACATTTCAAAACGAAGGTGCATCTGTAACCCGCATAGTGGCTATATGGGTTAATAATATAACACATCATAATCGTTATGACATTGACATCTTTGTAAACCTTGGAGAAATCTTCATCCATCCTTGTGGTGAGATTAATCTGCCTGATGGTGATTTCATTGTTAAAGTTGTCACGGAAAGAGGAAATGTGGTTGTATTCGCCAGTAGATAATAGGGTTCTGTTCTAAGGCACTGCTAGTTTTTCTTTTAGAACAGTTGTGATTTCCTTTGCATCTTTTGCTTCTATTATGTTGATTTTGTAGAGCTCCGCCATTTTTTTCCCGTTCTCATTTAATTTAGGAATAGCTATTAGATAGGCAATATCGGGAGAGACGTCGAAAACCTTAGCGAACAGTGCGATTATGGGTTGCTCTGGCACTAATCCTTCGGGGGATGTGGCTACATCCATAACCATCAAGCATTTCTTTTCAGCGCCCATAGTGGCCACAAGGTCGAACATATGGTTAGCGCCTGATCTGCCTCTCAGGAAGGCTGGTGCTTCAACTTCAAAACCTACCCCCTTCAAAAACTCTCTTATAGGCGCTACGAATATCCATCCTGCCTCTATCTCACCTCTAACTTCCTCGTTTAGGCTATAGGCGTAAACATCTTGTGTTTCACTGTCCTCGAAGGCGAACTTGGATTGGCAGTCTCTGCAGAAGTGTCTTGGAACGGGTATGTCAAAGCTTTTACCACATTCTTTGCATGTGCACCATATTCCTGCACGTCTATAATCTAAGTCGAGATTTTTCAGTTCCATTCGGCACTTTGGGCAGATTAGCTTGTTTGCGACTCTGAAGTTTTCCTCTATACCTATGTATCCACACTTTACATGCTCTATTAGTGAGTCCTTTTTTATGTTGAAGGATCTGCAGTATGGGCAGCAGTAATGCGTAGAAACATTGTGGGAGCCGCAGTGGGGGCAGTATATAACCTTATCATAAAGCCTCCTTTTTAGTATGCCCACCTCATAAAGCCTGTTTAAGAATTCCCCGACGCCGGAGGCTCCTTCAAGGATCTCTTCTACAACTGGGTACCTATAGCCTGCTTTAGGCTCGAAAACGGGTTGGAGTTCACCTATTTCCCCGCTTATGAACTTGCTTAAGAAGACAAGGTTTCTTCTATCCTTGTAGAGCTCTGCCCTCTCAGACTTGTCTGGTTTCCGCTGCATTCTCTTCCCATGCCAACATTACACATAAGGTAGCTGCCAACATCTTAAGAGAGGCTATAAACCCATTAATAAGCTTATATAAATATGAATCTATATTAAAGACAGACTGGAAAAGCTTAATCCGTACCTTGAAACTTTCTGTGAATGGTGTCCGCTGGTGAGTCAAGGTTCAAAAAAGATCCTGCACTGCCCCAAATGCGGCTTTACATTTGACATATCCTATGGCAGAGTGTTCGCCTGCTCAGGTTGCCCCTCGACGGTACACTGTGGATATGCCAAATGCCCGAAATGCCAACATGAGTTCCCGTTGTAGCTTCACATTCATCTTGGATTTGCTGCGAGGTTATCCGCATAGTCTGACAAACTTTATTGAAATCCACTTTAATTGTATTGGTATATACCCGAAAAAGTTATCGAAGCCTAAAATAAAGGAGTTACTTGAGGCTGTAGAATGAATACTCGCCCAAGATTCGGCCCGGCAGGCATCCCCCCGCCTTTTAAGGTTATGAAAGCTTCCCTTACGGATGTTCCGAGGCTTCTTAGAGAGGAGGGGCTTGACGCCTTTGAATATCAGGCTGTACGCTGGGGTGAGAAACCCCAAATAAGGCGTGAGGATGCTGAAAAGTTAGGTTTAAAATCCAGGGAAAACGATGTGCTGCTAAGCATTCACGGTTCATATTTCATAAATCTCTGCGGAGAAAAGGAGACCGTCAAAGCCAGCAAAAACCGCTTAATTGCCTGCGCCACTGCAGCTCAATGGATGGACGCCCAGCCTGTGGTTTTCCATGTGGGTTACTATGGTAAGCGCACTCCCAAACATGTTTTCGAGATATGCAAAGAAGCCCTGAAGGATGTTGTTGAAAGGATGCGAAGCCTAGGACTCGGCGGCATCAAGCTTGGACCTGAAACCATGGGTAAACTTTCACAGTTCGGCAGCCTTGATGAAATTCTGGCACTTTGTGAGCAAGTTGAGCAGGTCCAGCCGGTCATAGACTGGGCTCATCTGCACGCGAGAGATCATGGACGCTTCAAGACAGCTGATGACTTCCGCGATGTTATCGTGGAAATCGAAAACCGCCTGGGAGCAAGCGCCGTCAAGAATATGCATTGCCACTTTACCAAGATCGAGTTCACAGATAAGGGTGAGAAGCGTCATCACGTGCTGGACGAGAAAGACTATGGACCGGATTTCGAGCTCCTCGCCAGCGTCATAGCCGAGTTTAAACTAAACCCAGTAATCATAAGCGAAAGTCCAATACTGGATATCGATGCAATTAAAATGCGCGATATACTCGTGAAAAAGCTTCAAGGATAATAACTTGGGCAGTCCACATCGAAGTATTGCGATAGGTTTTTCTATATTGGCGGTCTGCTGATTATAGGTGCAGTGATTTTGGTTCAGCTTAAGGGTTTCAAAAAACTTGTCCCAGTTGAAACAGCCCTGGAAATGCTTTTTGATAATTTGACGTTTAAATCGCCTGAAACCGAGAATGTTTCCATCTACGATGCACTTAACAAGGTTTTAGCCTTAGACGTAAAGGCTGATGAGGACCTCCCGGGATTCGACCGCTCAGCAGTTGATGGATACGCCGTCAGAGCCAAAGACACTCTGGGGGCTACTCAGTTCAAGCCAAAGATCCTTAAACTAACGTTAGAAGATGAGCTCAGAGAAGGCGAGGCTAAGGAGGTTTGGACTGGAAACCCATTGCCAAATGGCGCAGACGCCGTTGTTATGCTTGAAAATGTAAAGCGCTTAAATGGGCAAATAGAAGTTTGGGCCCCTGTTACGCCTGGAGAGAATGTTTCAAAGCGTGGCGAGGACGTAGCACGCGGACAAGTGGCCGTAAAGGCTCATACGAGGCTGAAGCCCTATCATTTGGGCATTATAGCCGCCCTCGGTATAAACAAAGTGCCTGTTTTCAGAACACCAAAAGTTGCGGTGTTGGCCACCGGGAACGAGCTTGTAGAGCCCGGCCAGAAACCCTCCGCCGGACAAGTCGTTGAAGTTAACAGGCTCATTTTGTCAATGATGTGTCGAGAGCTTGGCGCTGAACCTGTAGATTTAGGGATTGCAAGGGACGATATAGAAGAGATCTCTCATAAAATAAAGATCGGACTTGATATAGCTGATGTGGTTTTAACCACTGGAGGGACAAGTGTAGGTGCTCTGGACCTGGTTCCATCAGCTGTGGACAGAATTGGAAAGCCGGGTGTGATAGTTCACGGTGTCGCCATGCGTCCAGCGATGCCCACAGCCTTAGCAGTTGTACAGAATAAGCCAATCGTGATTCTTTCAGGAAATCCCGTGGCCGCCATCTTCGGGTTCGAGGTCTTCGCCAGACCTTTAATTCTCAAAATAATGGGCTTAGAACATGAGCCGAGACCGATCGTTACTGCTAAACTGACTAGGAAGGTTTCCACGGCTCTTGGAAGAAAGACATTCGTTCGCGTGCGAGTGTTTCAGCAGAATGGTGAAATTCTAGCTGAACCAATAAGCTCCAGAGGCTCAGGTATAATATCCACCATGGTTAAGGCTAATGGCTACGTAGTGGCTCCAGAAAACCGCGAGGGACTACTTGAGGGTGAGGCTGTTCAAGTACATCTATTCAACGCTTTCGAGGTGTAAACGCTGATGTTTAGAGGTCTCGTGACAATAGAAGAGGCTAAGATGATTATAAACCAAAACTTTAGAGCTGAACCCCTCGGCGTTGAGGAAGTGCGACTTTTGGAAGCTTTTAATCGTGTTTTAGCGGAGGACGTAGTTGCTCCATTGGATATTCCGCCGTTTAATCGTTCTACAGTGGACGGTTATGCTGTTAGATCCGAAGACACGTACGGGGCTGAGGAAAATAAGCCGGTAAGGCTTAAGTTCATAGGGTTGGTGAACGTGGGCGAAATGCCGATGACTTCTGTGAAGCCGGGAACGGCTATGGAGATAATGACGGGCGCTCCGATGCCTGAAGGAGCAGACGCCGTTGTGATGGCTGAGGAAGCTGAACGTAAAGGTGAAGAGGTATACATCTACAACGCAGTGGCTAAGGATGAAAATGTCATGAAAGCTGGATCTGACATAAAAAGAGGTGAGGCTGTCCTGTTTGCTGGACAGTTGCTTGGTGCCAGGGAGATTGGGGGTCTAGCTGCGATCGGTCTGGATAGAGTTAAGGTTTACCGGATGCCGGTTGTGGCAGTTTTATCTACAGGCGCCGAGGTAACGGAACCCGGAAAGCCTCTGTCGCCGGCCAAAATCTATGATATTAACGCTTACAGCCTAAGCGCGGCAGTAACGGAGTGCGGAGGCAAGCCTTTCTACTTAGGCGTCTATCAAGATGACCCTTCAGAGATTGAGAATGCCCTTAAAAAAGCCCTGGAAACGGCTGATGTGGTCTTAACTTCTGGAGGCGTTTCAGTAGGGCCCAAAGATGTTCTGCCTAAAACCCTCAGTTTGCTTGGGAAGCCCGGACTGATCATATGTGGCATAGCTACAAAGCCTGGAAAACCCACATCAGTGGCTTCTGTAAATGGTAAACCAGTTTTTTCACTTCCAGGGCACCCTACTTCCGCCCTTCTAATATTCAACCTGCTGGTTCGCCCATTCATCGAGCGCTTGGCAGGTCGAAACCCAACCGAAAGCCCAAAGGTGAAAGCCAGGGCATCCACAAGAATGTTCTCCGCCAAAGGACGAAGAACCTATGTAACCGTTAAACTCAAAAGAGATGAGTCAGGCAGACTTTGGGCTGAACCAGTCTCCACGGGTCAGTCAGGGGCCATAACAACGCTCCTAAGGGCTGACGGATATGTGGAAATTCCGGAGAACCAACAGTTTATTGATGCCGGTGAGGAGATTCAAGTAAGTTTATTTGCAAGAACCTAAATTACTCGGTGAAAATTCTTCTCTTCGAGATTGTGTAGCCCGTGAAAACCCATATAAGAATCAGATAAACAGCCGCCACAATGGCTAATGCAATATCAACGCTTATCCCATAATAGAACATAGCAACCGAGAAAGCTGTGGATGTAAAGAAGAGGATCGCTGCAAACCATACGAACAAGCCCAACTTTCTGAGTAGGCAGAAAGCCGTGAGTAGACTGAGTGCTCCAATAATGGCCATGTGAATCATTCTAGTGTCAAGGGATAAAACAGCTAAGCATACTAATCCGCTAACCAGGTAGAAACATATCGCCGCAATTCTTCCCAGACCTTTAACCTTAAGTTCTTCCATAAAGCCCATCTCAGCCCCCTAGTTCCAAATTTAGTGCATATTAATGTTGTTGAGTTAATAAATTATGCTGTGAAACAGTAATGCTTTTCCTATACGTTGTCATGTCAGGCTGACACGCCAAGCGAAAAGGTTTAGAATCCGCCCGGTCAAATAGGCATGCACGGCAAAACGTGGGGTGGCGCGCTTTATGGGATACAGAGAGCTGTTCACTTCTCAGTCGAATGTTTTTAGCGGTTTCTGCAAGTCCTTCAATGAGGCTGATTACGTTGTTATCGGTGTTCCCTTTGATGTGACAAGCACATATCGTACTGGGGCCAGATTTGGACCAAACGCCATAAGGGCGGCGTCTTTGAATATTGAAACATACAGTTTCAGAACTGGAATGGATGTTGAGGATATCCGGGTACATGATTTAGGCGACTTGCACGTTTCTACGGATACTCTGCAGACATTAGAGAAGCTTGAGCTTGTCGTTAAGGAGGTTGTAGAAAAGGGAAAGAAACCCGTGGTCATAGGTGGAGAGCATACCATCACCCTCGGGGTCTTGAAAGGCTTCGGCGCCAAGGTCTCAAAAACCGCGATGATCAGCTTAGATGCACACCTGGATCTTCGGGACGAATTTATGGGACTGAGACTCTCCCACACCACGTTCATGCGTAGAATTAACGAGGAAGTCAAACCGGTAAAAATAGTTGAGGCGGGTACGCGGGCTGTGTGCAAGGAGGAAATCCAATATGCCCAGAAAAATGAAATAACATACTTGACGGCGCATCAGATTAAAAAGGCAGGTGTAGAGCAAGCTATAAAACTGCTGAAGAAAGAGCTTGAGGACGTTGAAAACATCTATATATCCGTGGACATGGATGTGCTGGATCCCGCATATGCCCCAGCAGTGCAGAACCCTGAGCCTGAGGGGCTTGTTCCGTCAAACCTGCTAGATATACTTTATGAAATGTGTGACAAGCGCCTTTTAGGATTCGACGTGGTAGAGGTGGCGCCTAACTATGACATGGGGGTAACTGCCATCCAAGCTGCAAAAGTAATTTTTGAAATGCTGTGCAATCTCGAGCGCTGGAGAAAAAGCTAAAATGGTAATTCAGCCAGCTAATCTTTTCGAAGTTTTGCTATGAAAAATCCATTACATGCGTGAATATGCGGGTAAAGTCTCCTGCATTTTTCCAGTCCTCTAAGTCCAGGCACGCCCATGTCAAGTTCTATTTCGGAAAGGGTGAATTCAGGATGCAATTTAAGGAAGCGTTCAATAAGCATCTCATTCTCCTCTACCGTTATGCTGCATGTTGAATATGCTAGTGTACCTCCGGATTTAACTTTTTCCGCTGCATTCTCAAGCATTTGCCACTGTAGCTCAGCCATCTTATCAATGGAGCGTGGCTTAAGCCTCCACTTAGCTGAGGGAAGCCTTGCAAAGGTTCCGGTGCTTGTGCATGGCGGATCCAGAATCACAAGATCCGCCTCTAACTTTAATGGTATCGGATTGCATGCATCGGCGATAAGCGGTTGCGCTATTTTAACGCCCATCCTAGAGACTTCATCGGTCCAGACATCCATCCTTCGCCTCGAATAGTCTAGGGAATAAATTGCACCTTTGTTCTGCATGAGCTGTGCGATGTATGTGGTTTTTGAACCAGGTGCAGCACATATGTCTAAAACAACCATGTCAGCCTTGGGGTCCGCTGCCTCCGCTGCAAAGCAGCTTGCCTTGTCCTGAATATAAAATAGCCCTTTTTGATAGCTTTTGGTTCTAATCAGCGGATTCTTCGAACTTAAAACTTTGTATGCGAACCTTAATCCCTCAACCTTCTCAATGGCTATGCCGTCATCAGCTAATCTTTTCAGAATTTCATCCTCGTCTCCTTTGAGAGTGTTCAGCCTTATGTAGGTTGGCGGTGGCTCTAAGCTCGCCTCAAGTAGCGCTATAGTTTCCATTCTTCCAAAGAGCTTAAAACAGTATCTGACGAACCATGTAGGGTGAAATGTCATAAGTCCAATTCTCTCTTCATCACCTAAGTCCCTGATGATCCTCTGCGGGTTCTCCGTCAGAAGCAATCCGAGGATAGGCTCGACTTCTCTAAGAGCCTTCCATCCAAGAATTGATCGTGCAAGATTTGCTATTTCTTTAGCTTCCTCAATATCCACTTTTTTCCATCCATTAAGTATTCTCGTTTGGTACACATAGAGCCTCAAGAAAGACTGCACCCCAACAGTAAACGTCGAAAGGGAACGGGGCTTCAAAATCTCGTTGATAAATCTGTCTATAAGGTTACGGCGTCTAACCGTTTCATATACCAGCCTATTAGCAAGGCGCAAAGCATCTAAGTTATCTATATCCAACTGCTTAGCAGTTCTAGCCAGAGCTAAATGTTCATTGATTTTCTGAGTTTCCATCCAGCTTAAGGCTTCGATTGCAACGGTCCAAGCTTCCCTGAGCAATTCAGCACTTCCCGGGCAGCTGTGCTAGTAAAACTTTAGTCTACCCGGCTCATATTAAAGGTTGGGCTAGATGAAGATTATGACGCAGAAGCGGCTCGATGAGTTCTACTCTCCAAAAACATCCACTCATGGAGAAATCAAAGCAGAAGCTCCGCCCCTTGTGGATCAAGCGGGAAAGAAGGGTGTTCAAGGATACCCGCCTATAGCCCCTGAGAACTTGCCGCCCTCATACTTTGTTTCCGCTACCTATGACGGTAAAAAGGGAAAAGTTCTGATCAAGTTGTATGAGCCGTCATCTGCGAAAATTTACTTTTGGTATGATAACACTGGGCATAAGCCCTACTGCTTCACTAATCTTTCCCCTTATGAGCTTGAGAAAATAGAACGTCTCATGAATCATCCTGGACTAAGCCACTTCGAAATTGTCGAGAAATTTGATCCGTTGTTGGAGAAGCCGATAAAAGTTACCAAAGTTGTGGCTAAGGATCCGCTGGCCATCGGAGGTCGACCGAAGGGCTGCATCCGGGATATTATTCCCGAGGATTTTCCGAGGATTTCTAATGTCCCCATGTCTCCGGAGAACGTTAAGGTATGGGAGGCCAAGATAAAGTACTATCAGTCCTACATTTATGACATGGATCTTTACCCCGGCATGATCTATGAGGTTAAAGATGGAAAACTCGTCCTCAAACGCTTAGAGAACTCCGAGAAAATGATTGCCGGCCTAAAAAGCGCTTTCAAGGAAGCATCACCTGAGGAGCTTGAATACATCGAAATGTGGGCGAGACTTCTGGAGTACCCTGCACCCAAGTTTCGATACGCTGCCATGGACATAGAGGTATGCACACCAGTAGCCACAAGAATGCCTGACCCCCGTGAAGCCGCCTACCCGGTTGTTTGCGTATCATTCTACGGCTCAGACGGTTTGAAGAAAGTTATGCTTCTCAAACGTGAGGGTGTTAATGAGGGCGAAGAAAAACTTCCGAGCGACGTGGAAATGCAGTATTTCAACTCTGAAGAGAGCCTTCTAAGGGCTGTTTTCGAAGTTTTATGGGATTACCCCTTCATCCTCACGTTTAATGGTGACGACTTCGACCTTAGGTACTTAACCCATAGAGCCGAGAACCATGGCTTTAAGAGAAATGAGATTCCCATAGAAGTAGGCAAGAGGGTTTGCCTATTAAAGTATGGCGTACACATTGATCTCTACAAGTTCTTCTTCAACCGCTCCATACAGGTCTACGCCTTCGGAAACCGGTACAGAGATGTGACTTTAGACGAGGTTGGCAGAACTCTACTAGGGCTTGAAAAGATACCGCTGGATAAAGGCATAGGCGAACTAACGTATACCGAGCTTGCCCGGTACTGCTTCAGGGACGCAGAGATAACCTATAAGCTTGCAAGCTTCGATGATGAACTCGTTCTAAAGCTTATCTTGGTTCTTTCACGAATAAGCGCCATGCCCATGGAGGATGTTAGCCGCCAGGGAGTTTCACGCTGGATAAGAAATTTCATGCATCGCGAACATCGCAGAAGAGGTTACCTAATACCCAACGCTGAGGATATACTTGTTCTGAAGGGTAAAACCGCCACGAGGGCAATAATTAAAGGTAAGAAGTACAAGGGCGCCATAGTTGTTGAACCCGTTCCAGGCGTCCACTTCAACGTGGCAGTTATGGACTTTCCAAGCCTATATCCCTCTATAATCAAAATCTGGAACTTGGGGTACCAGTCAATCTTATGCCTCCATGAGGAGTGTCGTCGAAATCTTATTCCTGATACACCCCACTGGGTTTGCAGTAAGAAACGCGCCTTGGAGAGCCTTCTAATAGGAGCCCTCCGAGATCTTAGAGTTGCATGGTACAAGCCTAAATCAAAGGATAAAACGCTGCTAACTGAGCTTAGAAGCTGGTATAACATAATCCAAGGTGCACTTAAAGTGATTTTAAACGCCAGTTATGGAGTTTTCGGAGCGGAATCTTTCGATCTATACTGTCCGCCCGTAGCAGAAGCTACTGCTGCAATTGGAAGACATACAATAACGAGAATAATTGAGAAGGCGGGCGAGTTGGGCATACAAGTGCTTTATGGAGACACGGACAGTGTTTTCTTGAAAAACCCGACTCAAGCGCAAGTTCATGCCCTTGAAGAGTGGACGGAAAGGGAGCTTAACATGAGTCTTGACGTGGATAAAGTATACCGCTATGTAGTCTTCAGCTCGAGAAAGAAGAATTATCTTGGAGTCATGGATGATGGAGCAGTTGACGTTAAGGGCTTAACGGGCAAGAAGCGTCACATACCACCATTTATAAAAAAGGCTTTTGAGAAGATGAAAGAAGCCTTGTCTAAAGTGAAATCTCCAACGGACTTTGAAAATGCTAAAATGGAAATAATACAAATCATACGCGACTGGTACACGCGGCTGAAGCGTCGAGAATGGGAAAACATTCAGGAGCTCGCCTTTAATGTGGTTTTAGGCGAAGAAATCGATCGCTATACGAAGACCACCCCGCAACACGTGAAGGCTGCAAGAATCCTCCAAAGCGCGGGCGTTGAGCTTAGGGCCGGAGACCTAATAAGCTTCGTTAAGGTGATCCATGAGCCTCACGTGAAACCTGTTATGCTTGCCACTAAAAATGAGATAGATGTGGATAAGTATGTTGATTATCTTCGCTCGACCTTCGAGCAAGTTTTAGACGCCTTAGGCTTAGAATTTGACGAGGTAATAGGACTCACAAAACTTGAGCGCTTCATGTAAAGAGGTCCATCTGATATAACCCGTGGGATTTCTCTCGGATGAATCTGAAGAAGCCAAAATTAACCTTGAAAGTATTATTATTGCTTTTAAGGTACGTTAAGAATTAATGTCGCGATAACCGATGATAACAGATTCAACGAACCCTGCAAATACCTCTATAAAATATGTCATTACTCTATCTGAAATTTGCTGGGGTTCCTTATTTTTAATCACTTAGGTTATGCACGTTTAGAATGCCATTTGGATAAGCACGGCAGCTAGGGTTGATGCGGCTACAAGCCCTGCAATTACTATGACAACTTGTTTTTCAGTCATTTGTCTACGATATGTTATAAGGGTGATAAGGCTTCTCCTATGGTCTGAAGAAAGCTTTTTTCCATCGAATGAAACTTTTGCTTTAGTTCCAAAGATAAAGTAGTTGAGCAGTATCAGAGACGAGTTAAGGATATATGGTGCAAGCGAAATCAGCAGGGTCCACTTTAGGTCGGAAATTATTGCAAAGGCGGCTAGGGTTATTCCAATGGCGAAGGATCCGGTGTTTCCAACGAATATCTTGCCCTGAAAGTTTAAAACGGCCAGCAGAAACCATACAGCCAAAGGCGCAAATAGCAATATGGCGTTAGACCATGAAATCAGCATTAATCCAGTGAGGATTATGGCTGGGCAAATTGTTTCTAAACCATTTAGTCCTCCAAGCTGATTCACAGTGTTAGTAACCACGGTTACAATGATGGGGATCACAATTATAAAGTAATAATTTCCCAGGTCGATTGTTCCAATTATCGGAAGACCTATGGATGTGCGTACGTATGGAAGTCTATAAGCCAAAGCTGAGAGGGGCACTGCTGCAATTAGCGGCAAAAAAGCCTTATAACGCCATCGTAGATCCATCCAGTCATCAAGCAACCCCATGAACCCGCCGAATAATATACACGCCGCTAAGGTTAGCGCTCTAGATGGGATTTGTGGCGTATTGCTCTCAAGAACAGCGTGCAGCAGGAATAGGTATACTGTGCTTACCAGTACATAGATTACTCCGAGGCCTGTTGGAACCAATGGTTTTCCAGGCTTATGGTAGTCTGGCGTTTTAGGGAACAACCCTCAACCCTTTCTATTCTGTGTATTTGATCTTGTACAAGCATACTAGTGGAACTACTCCGCCGTACTTGTATCCATCGTTTTCCAGCCCGGCTATGTATGCTTCTTCAAAATGGAGCAGCTGAGTTGTCGGTGATGCACCTCCCCTCTGCTCCTGTTTCCAACGCTCCACGGCGTATGTCATCAGTTTGTATATTGTTGATTCTCGACCTTTGACTGCGGCTACGAGCTCACCGCTGTCAACTTGATTATCCTTGTCTGTATCCGCCCAGTGGGTTCCAAGAGTGTAGTTCCCAAATAGCTTCCTAACCCCTTCAAAATCATCGGTCCACATTTCCTCTTCAGATATAAAGCCCTGGCTTACAAGGCGGTCGTGGGCTTTACCTGAGATCCTCGCCATCCACATCCATTTACCCTCGTCACCGCCGGCGTTTGCAAAATTCCCGTTATAATCTATGGTTACGAAGACTAGCACGTACTCGGCATTATACAATTTCAGCATATTAAGGGCATGCGTTTCATTGGCCATAAATGCGAAACCAATATTTTCTATCTGAGTCGCATTTACCGTTGCATTATCTGCAAGCGAGGTTACATTTCCAAGTATAGTTAGCCAATACCCATAGTCCCACCAACTACACACCACGGTCGTGCTATTCAGGTTATCTCTTGTCCACTTCAACATGTTAATCCATTCCTCCACGGGTACATCAGGCACCAGCGATAGGCTTCCGCCCGATATTGTTGTGGGGGCAATAACCTGCCTGTACACTTTCGGACTTGGAAACGCGATGTTAGTCATAAGTACAATGAATATTAGAAATATTGCTGCTCCGCTGAACTCTTTACTTACGTGTCCTAAAGCGTACTTTTTCTTCACGCTGATTTTAGGAGGCTCCTTCAGTAATGTGGCAAAGGGTTTAATCAGCCCATTTACTCCTATCGCTGCTAAAAGACTAAATGCTGGGGCGAAAAGCACAAGTAATCTCACCATGGAACAGGCGAAATACAGTGAAGATAAACCAAGAATTATTGCGAATAGGTTTTTGTTGTCAGGGATTCTTAAGGTAAAGAAAATTCCCAGGATGAAGAATAGTATTCCAATGCCTAAGTCATAATATAGGGAACCCCAAGCGGATATCCGATGTTCCGCCACGGATTCTATAAGCGGCTGAGTTTCCCTTACAAAGGGGTTTATGACTGAAATGAATTTTCCAGCGATTCCCTGCATGTACCCGCCAAGCCATAGGACTGCAAAACCACCAGTTAACATCACTAAGAATGCCACAACTACAACAATTTTCCATTTTGCTGTTGACACACTACTTAGAACTTCAGCGAGGCATAATAGTGCGAATATTCCGGCGACGGGTAGTATGGCGCTGGTCATAAGGTAGGTAGGTGAGAGTTTAGGAACATTTATTGCAATAAATAACCCTAAGCCGAAGGTTATGCTGTAAGTGAGAAGAAGCCTGCGGCTGTACCTTTTAATAATTAATAAAACAAGCGTGTAAAGTGTTACGACCCCTATTGGGAAGTAGGCAGCACCCCAACTCGCATTGAAGTAGCCTAAAACAGCCCCGGAGGCAAGGGCATATTTAATCGTAGAATTCATCGGCCTATTTTCTTCAATGGATCTAAGGAAGAGAAATGCAAAAACTATCATGGCAAGTATGCCTATTGTCTCGTCATCAAAGAATCCCACAGAAGTTCTTTGGATATATGAGGGATGCAGCGCCAAGAAAAGGGCTGATAACAGGCCTACAGGTTTCCCGCCGAACTCTTTCCCTAAAAAGTACATCGCCAGGGATGCAAGCATCCCCATTATAGCTGGGAAGAGTGCGCAGAAACTCATCAGGTCTATTCCTACACCCAAAGTGGAAATAATGCTATACAGAAAGGCTGCGGTGAGCGGTAACCCTGGGTAACCTGCTTTCGCAACGTTTATTCCGCTTGGGTACCATCGTTGATAATCAATCCACTGGTTTGGCCAAACCCATGAGAGGAAGCCGTTTTTGACGATGTATTCTGTGAAGCGGTATTGGAAGTATGGGTCAAACTCAGAGAGAAGCAGATTCGATTTGCCTGATGATGGATCTATTTCCCATCTTACGGGGAAAAGCCGTATGGCAAAGGCAATGAATAATATGATGATTAATGCTGTGAACGTTATGACTGACGAATGACCCAGTTTTGGACGTATTTTTCCGAGGTTTTTGATAGCGTTAAAGATTCTTTCTTTTTTGGGTTTTTCAGTTTGCATTTGAGCTTCGCCTATTTATTGGTTATGAAAGCGCCGTATTCCTTTATTTTTCTTGCGGTTAATTCTATCTATGGTGGAAGCTATTTACATGGTTTAATATCAACATTTACTGGTATAAGTGCAAGTTTTCGGCCACATTTTGGGCATTTTCCATCATATTTGCTGATGATCTCGTCTGGAGGCTTCAGATCAACTCCCTCATACAATAAGTGGCCACATTGATTACATGTAACACGTTGAGGCAAATTTAGCCCTCCATTATTCAGTCAGATAAAATGGGAAATAGCTTCCGTGATATTTATTGTTGCTGGTAGGCTTCATTCAATACCTTATCGAGAAACTTTTAACTACTTTGCGAGCTATCTCTACAATTCAATTCAAGGTATTGAGCTATGGGCAATCACATACTCATCGTAACGGAGAAGCCTGATGCTGCTCAAAGAATAGCTGCTGCCCTTGACCTAAATGGTAAAGCAAAAAAGGTTGAGGATAAGGGTGTCCCTTATTTCATAGCTGAGCGTGGTAAGCAGATAATTGTAGTTCCCGCAATTGGGCATCTCTACACAGTTGCTGAGGAAAAAACTGGTAGAAATTATTACCCCGTATTTCATTTCAGGTGGGTGCCTCGTTATGTTGCTGAGAAGGGCGCTGGGCATATCCGTGCTTGGCTGGAGACTATTTCAAAGCTGGCGGAAAATGCCGAAATGTACATCGACGCTTGTGACTATGATATTGAGGGCAGCATCATAGGGTATACCCTTCTGAAATATGCATGTGGAAACAAAGAGGCAGTAGCGAGAAGGATGAAATACTCCACACTAACAAGGGAAGAGCTTGAAAATGCTTATGAATCGCTGTTGCCAACTCTGGATTTCAGTCTCATAGAGGCTGGAAGGGCACGTCACGAGGTTGATTGGCTTTATGGTGTCAACCTCTCAAGAGCCTTAACGATTGCCGCTAAGGATTGGAGCGGACGTTATGCCACTATAAGCACCGGAAGAGTTCAAGGGCCCACTTTAAGTTTTCTTGTAGCAAGAGAGAAAGCAATCAGAAGCTTTGTGCCAACTCCTTACTGGTGCATCAGGGCTGAAGTTGAAATAGAAAACCAGGTTTTCGAGGCGGAATATACCAGGGATGCTATAGAAATAAGAAAAGAGGCTGAGGCCATCCTGTCTGAGTGCAAAGAAGGTTCCGGTGTCGTAGAGGCTGTTGAGCTGAAACAATTTCAGCAAGCACCTCCAACGCCCTTTGACATAGGTTCTCTGCAGAGTGAAGCCTACACCCTATTCGGGTATACCCCTAAACGCACACTTGACATCGCCCAGCGTCTATACCTTGACGCATTGATTTCTTATCCGAGAACGAGTAGCCAAAAGCTTCCCCCGTCAATAAACTATAGGGATGTGCTTGTTGGGCTGAAAGGGATTTCGGAGTATAAGGAACTTGCAAATGAGCTTTTAAATAAGGAAGAATTGAAGCCAAGCGAAGGTGACAAGGAGGATCCAGCGCATCCAGCAATATACCCCACCGGAAAGCTTCCGGAAAGAACATTAGATGATGCGGAAAGGCGTATTTGGGATCTTATTGTTCGTCGCTTTATGGCCGTATTCGCTGGACCAGCTCGTAGACAGAGCGTAAAAGTTAGGATCAATGTGAATGGACACATTTTCTACTTGAGAGGTAGACAAACCCTTGTAGATGGCTGGCTACGTTTCTATGGCCCCTACGTCAGGTCAGAGGAAGTTTTGTTGCCAGCAATAAGCGAAGGGCAGAAAATAAGGATAAAAAGGATAATCCTTGAGGATAAATTCACTAGGCCCCCTCCCAGATATAATCCGGGCAGCCTCCTAAAGGAGATGGAGAGCGCCGGAATAGGGACTAAGGCGACGAGGGCGGACATTATACAGACTCTTTATGATAGGAAATATGTTCGTGACGAGAGGATGGTTGTAACCGATTTGGGCTTCGAGGTTCTTGAAGTTCTCCAAAAGAACTGCCCAACAATAGTGTCAGTGGAGTTGACTAGAAATCTTGAAGAGAAAATGGATAAGATCCAAGCTAAACTTGAGAGAAGGGAAAATGTGATCCTGGAAGCTATTGAAATCCTGAAACCTGTAGTTGAGAAGTTGAAAACCAAAGAAACAGCAATTGGCGAACAGTTAAGCTACGCAATTAAGAAGGCTAGGATCGAAGAGCGTACAATTGGAACATGCCCGGTGTGCGGCAACGGCCTCCTAATGGTTCTGTACTCGAGAAAAACTGGTAAACGTTTTGTTGGATGTACAAACTTTTTTAAGGGATTGTGTAGGGCATCTTTTCCGCTGCCTCAGAAAGGAAGTGTTACACCATCAGGTAAAACCTGCCGTGAGTGTGGCTGGCCTACAGTTCAAGTCAAGATTAGGGGAAAGCGTCCTTGGATGCTTTGTTTTAACCCGAAGTGTCCATCAAGAGGAGGGTCTGATGGTCAATGAAGTGCGCATTATGTGAAAGGGAGGCTCTTAAGAATGGATACTGCGACCTGCATGGTTCAGCTTATGAAAATGTTGTAAAAAGTTATGAACTCTGGAAGAAAGCTCTAAACATTTCTTGGAAAGAATATTTAAGTGAGATTGTGAAAAATCCTTTAACAGGTGAATGGGCTAAGGAAGTTGCGGAGCACCTGATCAAAAAAGAGGCGAATGAGAGTGGTGCATAAAGCTAAGAAAATGATTTCCGCAATGTCCTATTCTATACAGAGGCTTTATGATCGAATTTCATCAACTAGACCCTCCACTTTTGCTTTAGCAATGCTGGCCATTGCTTTCGCCATATTCCTGTTTGGCGGTGGGCTTTACAGCGTAATCGTTAAGCCATACCCGGCAGTCTACTATGGGGGCCGCTTTCTGTTTGTATATCCACAGCTGTCCGAACAATTTGTGTCAGACAGTGTTATAGCCATGATCCTTTTCTCGATTGGCACCGTCGGGTTGGCTTTCATGTATCAGAGCACAAAATATGTCTACAAGCCTAGGCAGGCCTATATGGTATTCATTGTTGGCGTGATGCTTCTGATTATAGCATACATCTCTATAGAAGCTATACTGCACTATTGGAAAGGTGTTTAGTCGCTTCACCAAGGAGTGTTTTTCAATCCCATTTTGTACGATGTAAAATTTGTTAATACGTGTAATGGAGGAGTTATAATCAAAGACGCGATGGCGAGTTCTAGGCTCGGCATTTTTAAGGGAATGGCGAAAATTAGGGCTCCGATAACGAAATCAATTTGATCTACTATGGGTAATGGTTTTCCAGGCGCTATTCCAACTCTTCTCTTTAGGAATGCCCCTGCCAAATCGCCTAATAGTGCTCCCATGGATATTGCGAAGCCAAAAGCTATAGGGTAGTGGAAAAGAAAGCTTTCCATAAGCCCTGCTAATGTTCCAACAGCTAGTCCCATAATGAATCCCCTGAAAGTTTTGTTTTTGCCGAAAATAGGTTTTCCATCCACAAATTTCTTCCCTAAGTCTATCGGCAAGCCTCCGCCAACAAGGACTGGCGTAGCATTGGCGCAGTATGCTGGAAATAAAAACTTTAATGATTCAACTATTAATTCAAAGATGCCATCCATCCATAGCTTCATCCTTCAATTTTTTGAGGATAATAATCCACTAGCCCCCTTTGCTCTATCCTCAAATAACATGAAACAGATCCTGTGGCTCTTTCCTTTTTATCGACAGATACCTTAACAACTCTCTCGCTTTCAGTTGGTTTCATGGCTAATATTGTGTCTGCCCAGAACTTCAACACTCTTGTAGCCACAGGCTCCACGCTTACAATTGCTTCGTCTAGGATGCTTCGCACTTGACTTACTACGATAACTGCAAGTTTGTTCGACCTTGCGGTCTGCGCCAGCCATGCCATTTGTCTATTAAGTTCACGGTTTATTTCAAATGTTTTTTCAGGTTTTTCCGCGAGCTCAGCTCTATACAAAGATGTAAGCGTGTCCACAATTACAAGTCTAAAATCCTTAGTTAAGTAATCGGCAAGCCTGTTTATGACTGTGGCTTGTTCTCTAAAGTCCTTTGGTTTGGCAAGGATTATACGCTCAGCAATTTTATCGAAGTCATGATGCATGGCGATCTGAGAGAGCCTTCCAGCTGAAAATGTGCCATCGCTGTCTATAAATAACGTTTTAAATCCCATTGCAGCGCAATTTACTGCGCATTGCATTGTTAATGTTGTCTTCGCCGTTTCAGCTTCTCCGTAGATTAGGCTTAATTCGCCTAGCGAGAAACCGCCATCTAAAATTTCATCAAGTCTTGCACAGTTTGTTGGTATATTTTGGAGTGTTGCTGGGGGCATCAATGAATATAAGTTACTAACAGTAATAATTTGTTTATGCCTAGTATGGGAATTTATCTATGAAAGCCAAGGTTGCCGTCGCTACAGTATCCGGGAGAGCCTACTACCTTATAGTCAATGAGCTTAAGAAACTTAAGATACCCTTTCTAAGCTTGACACCCTTCGAACCCATACCTGTGGAGGTCAGAGTTGTAATAACGACATTCGAGGAACGTTCTCTCATAAATCACGATCTGGTTCTCATCTTTAAGGGTGAAGATGAACTTCCAGCCTTAATGAATCATGTTATCAAAATTCTCGAGGGAAAGACCGCCTATGAGAAGATTATCATAGGCGTTGATCCTGGTGAAGTTTTCGGCTTAGCGGTTCTGGCAGACGGGAAGGTAATCAACGCTGGAAACTGCTTCAGCGTGGAAGAAACAGTGAACCGAATAGATAGCATATTAAGAAGCTTTAAGGACGTCGAGGCTTCATCAATTGTAGTTAAGATTGGCGACGGCACTCCAGAATACCGGGATGAATTGCTGAGGGTCTTAGATGAGCGACTTCCTTTGCGGGTCGTACTGGAAAAGGTGAGTGAGGCTGGAACGAACCGACTATTAAGTGAATCCAAACATAGAAGAGGGTTAAGGGATATAGGCTCCGCAATAGAAATTGCAAGACGTAATGGTTACAAGGTTCAAAGGAGGATTTCGTATGAACATAACGGTTGACGCTAAAAAAACGCTTTTAGTTGATGGACCTGCTTCTATAACTGTCACGTCTGGTAGAGTCGAGGTTTTCGGCCACATTATGGATAAAGGTAAAGTGATTATAAGAGACGGTAAGAGAATGCCCTTCATAGTGCTTGAAAATGCAACCTTTGATGTTTCATTAGGTGAAAACGCGTGTGTAGAAGAAGTTCAAGGATCCACAATACCTGAATCATGGGTGAAAGCCTTTGAAGAACTTCGCTCCATCAAATCAAGACCCGCTGTGGCGATGGTTGTCGGGGCTCCCGACTCTGGAAAGACAAGCTTCTGCACCTATTTAATTAACCGTTTACTGACCAGTAAGCCTAAAATAGCAATATTAGACGGGGATTTGGGGCAATCAGATATTGGGCCACCATGCACCGTCTCTTATACTTTAGTTTCAAAGCCAATTGCTGACTTATTCAATTTAGAACCTGAAAACGCATTCTTTGTAGGCGTCACCTCGCCTAACAAAGCCCTTGAAAAAACCGTCCAAGGTTTAACCTTGCTAAGAGATGAAATTTTGCAGAAAAGTCCAGATTTCATCATTGTGAACACTGACGGCTGGATTGAAGGTGAAGATGCGGTTAAGTATAAGGCTCAGTTAGCCGAGCGACTATTTCCCGACATAATATTTGCTATAAAGCAGGATGAGCGACTGACTCCGCTTCTGGATACAATCAAAATCTACCGCGTTTTGACCATTGACTCTCCCAATGCTATAAAACAGAGAAGCCGAGAAAAACGTAAAAGCTTGAGGGAACTTGGCTACCTAAAATACTTGAAGAATGCGAAGGTTCAATTAATACCATTAAGTTGGGTGAGAATTGAAGATGGTGAACACGTGGCTCTAGCTAGGAACTTCGTGGATTCAAGACGTAAAAGAGAGATAAGTGAACTACTTAGGGTAAACCCCCTGCACTTTGCGGAATCGATGGATAAGGTGTTCCTCGTTTTGGGTAGCGATCGCTACATACCTAAGGAAGACTTGAGGAAACTTGAGGAGGCAATTGGCAAGAAAGCTGTAGTGGTCTTTAAGGAAGAAGCTGAAGGCCTATTAACAGCACTATATGATAGTGGTAATAAATTCCTTGGAATAGGAGTCATAAGAGAGGTTGATTATAAAAGAAAAGTGATGAAAATATGCACCCCAGTATTAGGCGGCATATCCGCTATAAAAATTGGAAAAGTTCGCCTTGATAAAAACCTAAGAGAATACCCATTTTCTGAGGAGGGGCCTAAACAAGCATCCTAGTCACTTCGCGAGGGGCAAAGAATCCTCAAGGGGCATTCTCTGCAGTGGGGGTTTCGGGCACGACAATACTTTCTTCCAAGCGAAATTAGCAGAACATGTGCATCTAAGTAATCCTCTGGCTTAAATAGGCTTTGTAGTGCTTTTCTAACGTCTTCATATCCTCCATTATTCGGCGCTAATCCAAGCCTTTTTGACACCCTTTTGACATGCGTGTCTACAGGTATAGTGGGCTTCCCCCCTGAAAAAAGTAATATGACATCCGCCGTTTTAGGCCCAACTCCAGGTAATTCCATCAGTGTTTTTCGCGATTCTTCAAGAGGCTTTTTAATAATGGGGTTTAAGCTTCCATTATATTTCTCAAGAATTATTCTTGAAATTTCTTTTATCACCCTAGCCTTATTCCGATAGAGCCCAGCTGACTTTAAGCATTCTTCAATTTCTCTTACGTCGGCGTTAGCTAAGGCTTCAGGGGTTATCAGAAATTTTCTTGAGAGATTTTCAAAAGCTCTTTTAGTGTTTCTGTCAGCAGTATTCTGTGAAATTATAGTTACTATTAACGTTTCGAACGGATCCCTGTTAGAGGTGATCCATTCAGGAAGAGAGAAACTCCTGCGAAGAATTTCCATTATCTTTTGGGCTCTGTCACCGCTCATCTTTCCCAGGATCCTTGAAAGCAATAAATAGTGCGTTTATCGGTATAAATATGAATGGTGGAGCCTATTTGGATCGCGCGAGAGTTATCAAGGACGAAATTGTAGAGCAGAATATCCGCTTTTTGGCAGTTTACTTAGAAACAAAGAATGCTTGTCTAGTTCTTCTAAGCGAGAAAGAGGATAAACTTGGAACTTTAGCCATCGCCGTACCTAGGCCTTTGGACATGTCGGGTCCCTCTTCATCAGTTCTCTTAGGTGACAGAAATACTGTTTCAGCTAGAATGTTCGCTGAATATTTAGCGTCAAAGAAGAGGAAAATAGCTTTAGTCTCGATTTATTTGGAATCTCTGAACGAGATGCAAGCACAATCAATTTTGAGGAAACTCGTGGACAAGATTATGTCCTCAGAACTTGCTATGGAGGGAAGCGTGGCATGAGTCTGCGAGACTTTTTGGAGCTTATGGAAGAGAAAGATCAAGTTCTCCATGTGGAGAACGATGTTTCTCCAAAGTTTGAGATTTCCTATTTCATTAAAAGATTTGATAAGGATGGCCCTATTCTTCTTTTTGAAAAAGTTAGGGACGGAATGAACAAGGTTGTGGCTAATGTATGCGGAACCAGGAATAGAATCTGCGAGGCGCTTGGTGTTAATGGAACAGAACTTTATCATAAACTTCTGGATGCTTGCCGCTCACCCATACAGCCCAAAATAACCGATGACGGTGAGGTCTGCGAGGTCATCGAAGAGCCTAATTTGTTTAAACTTCCAGTTCTAACCCACTTTGAGAGGGATGCAGGTCCATACGTAACAGCATCCGTTATCCATGCAAAAAGCCCGGATGGAGCCCTAGAGAATGTTTCAATCCACAGGCTTCAACTTCTGGATGAACGACACCTAGCAATACGCTTAGTTCCCCGTCACCTTTATAGGCTTTGGTGCATGGCTAAGGAGGCTAAAAAAGATTTAGAAATTGCTATATCTGTAGGCAATCATCCGGCTGTCATGTTAGCTGCTTCTTCTTCCCCCCCATTTGGAGTTAATGAGTTTGCCGTTGCAAACACGCTTTTAAACGGTAAATTACGCCTTGTTAGGTGTATGCATGTGGACGCATATGCTCCAGCGGATGCGGAGCTTGTTCTGGAGGGGAAAATCTCCATATCCCATGAGGTTATAGAGGGCCCGCTCGTGGATATTACAGGAACCTATGATGTTCAAAGGATGCAGCCTGTTGTAGAGATATTGGGCATCATGCGCCGCAGAGACTACATATATCAGGCGGTTCTCCCCTCAGGATCAGAACATAAACTTTTGATGGGACTGCCTAGGGAAGCCGCAATATACGAGGCTGTCTCCAAGGTTGTGCCGAAAGTTCACGCTGTTAACCTATCAGTCGGCGGTGGAGGTTGGCTTCACGCTATTATATCAATTGAGAAACAAGTTGATGGTGACGGAAAAAACGCCTTATTGGCAGCCTTGGCAGCTCATCCAAGCCTTAAGCATGCTATCGTAGTAGATCCTGACATTAATGTCTTTGATATTTCAGATGTGGAGTGGGCAATAGCCACAAGATTCCAAGCCGATGAAGACTTATTGATAATTGAAAACGCTAGGGGCTCAACGTTAGACTCTTCAGCGGATCAGGAGACAGGGTTAACCGCAAAGATGGGCGTAGATGCCACCTGCCCCATGACAAAATCCAAGGAGAAATTTGAGAAGGCAAAAATACCTGAGAATGAACGAGTTGAGGGGATGATAAGAAAATTACTTATCCAGAGGTAGTTTTCGATTTATAGTTTATATAAAGGTTCACCTTTAAAAATTTTGAGGGTTCCGGGTTGTCTCAGGATGAAGAGAAAGATGAGCATCTTGTTTCATTAAAGGTTGATGATGTAATGATCCGAGATGTTGTAACCATTGACGTGAACTCTACTGTAAGAGAGGCTGCTAACTTAATGGGCCAGATGGGAATAGGTTGCCTAATTGTTCTAGGAGGAAACAAAGCTGTTGGAATATTGACTGAGCGGGACGTTCTGAAGAGGGTTGTGGCTGAGGCAAGGGATGCGGAAAAGACTTTGGTCAGGGATGTAATGTCAAGTCCACTGATTACGGTGGAGCCTCATGTGGATCTTGAGGAGGCTGTAAGGCTCATGTTCTCCATGAACATTAAGCGCCTGCCGGTTGTTAATGAAGAGCGCCTATTGGGTATAGTCAGCTTAACTGACATAGCCCGCTGCCATCCGCATATAATGAAACTTCTTAAGCAGTATGCTGCTGAGCATGCTCGCCGAAAAAAATAAAGTGGACTTCAGATTCTTATGTGATTTTAATTCTTCCTTTCAACCAAACTTTAAGTACTGTGGTGTTCATGCTGAAATAAGGTTTGTTAATGTCGAAGAAAACTCTGGTGTTTAAGGTTAATCCTGACAGTCCGGATCCTGATATTATCAGCCAAGCGGCTGGCATAATACGTCGTGGCGGGCTTGTAGCCTTTCCAACAGAGACTGTTTATGGTTTAGGGGCTGATGCCCTAAATCCGGCAGCCGTTTCAGCGCTTTTTGAGGCTAAGATGCGCCCAAGGGACAATCCTCCAATAGTGCACGTTGGAAGCATAGACGATGTGTACAGACTTGCGGAGAACGTGCCGCAAAAAGCCCTTCGCCTTATGGAGTTTCTGTGGCCAGGTCCTCTGACTCTCATCCTTAAACGCTCAAGCCTTGTACCTGACGTGACAGTCGCCGGACTAGATACGATTGCGGTTAGAATGCCTAGACACAGCGTGGCCCTTGCGCTTATCAGAAAAAGCGGTTCTCCAATAGCTGCTCCAAGCGCGAACCTTGCTGGAAGACCAAGCCCTACAACAGCTCAGCATGTCCTCGAGGACTTAGATGGGAGAATAGACGCCGTACTAGACGCTGGCCCAACCCATATTGGAGTGGAATCCACAGTTCTGGATATGACTGCTGATCCTCCACAGATACTGCGGCCTGGTGGTGTTCCGTACGAGGTTTTGAAGAGCTTCCTCTGGGAAGTTAGTCTTCATCCGGTTGCAGTAGCCGAAAAGGAGTTGCATGTGAATCACGCACGTTCCCCAGGGGTTAAGCATAAACATTATGCCCCAAAGGCTGAGATGTTCCTTGTTGAGGGTTCATTGAAAGCTGTTGTGAAAAAGATAAATGAGTTGGCTGAGGATTACAGTCGGGTGGGATGCAAAGTTGGAGTTTTAGCAACGGATGAGACTTCAAATCATTACAAGGCTAACGTTGTTAAATCCCTCGGAAGCAGAAGTAACCTGGCCGAAATAGCCAAAAATCTCTTTAGGCTTTTAAGGGATTTTGACTCAGAAGGCGTAGATGTTATTCTTGCAGAGTCAATTCCCGCTGATGGTCTTGGTTTAGCTGTAATGAATAGGCTTAGGAAGGCTTCAGGGTACAAAATTTTGAGGACCGATGAATAGAAACGTTTATATAGAAGTAACTTTTTTGAATCTGTTCTGCCCATTTAATCGCATACAACTGTTATGAATCAGAGGTGATGTTTAATGTCAGCCATGCCTGGAACAGTTCCCGTACTTATACTGAAAGAGGGAACGGGCAGAACTACCGGACGAGAGGCTCAAAGAAACAACATCATGGCTGCCAAGGTGGTGGCTGAGCTTGTGAGAACCACACTGGGACCGAAGGGTATGGATAAGATGCTCGTAAGCAGCTTCGGCGACGTAACTATAACAAACGATGGCGCAACAATACTTAAGGAACTTGATGTGCAACACCCTGCCGCCAAAATGCTTGTTGAAGTTGCCAAGGCTCAGGATAACGAGGTTGGAGACGGAACAACCACAGCTGCGGTTTTAACTGGAGAGCTGCTGGCTAAGGCTGAAAACCTCTTAGATCAAAACATTCACCCCACAATAATAATCGAAGGCTTCAAGAAAGCACATGAGAAGGCTAAGGAGGTCTTAAATAAGTTAGCCATCCCCGTGAGCATAAGTGACGACAAACTTCTTCTGGATGTAGCTATGACCTCCATGGGCAGTAAGGGCGTCGCCGCCGCCAAGGATTACCTCGCTAAAATCGCAGTAGAAGCTGTGAGGCAGGTGGCCGAGGAAAAAGATGGAAAGATCAAGGCTGACATTGACCTAATAAAGATTCTGAAGAAGCACGGCAAGAGCCTTGAGGAGACAGAATTAGTCAAAGGCATGGTTATCGATAAGGAAGTAGCTCACCCACAGATGCCAAAGCTCGTAAGAGACGCCAAAATAGCGCTGATAAACGCTAAACTGGAAATCGAGAAGACGGAGTTCGACGCCAAAATCAACATTGAAAGCCCCGAGCAGATGAAGCTGTTCCTCGACGAGGAAGAACGAATGCTAAAGGAGATGGTTGACAAAATTGCTGAGGTTGGTGCTAATGTGGTGTTCTGTGAGAAGGGCATAGACGACGTGGCCCTGCACTTCCTCGCCAAGAAAGGAATATTAGCGGTTAAAAACGTCAGCAGCGGTGACATGGAGAAGCTTGCAAGGGCGACTGGCGGCAAGATAGTGGCCAGCATAAAGGATCTCACTTCCGACGTGCTGGGAGAAGCAAAACTCGTCGAGGAAGTCAAAATCGGCGATGACAAGCTAGTTTACGTAAGGGAGTGCAAGAATCCCAAGGCAGTTACAATAGTGGTTAGAGGCGGAACCGAGCACGTGGTGGATGAGGCTGAACGTTCGCTTCACGATGCCCTCTGTGTGGTTAGAAACGCAATAGAGGATGGAAAAATAGTTCCGGGCGGCGGTGCCCCAGAGGCTGAAGTGGCAAAGCAACTCAGAGATTACGCCGTTAAAGTGGGAGGCCGCGAACAGTTAGCCATCGAAGCATTTGCTGACGCTGTCGAGGCCATACCATTGACGCTGGCTGAGAACGCGGGTTTGGATCCCGTGGACATCATGGTCTCTTTGAGGGCTGCTCACGAGAAGGCCGACGGCTACCGCATGGGCGTCGACGTGTTCTCCGGCAAAATCAGGGATATGCTTGAGCTAAACATAGTGGAGCCCCTAAGGGTCAAGCTTCAAGTACTCAAGTCAGCCACCGAAGCCGCCAGCATGGTGCTCAAAATCGACGACGTAATCGCAGCTAAGGGCATAGAGAAAGAGAAGGAAAAAGAGAAATCAAAAGAGCCTGAATCTTCAGAGTTCGACTAAATTTCTCTCTCCGTTTTTTATATCTCCACCATTTTTTGGAAAATTTAAATCATATATGCGTGCATTCTTTCTATTGCATCATAAAAGAGGAATAATTGTTGAGCCAGAAGATTGAATATGAGGTTCCTTCATGGAGCAGAATCTACAATATGCTTTTGCGTTTATCTGAAAAAATAAAGCGGGATTGTTTCAGGCCCGATGTAATCATTGGTGTTTCCAGAGGTGGTTGGCCTCCTGCAAGGATTCTCTCTGATCTCCTCGAAAATCCAAACTTGGCCAACGTTAGAGTAGAGTTCTATGTGGGTGTTGCTGAAACGAGTAATGAGCCAAAATTAACCCAGCCTGTTTCTGTGGATGTGAAGGGTAAGCTGGCTCTTGTAGTGGATGAGGTAGCTGACACGGGTAAAAGTCTCCGCCTCATAAAGGAGCATCTGCTGGAGAAAGGCGCCCAGGATGTCAAGATAGCAACAGTGTTCTATAAGCCCTGGAGTATTGTTGTGCCTGACTATTATGCGGCTGAAACTGATAAGTGGATAGTTTTCCCGTGGGAGATAAAAGAAACCATTCGAAAAATTGTCAGAAAATGCCGAGAGAGCAGCAAGCCGGTAGAAGAGGAGATGGATAAACTCGTTAACGCAGGCTTATCCAGAAGACTTGTGAACAAGCTACTTAAAGAAATTCTGGAAGAGGAAGGAAGGTGCTGAAGCACATCAGCGATTTCGGGAAGTACGTGGCCATAGCTGGATTTAGAAACGCAAAAATTGAGGATGTAGATGGCTTCCTAAAAAACTTGAGGAATAAGTTGCATCCAGAAATTGTGTTTCAGTTATTCGACGCAAAGCCAGTTGCGACCAGTGATCACCTTTTATTCGCGGCCTTAAACGCCTTGAAAGCATTTAGAAATGGAGAAAATATTTCGAGAAATCTCTCTGTGGAGCTGCTGCTCTATGCCTCAGCCCAGCGGCAAATCAGAAAGGCCACGGGGATTCTCGGGATTAAAAGCGGCACAGGGGAAATCGCTGCGCTTGCAATAGGCGAAAATTTAGAGAATGTGAAATCAGCCTTAGAGGTCATAGAAGAATCTGCAGGGGCGAAACGCGATGACTCGGTTTTAGAGCTCTCAGAGGAGAAGATAAAGGTCATAAAGAAGGTTTTTAACATCACAGATGCTGAGATCGAGGCTATGAATGGGAAAAATAACCTGCAAGAGGTTATCAAGAATCTTGTTATTGAACGAGTAGCCCTTTTATACACTTGGCGCTGATTGAGCACAAGCCTTTTTACAACACTTTTTCCTTAACAATGGAAAGTATGTCTTGAGGCTTAAGCACTGACATGCCGGTAAGCCCGCCTATAACCTCAACCAGGAGGATTTTATCCGGATTTTCAAGGTTAACTTTCCTATTTACCGCTGAGGCTGCGGCTTCTATGATGTCCCTGGTGGAGGTTCCAGTGAAACGTTTCTCAACGGTGACGCGATAAGTTTCGTTTTCTCGAATTTTCGCGCCCAGCTCTGCTGCAGCTCTTTTTATCTCATCAAGGCTTGTGCGTACAACCTTTTCTATGGGAATCACCCTAAGCAAGTAGCGGAACTCATAAGGGCGCTCTCGGAGTATTGCACGGAGCTTCTCAGTGACCTCAATGGGCTTTAAGGATGTTTTGGCGACGACAAGTCCTGAAACTCCACTCTTGTCCACAACTGCTGAGGGATCACCGATCTCCCCAAGTAAATACCACAACTCAGAGCAGGCTTCAGTTTCATTTCCCTTTGATGTGGTTGCCAGAAGGTTAAAATCCCTAAGCATACGCGTTCCTCGATTACCTCAAGGGTCAGTGCAGGTTAGTTGGCTTTCTCATCGCTAAGTGCTCTCAGCCGTCGCCTCACATCATCCCAAAAATAATTTTGAAAACGGGGATTTAATCATTTTGTCGCATTAACCTTATATTCGGAGTAGATGATTCCATGGATGTTAATCCTTTGGGATCCGCTTTGAAAGATCGAAAACCAATAATTGTGGTTCATGGTGGGGCTGGAAAATGGGATCAGAGCCGCAGCCAACCCGCCCTTGAAGGTGTTAAGAAAGCTGCTGAGTTAGGCTTTGAAATGCTGGTTAAAGGCGAAAGTGCTTTGGATGTTGTTGTTGAGGCTGTAGCCCTTATGGAGGATACAGGCGTGTTTAACGCGGGTAAGGGTTCCGCTTTAAACTTAGAGGGCAATGTGGAGATGGAGGCGTCTGTTATGGATGGTAAAACCTTGAGGGCGGGTGCTGTTGGACTTTTGAGGGATGTTAAAAATCCCGTGCGTTTGGCAAGGCTAGTGATGGAGAAATCAGACCATGTTTTTGTTGTGGGTGAGGGTGCTGAAAAGCTTGCAGGAATTTTCGGCGTTGAAAGGATAGATGCGCCGTCAGAGAATCAGCTGAAACGCTATCATTTGTACAAGCAAGCGCTGCTTGAGGGAAAATATGACTTGCCAAAACTTGCTGGACTAATCAAAAGTTACCCGGAAATTTTCAGCTTAGAAACCGTGGGCGCTGTGGCTCTTGATGAGGAAGGAAATGTTGCAGCAGCAACATCAACAGGCGGTATACCTTTGAAACTTCCTGGGAGAATAGGTGATTCCCCGCTGATAGGCTGTGGAACATACGCTGACAATCAAAGTGGTGCGTGCTCAGCAACAGGGATAGGTGAAATAGCCATAAGACTTGTTCTGGCTAAGACGGTTTGTGATCGCATGGCTTCTGGAAAGTCAGCGCAAAAGGCAGTTGAAGAAGCTATCAATCTTGTAAATAGTAGGCTGGCTGGAACTGCAAACTCCATGGGTTTAATAGCCGTTAGTCGTAGGGGCGATATTGGAGCAGCTCATAACTCGGCTAACCTCTGCTGGGCTTACATCACACCTGGTATGCGCGAGCCTATTGCTTCGTTGACGGCAAAGATCCTGACGTGATCCTTAGAGATAGAACATGCTTGCCTTATTGTTTCATCGACAGCTGCCGAATGAAAAGATTTAAAATGCCCTTTGGAAATCTCCTATGCACCAGCTGTTGAGGTGTTGTGAAATGTTGTTTAAAGAAGAGGAATGGGAAGAGGAAGAATGGGAAGAAGAAGAGGAATGGGAAGAAGAGGAATGGTGAAAGCCCCAGAGACCTTTGGCCTCCCCCTTATCTCTTTTTAGTCAGCCTGGCTTCGAAAAGCTTTTAGCAGAATACGGTTATTCTGACTCCAAGTTTAACGCTTTAATGAGTTGTTGATGCAGTATGCCGCGAGTTGCGGTGCTGGATTCAGACAAGTGCAGGCCTAAAAAATGTGATAGGATATGTCATCGTTTCTGTCCCATGGTTCGAAGCCGTATAGAGGCAATACGCTTCGAAAACAATAGGCCCGTTATTGTTGAAGCCTTATGTTCTGGATGCGGAATATGCGTCAAAAAATGCCCTTTTCAAGCAATTTCTGTAGTGAACCTTCCAGACGAGTTGGAAGCCGAGTGCAGCCACCGTTTCGGGCCAAATACATTTAAACTTTTCAGGCTTCCCATGCCTTCTCCCGGAAATGTTCTAGGCCTTCTTGGAAAGAATGGTATAGGAAAAACCACAACTCTTAAGGTGCTTTCAGGCGAGATAAAGCCGAACCTTGGAAATTATGAAAATCCCCCTGGATGGAGCGAGATAATACGTTATTTCAGGGGGTCATCGCTTCAAAACTACTTTCAAAAAATGAGTGAGGGCGTGCTTAAAGTTGTACATAAACCTCAATATGTCGACAGAATCCCCAAGGCAGTTTCTGGTAAAGTGGGTGAATTGTTGGAAAAAGTGGATGAGCGCAGCGTCCTAAGGGAACTTGCCAAGCAGCTTGAGCTGGAGAAGCTATGGGATAGACCCTTAGACGCATTAAGCGGCGGGGAACTTCAAAGAGTGGCTGTAGGAGCCGCTATATGCCGTGAAGCGGATGTCTACCTTTTTGATGAACCGTCAAGTTATTTAGATGTTAAGCAGAGACTTGCTGTTGCAAGGGCCATAAGAGGTCTAAGAAACAGCGATAAGATTGTTGTTGTGGCTGAACATGACCTTGCAATAATAGATTATCTTTCAGATCAAATATGCATCTTTTACGGTGAACCCGGCGTTTATGGAATAGTTTCTCATGTGCATGGCGTAAGAACAGGCATAAACATTTACCTTCAAGGCTTTATCCCGGATGAGAACGTGCGCTTCAGAAGGGAAGCTATAATTTTCCATGAGAAACCTCCAACCATAAGCCCCGATGCTGGTGAAGCTTTTCTCAAATGGGGCAGTATGGAGAAAACTTACAAGGGCTTCAAGCTCACGGTGAATCCTGGCTGGATAAGGAAAGGCGAGATCATAGGTATTCTGGGACCAAACGGAATTGGAAAGACAACGTTTGTAAAGATCCTTGCAGGTCTAGAGAAGACCGATGAGGGGCTGGAGTTCAAGACGCTCAGCGTAAGTTATAAGCCGCAGTACATTTCAGCCGATTATGAGGGTACAGTTCAGGAACTTTTGATGAGTGTAGCCAAAGAGGACTTCTCATCAGGCTGGTATAAATCCGAGATCCTGGAGCCCCTTGGAATGTATCGTCTACTGGATCGTAAGGTTTCCGAGCTCAGCGGTGGAGAGCTTCAGAAAACAGCCATCGCAGCCTGCATATCAAGAAGCGCTGAGCTTTACCTTTTAGATGAGCCCAGCGCCTATTTGGATGTGGAGGAGCGTTTAAGCATGGCTAGAACAGTCCGCAGGGTTATGCAGTCCCGTAATGCCACAGCCTTCGTGGTTGAACATGATGTCGTTGCTCAGGATTTCATAGCAGATCGCTTAATGATCTTCACTGGTGAGCCCGGCGTGAATGGCGTAGCCAATCCGCCTGTAACCCTCCGGGACGGCATGAACATGTTCCTTAAGGAAATGAACGTCACGTTTAGAAGAGATCCTGTCACGAGGAGGCCGAGGGTTAACAAGGAAGGTTCAAGGCTTGACATCTACCAGAAGGATATTGGCGAATATTATTATGTGCAGTTTAGAGGAGCGGAAGAGGAGGAGTAGCCGCTCTAGGCATGTGAAAATGGGTTATTGCCCATAAAATAGGGATAGAGGAACATAATAAGCTCCTATTTCCATTAGCAGAATTAAAATTATTGCGGCAAAATTTTAGGGCAGAAAGCTTACGCTTTGAAAGAAGCAAGGCAGTAATCGCGCCTATGTGCTTATGCAAGTGCTAATGTGTAACGGGCATTTTCAGCTTAGATACATAGTTAAATTAAAGTTATAGCTGTGCATACGTAGGATTGACCTCGTGAAGTATGCGGTGGAGTAGGTGGCTCAAGCAACATTTGAAGAGATAAGTGCAGCGGACTTTTTCTATCGTAACCGTGACATAGCAGGCTTTACAAACCCCACAAGAGCTATCTTCGCAGCTATAAGAGAACTTGTGGAGAACTCGCTTGACGCTGCTGAAAGCATTAAAGTTCCACCGGATATTTATGTGCGGCTTTCCTTTGAAGGTGAGGCAAGCGAGGAAACCCAGATATACAGGCTTAGGGTTAAAGACAACGGCACCGGAATTCCTCCCCAACACATTCCCCTGGCCTTTGGGCAAGTTCTCTATGGTTCTAAGTATAAGCTGAAGCAGCAGAGGGGAACTTTTGGGCTTGGAGGGAAAATGGCAATTCTGTATGGGCAGATAACCACTCATCAACCTGCACTTATAATTTCAAGCACAGGTGGCACTAGAATTTATGAGTATAAGATTATGATTGATATTCAGAAGAACCGCCCTGTAATCCTTGATCGTAGAATCATTTTGAATAAGGATGGGTGGCGGGGCACAATAGTCGAGTTCACCCTTGAAGGCGACTACCTGCGAGCTATGCCGAAAATACTGGAATATTTCAAGCAGACGGCCATGGTTAACCCCTATGCAAACCTGACCTTTGTAGATCCAAAGGGTAGACTGTACATGTTTAAGAGGGCAACAACAGTGATGCCTGATCCGCCCACGGAGACGTTGCCTCATCCCTACGGCGTTGATGTTGAACTTCTTCAACGCCTTATACAGATAACCCCGCATGGAAACATGCTGGATTTCCTGAAGAACCACTTTCACAGGGTCGGCGATATCACAGCAAAGAGGTTCCTCGAGTTCAGCGGTATAAGCCCCTCGAAAAACCCCAAGAAATTGTCCCACGATGAAATTGTCAGACTTGTGCAGATGCTAAGGAAGTTTAAGGATTTCCTGCCTCCAGATGCAGGGTGCCTATCACCCCTCGGCGAGGAGCTGCTCCGCACAGGGATACTAAAGGAGTTAAAGCCTGAGTTCCTCGCGGTGCATCAGCGGAAACCAGCCACCTATTCTGGGCATCCGTTTATTGTCGAAGTTGCCATAGCATATGGAGGAGAAATTCCCCAGAAGAACGGTTTTGTTGTTTACCGCTTCGCTAATCGCATTCCCCTACTTTATGATGAGGCAAGTGACGTCTCCGTGAAGGTTATAGAGTCTATGAACTGGCGCAGATACAAAGTTGCTCCGGACATGCCCATCGCGATAGTTGTGCATATCTGCAGCACGAAGGTTCCTTACAAGACCGTTGGTAAGGAGTTCATTGCTGATAGACCTGAGGTGAGACGTGAAATCGCTAATGGGCTGAGAGAAGTGGCCAGGCAGCTGCAGCGTTTTCTGTCAAGAAGAGAACATGCGGATCGCGAGAAGAAGAGACTAGGCGTATTCAGCAAATACCTCCCAAGGATAGCTGAATTCTCAACTAAACTTGCTGAAAAGGATAAAATACCTAATATAGAGAGGCTTCTGCAGAGTGTGAGGCGATATGGAATTGAGTGAACCTGAAAGAAGCGTGCTTGAAAAGAGGAAAGAGGTCCTAGATAAACTTCGAGGACTTGGTTCTAGAATTTACGATCAGCTTGAAAGAGGAGTTTTCCCATTTATTGAGATGCCTGTCAGGTCTACGGAAAACATCTACTACGATCACGTGTTGAGACAGTTTGTTCTAGGTGACAAGAGGGTTAAGAGGAGTTCAAGAAACATTCGGCACTTAAAGCCCTTCGCCCAGCTGGTCTGGGCGGCGCTCTTCTCATATGAGCTTACCTCCCAAAGGAAAACCTCCACTCTGAGAGATGTTTACTACTCTGCACAAGCCTATGAAATGACTTTCAAGGACCAGCAGGAATCCAACAACATCATAACCGACCTGGAGACCGTTCTGGGCTACTCAAGGGAGGACTTCAGCATCTTCCCGGAGGAACGCTCCGCAGTGTTCGGCGACTTAACTATACGATACACCGTGCCCGGATATGAGGGCAAAACCCTAAACCTGACCTCACATCCAGACGGCGTCATGATTGGGCCTGCATTAACCTCAGCTGTGTTTGAGGAAACTTCAGCTGACAAGGTAATCGCCATAGAGAAGGGCGGTCTTTTCACACGCTTCATCGAGGAAAACGTGCATAAGAAGTTCAACGCGATCCTCGTGTTGACGGCTGGGCAGGCTCCGCGGGCGACGCGTTACTTCATAAGGAGGCTGAACAGGGAGCTTAAGCTTCCAGTTTACATATTCACGGACGGAGACCCATGGGGCATGCATATAGCTATGGTTATAATTTCAGGCTCAGCTAACGCGGCTCACTTAAGAGACCTAACAACGCCGGACGCCGTGT
This sequence comes from Bathyarchaeia archaeon, assembly GCA_038868255.1. Taxonomy (GTDB): domain Archaea; phylum Thermoproteota; class Bathyarchaeia; order Bathyarchaeales; family Bathycorpusculaceae; genus DRVV01. The sequence continues at coordinate 36,581 of JAWCTJ010000002.1, forward strand.
GGAGTGGGGTTTGGGCAACTGACATAGTTGAGTATAAGCTGCCCACAGATCCTCTGGACGAAATAGACATGAAGAGACTCCATGAACTTCAGAAGGATCCAAGGTATCAGGAGGACCCGCTGTGGCAGAGGGAGATAAAAACCTTCATGAAGATAAGGCGGAAGGCTGAGCAGGAGGCCTTCAGCCGATATGGGCTGACATACATTGTAGATGAGTATCTGCCTGCAAAGCTTGAAGAAACCGGTGGAAAGGGGAAAACTAAATAGCCTCCATCAAGCCTATGTAAAGGGCATGCAGTAAGGAGGTTTCGTTTGAGCAAAAATAGCGCCTTCGGGTTAAGTGCTGCTGAAAAGTTTCTCGGATTACTGCTGATGATCCTCGGTGCGTTGGAGGCGTACTTTTCAATTTCAAGCAGTGAAGCCTTAGGGGCTTACACATGGTTTTTCGCTGTTCTAGGATTTATACTGCTGGCTTTAGGGATTCTTCTTCTCATAGCGAAAACCGAGTGACCTCCGTCCATATTTCAAGCTTGTTGAAACAGTCTTTATTAGGGATAGAGTTTATTAGGTTTGATAAGGTTTGCATGCTGTTCCATGGGAGTATGCAGGATGCCCATTCGTCAGCCAATAGTCTGCGTTCTAGGTCATGTGGATACGGGCAAGACTCTTCTTCTTGATAAGATTCGTAAGACAAGTGTTCAAGCCCGTGAAGCAGGCGGAATGACCCAGCATATCGGCGCCAGCTTCTTCCCCATGGAGACACTTAAGCAAATGGTCGGTCCCCTGCTATCATCTCTTAAAGGTCAGATTGAAATCCCTGGGCTGCTGATCGTGGACACCCCTGGCCACGAAGTGTTCACGAATCTGCGCATGAGAGGCGGAAGCGTTGCTGACATCGCAATTATGGTTATTGATGTACTTAAGGGCTTTGAAGCTCAAACATATGAGTGTATAGAAATTTTAAAGTCCAGGAAGACTCCCTTTCTAGTGGCCGTTAACAAGATTGACAGAATTCCCGGATGGAAATCTGTTGAAGATGCACCCTTCCTTAAAAGTTATCAGCTTCAGGATAAATACGTCAGAGAGGACTTGGACAACAGGATTTACGAGATTATCGGAACCTTCTCCCGTTTGGGTTTTAATGCTGACAGATTCGACAGGATAAAGGACTTCACCAAGACAGTTGCCCTTGTGCCGACAAGCGCTAAGACAGGAGAAGGCATACCTGAGCTTCTAGCGGTTCTTGTGGGGTTAACACAGCAGTATCTGAAGAAGCGGCTTCAGACAACCTCCGGCCCCGCCAAGGGAACAGTGCTGGAGGTTAAAGAAGAACCGGGCTTAGGCCTAACATTAAACACCATAATATATGATGGCATTATGAAAAGGGATGATTTGATAGTTGTCGGCGGCAGAGAAAAGCCCATAGTCACCAGGGTGAGAGCGCTGCTCGTTCCAAAGCCCCTTGATGAGATGAGGGATCCGCGGGACAAGTTCTCCTCAGTTGAGTCCGTTTCAGCTGCGGCCGGCGTCAAGATCGTGGCGCCTGAACTTGAGGGCGTTTTGGCTGGTGCTCCAATTTACGTTGTAGGCGAAGGTGAGTCCCCTGAGAAATATGTGACGCTTGTTTCTGAGGAGATTAAACGCATCCGCATCTCCACGGATGTTGATGGCGTTATAGTTAAGGCTGATACGCTTGGCTCTCTGGAAGCTATAGCCGAGAACCTGAAACGTAACAACGTGCCTATAAGGCTGGCGGATGTGGGTGATATTTCAAAGAGGGATGTCACCGAGGCCGCTGTTGTTAAGGATCATAACCCGTTTTACGGCGCCATCTTAGCCTTTAATGTCAAGGTGCTTCCAGACGCTGCTGAAGAAGCCCAAAGCAAGAGTATCCCAATATTTCAGGAGAAAATAATCTACCACCTTGTGGATAATTACGTTTCATGGCTTAAGTCACAGCAGGAAGCCAAAACAGTTCAGGAATTCTCGCAACTTGTTAAGCCGGCGAAGATTCAGATACTGGAGGGTTATGTGTTTAGAAGAGCCAAACCAGCCATAGTTGGAATTGAAGTGCTCACAGGAAAAATAAAGCCGAAGCTGCAGCTCTTAAGAGCTGAGGACGGCGAAGAAGTCGGCGAAATACTTCAGATACAGGATAAAGGCAAGGCTATACCTGAAGCAGGTGAGGGAATGCAAGTGGCGATTTCCATAGATAAGCCCATGGTTGGAAGACACATATTTGAAGGAGACCTGCTCTATGTGAAAGTGCCTGAGCAGCATGCAAAGATTCTTCTAAAGAATTTCATGGACAGACTGACCCCTGAAGAGCAGGAAACCCTGAAAGAATACATCGAATTGATGCGGAAGAAAATACCTTTCTGGGCAGCTTGATTGTTGGATATTATTTTACTTTCCATGTTTTTAGCGTAAGCTCAAGCACTACGCCGTTACCTTTGAACCTCCGTATTTTTCGGTAAAATCCCGCAAGCTCTTTATAAGCCGCGTAAGCGTGTATCTCGATAACTTTCAGCTGCTTTTTGACGCTTCGTCTAACAATTCCCCGCCGATTTGTCTTCTTCACGGATCAGAATGAGAAGCGCATGCACGTTCAATCCTTTCTATAGTATGTAAAGGTAGAAAAGTAAATGCAGCATTTCAACTATTAGTCCATCTGCTTCAGCCACTACAACAATGTGTTTGCTCTTTCAATTTTCCATTTAGACTACTCGACTACTATATTGTCGGTGCTTTAGAATCCGCGGCATCCGCTTCGCGTGTTTTAATCTCCATAAATTCAAAATAGGACTTAAAAGGGAATATCAACCCAGGGTTTCCCCAACCTAAAACCATGGAAGGTTTAGCATGTTTAGACTTAAGCATATAGGTATTGTCGGCGTCAGCTCTCCAGGAGCAGCTCTCTGCTATCAAACCATATGCTCTGAAGGCGAGAAAATTCTCGGTAAACGTTACATTCATCCTGAGGTAAGCATGCATGCTTTCTCCTTCAGCACTTACATGTCCCTAATAGAGAAAGGCGACTGGGACGGCGTAGCCGAGCAGTTAGTTTCATCGGCTAAGAAACTTGCCCGAATAGGCGCAGACTTCGCTATATGCCCCGATAACACTGTTCACATAGCCTTCGACAAAGTCGTTGAAAAGTCACCTATACCGTGGATGCACATAGCTGAGGAAGTTGCCAAAGAAGCAAAAAGGCTTGGTTTCAGCAAATTAGCTATTCTGGGAACCCGATTCCTAATGGAGTCTGATGTTTATCCCTCGAAACTAAGGCTTTATGGAATGAAGTGGGCTTTCCCAGAAGCTGGTCAACGCGAAGTTATCAACGAGATAATTTTCAATGAACTCGTTTATGGCGTTATCAATATTGAATCCCGGGAAAAACTAGCCAAAATCATAAAGGATATAGCCAAAATAGATGGATGCGAAGCTGTTATTTTAGGATGCACCGAATTGCCACTAATAGTTGACAATGCGGTTTCCTCGATACCTCTGTTGGATTCAACACGCATCCTAGCTAGAGCGGCTCTTAAAAAAGCAGCAGAATGAACCTTTTGTGATTCACTAAATCTATGAAAATCCTTTAAAGCCTCTGCGACATACGCCGCAAGTTAATTTGGATAAGATGCATAATGAAAATAGTTTTCGAATCGACATCTCCATTATGGTTTTATGATAGTAAGTGTACATTTCCTATCCGGGTGTTTTTTAGGTGTTTCTGAGCTGCTCTTTGACATTCTATGGCTTGCTGCCGGCTTGTGGTGGGCAAGTCGTTCATTACGTAGCACGGGTAAAAAGCCAAAAGGGTGTATGGGACTTCCGGGCTTATTTGACTAATGAATTTGGCTATGTTCTCCACCTCCTCCGCGTCCACATAGCCCGGCACGAGCAGTGTGCTCGCGGTTAGCACCGGAAGCTCAGGGCGTTTTTCATAGTATTTTTCTCCTATCCGCGTGAAGTTTTCCAGGGACGCCCTGTTTGACACTCCACATAGTGCCATGGCAAGTTCTTCACTCCATGCCTTCAGGTCGAATTTTATGTTGCCTCCGCTTTCTAAGGCGTATTCGGCGGCCTTCTCAATCAGCTTCGGGTTCATGTAGCCATTTGTTTCCCAGCATATGCGGAGGATTCGGCCGTTGGCTTTCGCTTTTTCTAGGGCTATGCGGCTTGTTTCTAGCGAGTGAGTCATTTGAGGTGAGGGGTCTCCTCCAAAGTAACATATGCATGAAACATTTGCATCTATGGCTTTTGAGGCTAATGCCTCAGCGGTCACCACCGGCTTATGCTTGACTGTGAGGTTACGGAAATGCCAGTTCTGGCAGTATAGGCAGTCGTAGCTGCAGGCTCCATAGAAAACCGCGAGGTTATAGTAGCCATGCTCTGCAACTGGCCTGTAAGCGTATTTTGGATAACCTTTTCCAGTGCATCCTGGGCAGAACCACCAACTCACGCAGTTAGTTGGTAGGCTGTCATAGTACCATTCAAGTATGCCTTGATCTGGGGTCCCGCCGAAACGAATCAGTCGTCCGCTAAGGTTCCACACAAGCCCGCAGAATCCTGCTTTTCCATTGCCTATCACGCAGTTGTTGGCGCAAATTCCACAAGATATTCCATCCTCATCCCTTGGAGGCTGTGCTGGTAAGCCGAAGGCAGCCCTGCTTCTGGCGTGGATTTCCTTTGTAATGTCTAAAGCCTCTTTAGGCCTTTTTCTTATACACTTTAGGCATACGCCGAGTTTTCCAGATATAAGCGGCGAGACTTCGCCACAAAGTTGGCACTTTCCCATAACTAACTCATGAATAACTATGCTTAGCAAGCCTAAAAACGTAGAGGACCATGCTTCGAGGCACCTTAACCTCCTCCTACTGGAGGCAATATTGCCAGCGTATCTCCATCCTCAAGTTTTGTATCCATGCCCTTGATGGTTGAGGCGCTTCGGCCGTTTACAAGAAACTGAAGAAAGCCCTTAACCTCGCCTGTTTTGCCATCATATACGTAGTCCATGAAACCCTTCCCGTAAAGTTCAGCCAGCCTGTTAAGCACCATGCCCACGGTGACGACGGCATCGTTCGGAAACTCTAAAGTTTCCTCCCGCTTTCCAACTATTTCTCTGAGGGTTGTGAAGAAGCGCACTGAAATCTTCACGCTCAGGCACCTACTTCTGAAAAAGGGTAACCAAAATTTAAACGTACCTTCAAGCATAAATGTTTAAAGTTCTGCAAGCAGTTCTTTAGGCTAAAGTAATATGTAGAGTGGGGTGCTCTTGGATACTTTTGCAATATTGGCTGTAGCCCTCGGGCTGGCAATGGATGCTTTCAGCGTTTCCGTTGCCTCGGGAATCGCTGGAAGGTGCGCTCGAAAATCCGCTGCTTTAAAGATGGCATTTCTATTCGGAGCTTTCCAGGCTATAATGCCCACCATAGGCTGGCTAGCAGGGGTAACCATGCTACATTTGATATCCGACTTTGATCACTGGATAGCTTTTGCTCTTCTGCTTTTGGTTGGGCTGAGGATGATCTATGAAGCCGTAAGACCTGACATCCGAGAGCGCTTAGGAAATCTTAACCTAGGGCTTTTTACACTCCTGATGTTAGCCATTGCTACAAGCATTGATGCCTTGGCCGTGGGAATAAGCTTCGCCATCCTGGCAGTCTCCATTGTCAGTTCAGCATTGCTTATCGGCACAGTAACGTTTCTACTTTCATTGTTTGGGGCATTAACGGGCGAAAAAGTGAAGCATCTTCTTTCTCCAAGGAGGATAGAGGCTTTAGGAGGCCTCGTCTTGATAATCATCGGAGTTAAAATACTTCTTGAGCATCTGGCCTAAGCCCATGTGGCGTGCGCAAATTTTGCGTTCGGAAAATTATGCATACTTCATGTATCTCTCAAACGTAAGATGTTTTCTTTTGTAAGCATCCATATGCAAATGCGCCTAACCTTAAAAGTCCATTGGAGTCTGAGGAGGTGTTGGTTTACGAGACTTTTAGTAGAATACTGACTGAACCGTGAGAAAAGTTTATATTTTACTGCATTTCTGCTTATCAGCGGTTAGTAAGTTCTAAACCAACTGATTGGAGGAATTGATATGGCTTACTTAACTACAACAGCTTCAGGTCAGCCGGTGTTAATCCTTAAAGAAGGAACTTCTAGAAGCCGTGGAAGGGAAGCTCAAAGGAACAATATTGCCGCTGCAAGGATAATATCTGAGGTTCTAAGATCAACTCTTGGGCCGAAGGGCATGGATAAGATGCTCATCGACAGCCTCGGCGACATTACAATTACTAACGATGGCGCCACAATCCTTGACGAGATCGAAGTGGAGCATCCTGCGGCGAAGATGATGGTTGAGGTGGCGAAGACGCAGGATGACATGGTTGGCGATGGAACAACCACTGCGGTGGTCTTGGCTGGCGAGCTTCTTAAGAGGGCTGAGGAGCTTCTGGAACAGAACATTCACCCGACAATCGTCATCAGCGGCTACAGGAAGGCTGCTCAAAAAGCCGTAGAGGTCATAAACAAGATTGCAAAAACCGTTGACATCGAGGACCGTGCGACTCTGCGTAAAGTTGCCGTAACCTCCATGGGAAGCAAGGCTGTGGGAACCGCCAGAGATCACTTCGCCGACATAGCTATAGACGCCGTCAAACAGATCGTTGAAAAACGCGGTGACAGGCTGATAGCGGACATAGATAACATCCAAGTCGTGAAGAAGACCGGCAAAAGCCTGCTTGAGTCGCAACTCGTTAATGGCGTAATAATCGACAAGGAAGTAGTTCATTCAGGGATGCCTAAAAAAGTTGAGAATGCAAAGATAGCGCTTCTGGACTGCCCGCTGGAAATAGAGAAGACAGAGTTCAGCGCTGAAATCAGGATACGCGATCCCAAGCAGATGAAAGCCTTCCTAGATCAGGAAACTCAGATGCTGAAGGAGATGGTTGACAAGATTAAGGCCACCGGCGCCAATGTGGTGTTCTGCCAAAAGGGCATAGACGACATGGCGCAGCACTTCCTCGCTAAGGAGGGGATACTTGCAGCCAGAAGGATAAAGCAGTCAGACATGGAGAAGCTTGCAAGGGCTACAGGCGGCCGCATAGTCACAGACTTGGATGATTTGACTCCTAACGACCTGGGCGCGGCAAGTCTCGTTGAGGAGCGCAAGATCGGCGAGGACAAAATGATATTCGTAGAAGGATGCAAGAACCCCCGTTCAGTGGCGATCCTGATAAGGGCAGGACTGGAGAGGATGGTTGACGAGGCAGAAAGAGCCATGACAGATGCGCTCTCAGTGGTTTCAGACGTTGTGGAGCACAATAAGGTCGTACCCGGCGGTGGCGCCGTGGAAGTTGAAATAGCCAAAGAACTCCGCGACTACGCGAGGAACGTGGGCGGCAGGGAGCAACTTGCCATAGAAGCCTTCGCTGAGTCAATAGAGGTGGTGCCCCGCTCTCTAGCGGAGAACGCTGGACTAGAACCCATAGACATAATCGTGGAGCTGAGGGCTGCCCATCAAAAAGCCGACGGCGTGTCCATGGGCGTAAACGTGTTCACAGGGAAAATCGAGGACATGTACAGCATTGGCGTGATGGAACCAGCCATCGTAAAGGAGCAAGCAATCAAATCCGCCACAGAAGCAACCTCAATGATACTGCGCATAGACGATGTCATCGCTGCCTCAAAGCCCAAAGAGGAAAAAGAGAAAGGAAAACTAGGCGAAACTGAAACAGAAGAATAGCCCCCATCCTCCAACATTTTTTATCTGTCAAGTTCCTATCTGAGGAACAGCATTTCCAGGATACCTTCACCGAAAAGGGCATGTTTTATACCCGTAACAAAATCAAGAGTCGACAAAATGAAGATTTGTATGACCGTAAAAATTGAAAGCGACGAATGTAGCAACAGCCCAAAAACCCGGTAAGAGGAAAAGAAATTAATTAAAGGCAGATTTGAATTTATCAGATACAGCGAAAAAGATAATGCTACCATAATAGAAAACGGAAATAAAGATTTCCGGCAATATGTTTCAAGGCTCCGGTAGTATAGTCCGGCCAAGTATAGCGGCCTCTCGAGCCGCGGACCCGGGTTCAAATCCCGGCCGGAGCACCAGTATTTCGGTTTTTATTCCTCCTTTCTGCCTTTTAAGTCTGCAAGCATCCTCCTTTCAGATGAAGAATGCCGGGATATACGCCTTTGACGTGGTTGTAAGACCTACAGGAAGGTTTTGGCCGGGATAGTGTATGGCGGCTCCGCGTTTTACTTCATCGATCACACAGCGTCGATCAGTCTATGAGGAGCAGTGCAAAAGTCTCTGGGTTCTTTTCAAATGGAAACGTGATCTCGATTCCCGCGTTTTTCGCTGTAGCTCTGACGTTTACACCGACAGCGTCTTCTGAGTAGCGCGCCTTTGTGGGATGTGCGCATGTGCTACTGTCCAATGTGCATTTTTCACATAGCTGGCAGTGTCCTGAGATTAACCCTACAGCAAGCGGGTATCCTTTGTTCATGGCTGCTTTTTCAAGTTCAAGTACTAAAGACAGAATTTTTAGCTTGTCCTCTTTCCAGTCAGTCCAGAACTTTTGCAGTTTCTCTTTAACGTCAAACGGGATAGTAGGATCATTTTCAGCCTTAGAAAGATATTTTGAAATCTCGGGAGTGGCTGTCGCGCGTGATTTAAACTTCATGAACAATGCGTAGCGATATTCTTTTACTATTTTTCGGAACTCCTCAGCAGTAGGCGTATACGGCGGGCACGTCAATGTTTTTCCATAATATGGACAGCCAACTTTACATTTTAGCACAACTCTGTCTTCCACAACAATCTTATCTGTTGTAATTACCCTTGCGTCAACCGCGCCCTTCTCCAAAGCTATTTTCCTGAGAAACTCAAATTTTTCAAGCTCTTTTTGAGCGTTCATAAGTGTACACCAGCCCTTTTGCTTGATTAACCCGAGTTAATATAAATATTTAGCATGAAATTTCACTATTTGCTTTAGTAGCTGAAAAGCGCCAGCAAAGCAAGCCACTGTAAAGGTATTCCTAATCGAAAGAAGGGAATATAATGGGATAAACTGTTTGAACCTTCCTTCCACTCGTTTGATTCTTTATTTAATAACTGGAAAGTACAAATTTTAAGCTCATTTTTAGCTTATTATGAATAAAAGATGATGATTTAAGTTATTTTAGAGAAAATCGAAATTGGAATATTATCTTGCCAGTGAAACATCCATGATCTAAGCCGTAAATGGTTTAATAGACAAGATTATGCTGGTCCACAAGAACTTTTTTAATCATAAGGAACTCAACAATCTTCTATCCTTTCAAAAATCTACAGACTTTTGTTCATGTTATCCCTTACTTCAACTAGAACGGTAATCTATTGTTATTCAGCGTTGTGTTGATCTTTTTGTGCTGGCTGAGGAAATATGAATAAATATTCTTGAAATCGTAAATTTTGAAATGTGACGTTTATGCGGCCGGTCAACGTATTACTGTTCATTTTTCCAGCAATATTGGCGTTTGTCATAACGTTGCTTATTAGTGCTTGGGGCTTAGAATTAGTTGTGTCCTTTTTCATAGTTTTTGACATGGCTATCTCATTTTTGATGATGATGCTATTCACTGTATACTGGCGATTGAATAGATCTTACGAGAAAATGGTGCTGCACTCAAACTCGCAAATTAGGCTAGATGAAAGTAAATATAGGATTGCCGTTGTGATACCTACTTACAATGAGAATCCTGAGATAGTTCTAGGCACCGTAATAGCTTCTAAAATGGCCTTTAAGCATCTGGGCGACGTTTATGTGCTGGACGACTCAACGGATGAAAAGATAAGGAAAGAGCTGGATTTGTACTCTGAAGTTTACAGTTTTTCTATAATGAGGCGGGATAACAGAAAGGGCTACAAGGCTGGAGCAGTTAACACCTGGCTTTCAAGATACGGTGAAAATTACGATCTTCTAGTTATAATGGACTCAGATCAGAGACCAATGCCTGGGTTTCTCAACCATGTAAGCAGGTTCTTTGACGATCCTGACGTTGTTTTTGTTCAGGTTCCCCAATATTACTCAAACCTTGATAACACCGTCACCCTATCGGCATATCTCCAGCAACTCCCCTTCCTAAGGGTTGTTATGAGAGGTCGATCCGTGAAGAGAACGCCTTTTAGCCTTGGAAGCGGAACAGTGTACAGAATAAAGCATCTGTTGAGCGTTGGAGGCTTATATGAGGAGACGGTGACTGAGGATATTTTCACGTCGCTTTTACTCCATGAGCGGGGATATAAGAGCGTATATGTTGATCTTCCGCTTGTATGGCGCGGCGAAGCTCCTAACGATCTGCCTAGCTATATGTCTCAACAAAACCGCTGGTGCCTAGGTGGCTTTCAGCTGATTAGAAAGCTTCTAAACGCGAAACTGTCCATCTCAGCCACTTTGGATTACCTTAGCGGGATTTATTATTGGCTACATGTGGGGCTGTTATCAATGTTCGATGTGTTGGCGCCTGTGCTGTTCCTAGTGTTCGGGATATTCTTCATGAACATTGACCATGCAAGGTATCTTGCGGTGTATCTCCCCATATTCTCAGCGTCGATTACGTTTTACCTTATGGTGATGAGAAGATACAGATATGGTTTGAGGGAGTTTATTTATCATCAGGGAATCCAGTTTCTAGCTTCATTACCATCAACCATAGCCCTTTTTGAGTGGGCTCTCCGAAGGAGGAAGGGGTTTAAGGTGACCCCTAAAGGCATGGGTAAAGCTACTTTCACCCGTTATCACCTCTATTACATGTTCATCGTTGTGATGCTCGCACTAGCAATTCTAGTGGGTGCCCACAAAATGCTGAGCTCGCAAGGAACGCTGCTTTATGCATACGTTGTTAATATTTTTTGGGCAGGCTGGTGGCTGCTTGTCTCCACATCAGCCCTATACATAAGCCTGTCTCTTCCAGTCCCAAGTGAACTTGGAAGAAAGATTTCACAGGCTTACGAGGGATTAGAGGAAAGCGTGCTGATAATGCTTAGCTGCGCATTAATTCTCGAGAAAGCAATAGCTGACCACTATTTCCAAGTCTCAAAGAGGCTTAAGGAATTCTCGGAGTCTTTAGAGACCATAGCTATGGAATCATCAAGGCATGCAGATACATACTCCAGACTTCAGAAACCCATCCAGACACATGGGAAACGCGAGATCTTGGAATGTAAATGGGTTAAGCCATATCTTAATAAAATAAGCAAGGCAAAAAAGAGCAAGGATCCTGTTGGCTCAATTCTGCTGCATGAGGAGACATTCATACGCATATTCTCCCAGCTTATTCTGGAAACCTGCAGGCACATACTGGAAAACGCTGATGAAATAGCAAAAATAGTTGAGGATGAAGCAAGGCACGAAAAAATTCTGAGAGAAATAATGGGGAAAATTAGATTCTAGCATATAGCAAAGGCGAAATTTAAAAATGTCAAGGCTTGATGTCAAGTGATTATTTCTCCAAATAGCATCCCTATTTCTGATGAAAAAGCGATTCAAGTTTTATCGTCTAGTTGGGAACAGTAGTGTATGGTAATGCTTTTAAATTCTCGGAGTGCAATTTTTCATGGGTCATATGGTATGAAAAGCCAAATTGTGGTTGCTTTAGTGGCGATACTCGTTACAGCGGCTTTAGGGGCATTTTACCTTTTTAAATCCCAAGAGCATGGTGGACCAAGCCCGGGACAGGAGGCAAGTCCTTATGTCTCTGACGTTTTAATAAGCGGGTTTGTGTATACTGAGGACGGCGATCTTTTTATGCGATTGAAAATTCACGGAGAGGCGGATCTCAGAGAACCCTTAACCATCAATGGCGTTCACGGCTTCTGGTTTGGACGTATCAGTGTAAGACTTCCAGACGGTAGGCAAACGCAAGTTTTCGAGCCAGGAGATTATATAAACGTTTTCACGCAGTTTCTCGAGTTGTCCGGTGAAAAAGTGGTTGATGTTTATCTGCCGACGAGCTGGCATGAAAATCCCTGTCTTGAGGGCTCGTATAACGTTACAGTGTTCCTAAAGGGTCCTTACGGGAATGTCACGGTGCTTTTCCATAAAAATTTCAACCTTAAAATGACGCTTACGTCAACGGTGACTCCTACTACTTGGGATTCATGGGATGAAAATGTAACCTTAAGCATAACCAACACTGGCGATGTACCTGTAATTCTACAGGGCGTCGGCATGGAGCTGAGGGAAACAAGAACTGTGATAGGCTGGATTAATGCGCCGACGCTTGAAAGCCGGATCTTGGTGATCATGCCCGGTGAAACTAAGACATGGATGGGGACGGCTACAATGGCCAGCGAATTCAAAGAAGAACTTGCCGGTAAGACACTTACCGTCGACTTCGTAATGGACATCGCTGGGGCACCAAGACGATTCGCAGTAACCTCAAACGTGAGCTTCCCGTAGGTCACCGAAATACGCCATGATTTGTTCCTAAAAGTTCAAGCTTTCTAATCGAATAGCTCTGCATATCCGGACAGCCATGCTAAAATTTATTTGCAAGCAGGCGGAAATTTCGATATTGTTCTTCCGTTAAAATGGCATTGGCTAAGAGGCGCTTCCCAACATGCCCTCTGCAGACGCAAAATCCGTGGGAGGTTAGAATTCTGATTGAAAAGTTTTGAACATTTAAGCATACTCCTAACGGTGCTATTGTTATGTCAGCTTTATCTTCCCATTGCCGGTGCACCTGTTAGTGAAGGCTCTTGGAAGGTGAATTATGAAGAAGAGGATGAGTCATCCTATCGCTTTAACATTGGTAAAGAGGTTTCCGGTCTAGAGATTTGGCTCTACATCAGCACCTCAGACGTGGACCAACAGGCTTTTGATGACGATTGGATCGAGTTAACCCTAGTTAGTAAACCTCTCTTGGTTGCTACTTCGTCAGGCCAGTTTCTCGTCGAACCCGTTGTCGGCCTCACTAGGATAGGTTATAGAGGTGATGGCGAAAAAAGTGCTGGTGGGCTTCATGCAGTTTATTATGTTCTGCCAAAGAGAAGCTTTGTATCCTACGTGAACGTCACCATTCACGCATTCCACAGTAGCCCACGCCTAAACCTACATCAATCCTACATCAGGGAATGGACTCCAATAATTGAGATGGTTCAGCTTGAAACTTGGAGCAGAGGATGGCGCAAGTCCCGCATAGGCCAGGACTGTATGGGACAAGTATCCCTCATATCCTTCGGCGCTCCAGTTGGTGATCAGCCTATGAACTCAGGTATTAACTGGTACTTCGGCAAGAGAATAAAGCCGCCTAGAATCGCATGGAAGCCAGACGTATATGTGGAGGTGGGATATGCGGGCGGAATAAACATTGCCCCTGAAAGCTTCGTAGGCACTGGAAATTATAGGTGTAAAATTAACGTGGGCGTTGGGTGCGGCCGCACACTAAACGATGGGATCGCAAACGGGCTGGAGGAGACTGTGTACATGTCGGAGAGAGGCAGCGGATCGTCGCTTGTGGCTGATGAAGCTGCAGGCGGATACATTGACATAGGACTCGAAATTCTTCAAAGAGTTTCAAACTCGCCCGCCGCGAAGGCTGCTTTTGAATCCCTCGGCTATGCGCTTTTCGTGCTGGATCTCATGGATGTAATTCTCACCTTGGGATTCGACGAAACCGTAGCTGAGAGCCGAATTATCACCTTTAAGAACTTCCCAGTGGGCGAGGACTTTTTCACCTATTTCAACTTTTATGCTGAAACAGCTTCTGCCGGACTGAGCGGAGGAATAGTTAACTTCTGGGGGCAATGTCCCTTTGGCCAGTCAATCTTCGACAATCTCGGGTTCAGCATTGTCAGTCTCCCCAATGGCGGAATGCAGATAGGCGGGGTTCTATTTGACTATCACATTCCCGATTTAAAACGTCTAAACGGGCCGGTAGTTATTAGGGATGATGGTTGCATAGATCCCTTCACCACACCCCTAAAAACCGATGATTACACTGTGTATGAGCTTGAAGGCGACTTAAATGTAAGCCTCACTGTAGAAAGGAGCAACATGCTGTTAAACGGGCGCAATCACACGGTCTCCGGTCTCATAATACAGCGCGTAAGCAACTCCACTATTGGGTTCTTCAACGTGGTGAACAGCGAAATCGGCGTTGACGTGTCATGCTATAACACCAGGATCCATGGAATCCAGGTTATAGGATGCCCCAATGGTTTTAGAGCGATATGCCAAAACAGCACTTTCAATAATCTTGTCATATTTGGCGGCTCCATGGACGGCTTTGAGATCAGCGGATGGGGAAACAGAATTTACAATGTCTACATAAAGGGTTTTGAGCGCGGCATTCACCTCTACTTCACCGAGGACAGCTTAATATCAGAAAACATTATAGAGGAATGCGGTGTCGGCATATCTCTCTATTGTTCTTGGAGTAACAGAATACTAAACAATAAGATTTCGAACTGTGGCAGGTACGGCCTATATTTGTCTGGCCAAACAGTTGAAAATAACGAAATTTGCGAGAACACCATTATAAGCTGTCCAATTGGGGTTGAGTCGCTTGACGCCGGAGCAAATAGGATTAAAGATAACAGAATTCACGGCGGATTAAAGGCGCTGGAGCTTGAAGAGGTGGCTTATCCGCCTTCAACCGCCCTATACATACAAAGTCCCGATGCATCCGTTGACATGGGATTCGAGATCTCAGGGAACGTTATATCCTCCTACCCGCGTGGCATCCACATGCTTTTCACAGGCGGAAGCGTTGTGCATGCTAACGTGGTGATGGGTTGTCATGTAGCCATTTACCTGGCAGGTTCGGAGCGCAATAAGATCTTTGAAAACACCTTCATGAACAATAATTTAGATTTATACTTGGAGGTTTCAGGCAATAATATACTGTATCATAACAACTTCATTGATGGCGGAAGTGGAAAAATCAGCGGTGAGATTGTTGAAGGCGTTCTAGCCCGTAATACTTGGGATCACGGTTATCCTGGAGGCGGGAACTTCTGGGGCGATTATACTGGAAAAGATGAAAAACAAGGTCCAGGCCAGGACGTCGATGGAGCTGACGGCATAGGGGACTCTCAGTACCAAATTGGCGTACATGGTGTGGACAGATACCCGTTGATGGAACCCCATGGGGAGCTTCCACCATTAACCTACATTTTCCAGCCATCAGAAAACTTCACTATACATCTGATCTCAAACTCGATAGTGACAGGTTTTAAATGCGATCTAGCGGGCCGTATGATTGCCTTTGAAGTTTACTGGAAAAACGGAACCCGCGGGTTCGTGGATCTCTACGTGCCTGAAGATATCTTTAAAGGTGAACCCATGATACTATTCGATGGGAAATCAATATCCTTCAACAAAAGTGAGGAAAATGGCTTTAGGCGTATCCAATTCACATATGAGCATTCAAGGCATATTGTAGAGATATCGTTCAGAGACAATAGCCCTTTTGTCCTCGCGGCAGCGGTATTGATAACGGCGGCAGCCTTAACGTTCATCCTCTACCTTAGAAGGCGGAGAACGCTAAAGACATCCGGAACATTTAAGCCGTCTGAGAGCATACTGGAAAATTATTATATGTAATCATGTAATAGGAATATTTTGGGCTTGTATAAATGCCGCCGCCGCATGCCCTTTCAACTGATAGTCCACATGTTTTAGAATTTCTAGAAAGGTTTTTTCAAGCGTGTCATACACTTGGGCGGGTAACGGAATGGGGGATTGGGGTTGGAAAGGGTAAGTGAACATATGAGTTTGCTTGAGAAGATTCTAAAGTATGTTCCTGGATACCGCGGGTATAAGGAGAAGGAGATAAGAAGAGAAACTGATAGGCTTGTCAGGATCGAGGTTGTTAATAGGCTTAAATCCGCGAAGAACACTTTGAAGACGGCTCTTTCAGATCCACTTTATATGAGGCGTCTTTCAGAGGAAGATGCATGGAGACTTGACACTTTATTGTCTCGGCTGGATAGGGTCGAACGGCGTTTAGAGCATGCGGTGGCAGGCTATTCAGGAATGTTCGACTCAGTTAAGGTTAGAGAAGATAAGCTTGATGCGGTTCTGCAGCACGACCTAGGCCTAATAGAGAAGGCTGAGGCCATAAAGGGCAGCGTGGAAAATTTCGTTAAAAAGCAGGTTATGGAGGAAGGGCGAGGCGTAATCCTCAACTTGTTAGATAAGGCGGATGAGTTAGACGCACTTGTCAACAAACGGGCTGAGATGCTTAGGGGGTTGACCGGCTAAAATTATGAGGGGTATGTGCTATGCCGAAAGTTATTGAGTGGGTAGGGGCGCGTGAAAGCGAAATAATCTGGCGTTATCCCCAGGAGGAAATAGCTTGGGGAGACAACTTAATAGTTCACGAGTATGAGGCAGCCGTCTTTCTACGTGACGGAAAAGCCTATGACGTTTTTTATGCTGGAAGACACGTGATAACAAGCGCTAATCTTCCCCTCGTCACAAAAGTGCTTTCTGCATTAGCAGGCTTCGACAAGGTTCCCTTCAGGGCCACAGTAATATTCATCTCGCTGAAGCAGTTTCAGGGTAGATTCGGAGCTCAAGGCCAAACAAAGGAACTTGCGCCTATCAAGTTTTATGGATCCTTTTGGTTCAGAGTTGAAGATCCTAACCTCTTCGTAAACGAGGTTGTCGGCGGACAGGGAACCTACACCACCATGGGCCTCCAGGAGTTCATCAGGGGATATTTTAACGAGAGGATAATTGACACTCTAAGTCAATATTCGCTTGTCGAGGTATACGGGAAACTTGACGAAACAAGCTTCCTGGCTAAGAACCTGCTTTATGACGCCTTCAAGAGGATAGGCCTAGAGCTTGTTGATGTGAAATTTGAAGGAATAGATACAACTTCAGAGTGGCGGGACAGAATTTTCTACCTAAGAACCGGCGTCTCAGCCGAGGAAGTTCTTAGAATGCAAACCCTGCAGAAGGCTGCTGAGAGCCTATCTAAAAGTCAAGGAGCTGCGGTGGGTGCAGGCGTAGCCATAATCCCGCCACTTTTCCAGCCACCCACATCTGCCCAAGCCCAGCCGATGATTCTATGTTCCAAATGTGGCCTTCAAAACCCGCAGACGGCTAAATTCTGCAGCAACTGCGGGGCTCCTCTTCGAACCGCTGGCCCAGCCTGCCCCAACTGTGGAACAGTGAATCCGACTGGCGCAAAATTCTGCATAAACTGCGGCCAAAAACTATCCTAGCCATGACCCATAACACGTCCACCGTTAGGCCGTCCTATTGGCGCCGCAATGTGGACATGTGATTTCAGTTTGTGGAAAGAGTGTACCACAGTATTTGCATGGAACCATAACCACCTCGCGGATTACCTCTTTGGTGATTGGTGCAGCTGAAGGCTGAGCTACCTGAACCTCTACGGTGCGGCTTGTTGCATCAGGCCTTCCTTTCACGGCTACAACTCCCTTAATTGACCATGAAATTTTCCTGTCAACCCCTTTCGATGTAGGCTTCATCGTTACTGGTAGAGTTATGCTGAATGGAAAGTTGCGGGTGAACCCCCTCGATATATGCATCGGCCCGCTGAGGCATGGCTTAGCCTGATAAAGCGTCGCGGTTTCCCAGGTTTCAACTGGCACCTCATGCTTTAGGTTAGGGTTGTATATTCGCTTTTGAACTCTTGCTGACTCAACACAAGCCAATTCGCATCTTACCTCGTCAGCGTCAAAATCGTCGTCTGAAGACAAGATAAGCTCGCCCTCGAGTTTTTCCCCAAGGTAATACACGTCTTTTTTGAGATTTATCGTCACGCTGACTTTAGGCGGAGTGATCTTCTCGGAGAGTTTCTTCAAAAAAGACAAAGTTGCCTCTCCATCCTCGTCGCATTTTCATAATTAGTGAATTAGGTGGTAATAAAAGATTTACTCTAATAATTTTACGTTGAACTTTTCTAAATGTCTTGGTTATGTTCAAATAAAACAGCGGCTTTATTTTCCATGTTAGATGCTTACCTGCTAAAATTCCCGCATTAAGGCTTCTAACCATAAAAATCATATGAACTTAAAATTCGCTTATGAAGAATCCTATAATGAAAGTTAATCCCGCTATCCCCAAGCTTATTGTTGTCATTTCCAGGAACCTTCTTTTGAAAGGCAGATCTTTGGCGATTGAGATGTAGAAGGTAAACAGGAAAATGACGCTGATAGCAGCCATTATTGTCAAGCCTAGGCAGACGTATGCGTCTGAAAGAAGAAGGTATGGAGATATCAGAAACAGAACTGTTAGGACATAGGCAATGCCGGTGTAGGCTGCTGCCTTAAGGGGCTTTTTTGCGTTTCCCTCCGATCTGGTTGATAGGTATTCTGATGTAGCCATTGATAGTGACGCTGCTATCCCTGTGATGAGCCCCATCATTGCGACCAATCTGGTGTTTTGAAGGGCGAATGTGAATCCTGCAAGGGCGCCGGTAAGCTCAACAAGCGCATCATTAAGGCCTAATACAATGGAGCCCACATATCTTAGCCTTTCCTCATCAAGTAAATTCATGAGTTGTTTTTCATGTTCATTCTCATCTTTTACAATGTTCTTTGCATCAGGCATAAACTTGGATATTTCTTCATAAATTTCTTGGGCCTTCTCTTCACCTTTTTCCATAAGCTTTATTCCAAAAGTCATCCCAAAAATTTTTGAAATCAAATAGTACTTCCAAAATTTAAGCCAATATGGATTCGCATCTTTTTTGGTGTATTTCCTCCAAAACTCGTAATGTTTAAGCTCATCATATGCAATATGACTTAAAACTTCTCTATTATTAGATTCTTTTGCTGTTTGGGACAGCTTCTTATAGATGAAATGCTCTGTAATT
Organism: Bathyarchaeia archaeon; assembly: GCA_038868255.1. GTDB lineage: Archaea > Thermoproteota > Bathyarchaeia > Bathyarchaeales > Bathycorpusculaceae > DRVV01. The sequence goes on from JAWCTJ010000002.1 coordinate 55,429, forward strand.
TCATTCTTCTGGGCATCCAATATGACCTTTTCAACTTCTTTATTCAACATTTCAACTTCACAATTACATATTGTCTAGTTCTTAATTATTCCTTAAATTCTACCAAGCTTTATGACGTATGCAACTTTTATGCCTGGGCTTCACTTGAATCCTCTTCATATAATAATGTTCAAGCAATCCTGAGGAGGAAAACAGCTCAAGCCCTCAGCGAAGGAAGGCCCATATACTTAATTCCAACATCCGAAGAAGGCTTTGAAAACAAATAAAATTTAGGCATCCAACCGTCAATGTGAAGAGCTTGATAAATTCTGATATTGCTTCATCCAAATTGAAGCTGTATCGTTTATTCTCTTTTTTCAACGATTATCTTGCAGTTCGTGGCTAGAGCGGCGATTACTCCTAAGGCAGCAAGCCAAGGCGCCAACAAAACACCTATAACCCCTATCGTTACCGGGATTTCCAGCAGGTTTTTTTCATGTTCATCTTTAACTATTATCCTGGTAACGTTGCCCTCGTGAAGTAGCTCTTTAACCTTCTCGATGAGGTTGTCAGCTGATACCACAATTTCTTCTTTTGCAATCTTCACCGCAGGAGCACCGCATGCATAACAGAATTTGTGATCCTCCTCCAATCTGGCTCCGCACTTTGAACAATAAGGCAAATATTTCCCCCGTGGTAGACAATGGACTGCTGCATAATAAAAATGTTGTGAAGCTTATTCCAAATTCAGAGGAGTATATGGTTTCCGCGCCAGCTCGGCTCTTCACCTACAAGCGTCAACTCCCTATCCTTTTTTAACGTAATCATAAGCGCTGCCAGAGTGGACGCAAGTGAAGCTAGCGCCGTATACCTAGTTATGACGTTAAGGTTCACCGTCTGCGAGCTTATATTAAAATCATACGTTACGGGTTCATAGTAAACCATGGGATACGGCCTGTTTCCAGGTCCATAGGCAAGCTGGATCTTTATTATCTGCGTTTCAATATTTCCTTCGCCATACAGTAAAAATCCGTCATCGTCATAGCTGCCCCTAAATTGATGGACTGTAAAGTTCACCCTCACAACGCTGCTAAATGTATCTATTATGACTGGTATATGTAGCTCCATAGCCTGATTTTCTATGGAGATTTTTCCTCCAGCTTCACCCATATTATAAAGTAAGCCGGCAACGTAAAGCCTGTTTAACAATATCCTTGTGGTATCCAGTGGCGTGTCATCGATCGACTCTTCTATGTTTGGTAATCTGATGCCCGTATAATCCTTAAAGAAGCTTCCGTCACAATTGTACTGTATTATAGCTGACTTCGTGATGCCGCTGATTTCGGCAAGCCCTAGGGAAGCGTAGGCGCTGCTGGCAAGGATTAAGACGAGAAGTGCTCCAAGCACGAGTTTCGTGGTGCGGCTTAACCCTTCAGTTTTAGCGGGGTAAATCACCAAGTAATATGGTGGAGTTATACGATCAACCAGTCTAAGCTGAACCAGCCTATCCCTGTCGGCGAGCAGCCATAGCAGAGCTATGCCCGCTATAAATCCTCCAGCATGAGCAAATACCGCCGTACTTCCGGCGGCTTTAGCGTATCCATACATTACCTGGGCTGCGAACCAGAAAAGCAGGTAATATGACGCCTTTAAACGAATGAAGAATGGAAATAGAAAGAACCACCAACCCATTATAAGGGATGTTCCGGGATAAAGAATTAAATATGCGCCTAAGACGCCGCTTACCGCTCCAGAGGCGCCTATGGCGGGAATAACATAATTAGAGAACCCTCCAATAAAGCTGAACGCTGCGTGAAATACTGAGGCAACCAATCCTGACAATAAGTATAACGCAATGTATCTCCTCCTGCCCAAGGCGTTCTCAACAGCCCTTCCGAAAACGTATAGAAAATACATGTTAAAGAGTATGTGAAAGAAGTCAGCGTGTAGAAACATGGAAGTAAATAGTCTATAGTACTCCCCTGGACTGTAAAGCGTCAAAGGCGCAAAACCGCCTATCTCAACCCAGCAATCGCCAACCTCGAGGAAAAGATTCCTGAAGGAAGTTACAGCGTATACGGCTACGTTGACCACTATCAGGGCAAGTGTTGCAACAGGTTTCCTTTCAGAGGCAGCTGCACCAGCCATAGGTAAGCCGAAACTTGACCTCAACCCGCTCACACGCACTAAGCCTTAAGCCTATCACACCTTTCAGGATTTTAAAATTTCTGTGCCCGTGACGTTCTTCGCTTTTATCAGAACTTCATAATCCTTATTATTGCCCAAATAATAAACTGTTTTTAGGTGCGTAAATTGAAACAGGTCATTTCCCTTGCGCTCTGTTTGCTGACCATAACCGCCTTATGTCTTCTTAAGCCTGTCAACGCTGCCTCGTTCCAAAATGTCGCTTTAGAGGTTTTCGCCGACGGGGTTGTCCACTTCAAAGGAACCATAATTACTGACGGGACTGAGGCCTCAGTTACAGTTCCCATGCTTGTATCTGGAGAACATGTATATAACGTTCTGGCAGTAGATGAGGCAGGTTTAACAATCACCTATGACCTTGAAGATCAAAGCATAGTACTTTATTCCTTAGATGCAACTCAGGTCGCCCTTGAGTACGACACCGACTTCCTGACATCCAAGAGCGGTGGATTATGGACTTTAACCTTCACTTCCCCCTTCGAGATCGACGTTCTCCTCCCCGAGAAATCAACGATAATATACATCAACGCTGCACCCCTTTCCCTGAGGGCTGAAGGTGACACGGTTAGACTGAAACTTTCACCTGGATATTGGGAAATCTGCTATGAAGTGGAAATGCCGTCCTATGTGCCCACACCGCCGCCTCAACAACCCGGGCAGCCTTGGTGGTCCTCGCCCGAACAGCCTGGAGGATGGCCCCTAGGATGGATTGTTCTCGGCGTTGTCGCTGCGGCTCTGGCCATAATAGGCGTATCATTTTATATGAAACGTCGAAAAGGTTCCTTAGGCTTACGTTATGAGGAAGCTGAAGTTATAAGGTTCATTAAAGAGCGAGGTGGAAGGGCTCTTGAAGCCGAGCTGAGGGAGGCTTTTCCGGATATCCCGCGGACAAGCATGTGGCGCCTAATAAAAAGGCTTGAGCGAAGAAAACAGGTCAAGGTTAAGAAAATTGGGCTGCAAAACGTGGTTGAACTTGCATAAAAAGGTTGGCAGCGGCGGCTAAGGAATTGAGAACGTAGCTGTAGCTTCCACAGGCGTCATGTTGATCTTGCTCCATCCGTGAACTCGCACCCTGTATTCTCCGTTTTTAGGCTGCTGAAGCGTTATCTCAACCTGCCCGGCCTGTCCAGGTTTAAGCTCCACGATTACCTGCGCGGAGATCGGCGAGTAAGCATGCATCCACCGTGTGCCTTCCCTCTTTTCGATGGTGGTTCCGTAAACTGAATTGGGAAATTGCACCGTTGCGTTTCCAACGTTTCTCACTGTGACTCTCAACCTGATAGCCGTTGTATTGCGCATTCCTTTTTCCGCTGATTTTTCAACCGTAACTTCGATGGCTGGTGTGCCCTCCTCGGTTTTCGGCTGAATAGCTATTGTCGCTTTTCTACTGAAGTTTCCGAACATCCATTGGAATTTTTCAAGCTGAGTCATTAAGCTCTTCACAGGTTCTTTCCGAAGCCTCTCCCTGAACTGGTTAAGGCTTTCCTGGAATTCGCTCATGTTATGCATTCTGAGGAAGTCTGTGACGTTAAAGCCCGTCCTCGTCATGTTTCTTATTAGCTCTCCGAATCGATTCTCAAGTCTCTCGCAGAAGCGGTTCATCCTTTCAACTATTTTCTCCTCAGCTTTAGCCCTTAAAGCCTTGAACGCCTCGTTTATGAGTTTGTTGGCCTCTGCAAGTCTCTGCGCTACTTCTGCGGATTTGCCGTTCTGAAGCATCTGCGTAATCTCCGTCACGTTAAGCAGGTACTTGGCTTTGCTGAGCAGCTCCTCAATGTCATTTGCGTTCTCGGGCAGAATTTTCTCTATGCGTTGTATGCGTTCTAGGGCTCGGTTAGTCGCAATCAATAGCCCCTGCGCCTTAATTAGATCGCCCTTCTCCACACCCGCCTGCTCCAATATGCCCTTAATGTTTCTCAGGGCGTTTCTGAACATCTCCATTGCCCGCACTGTAGTGTTCACAGCGCCGCCGTAGTCTCCATTACTAATGCATACCTTAGCCTCAAACAGCAGCCCCTTCCCATTCTCGTACAGCGAAACATTGCCCTCAAAAGCCCCCATAAGACCCGCATTCTGAACAGCCTGCATCACCGTCGCATTCGCCCTCGTCGCATTTATTAGATTGCCAAGCCTTAGACTTGCCCCCTCAGCAACCCTAACCATGAACTCGGCTCTCTCCCTGACACCCGACGTATCCCCAAGCGCATAAGCCTGAATTCCTGCCGCCGCTACCAGTAGAAGAGCGGCTAAAGCAGCTGCAAACATTGTGCTCAGTTTTCGATTCATATTCATCACCATGCGAAAATATATGGTAAGGCTTAAAATAAGGGATGCTTTGAAACGCCGCGTTTCACCCTTCCCAGGCCATATAAAAGCCGTGATTTAAAGCTATCTTATTGTTAACACGCCGCTTCCACGATATTCTCCATTTTTAAGCATTAAAAGGGCTTTATTCGCATCTTCAAGCTTAAATTCAACAACTTCTGGCTTTAATGGAACTTCCGCAGCTATTTCCAGAAACTCCGCCACATCCCTTCTTGTTATGTTTGCAACGGACTTCAGTTCTTTCTCCCACCAGAGATGCTGGGTATAGTCAAGATCCGTTATGGGTTTTTCCTTCCTTATCAGGTTCATCACCAGCCTTCCACCCTTTTCCAGGTTTCTAAGGGCTTCCCTCACAGGCAAGCCTGTGGGCGTTGTGTCGATGGCGCAGTTCATCTTTGACGGCGGGGTTTCCCCGCTTTGACCAACCCAGTCCGCGCCCATCTTTGACGCGAGCTCGCTTGGCGCATCACCCTTTCTTCTTGTGAAAACGAAGATCCTGCTGCTGGGATAGAGGTGCCTAATCACTTGAAATAGTATGTGGGATGAGGAGCCGAAGCCATAAAGCCCTATAACATCTCCATCCTCCATACGTGTTAGCTTAAGCGCCCTATAACCGATAGCCCCTGCACATAGTAGTGGCGCCGCCTCAGCGTCAGAGAACTTCTCTGGAATTTTGTATGCATAATTCTCGTGGACTGCCATGTATTCTGCGTATCCTCCATTAGCATCGCATCCTGTGCCCATGAAATGCTCGCACAGGTTCTCTAAACCTCTTTTGCAGAAACGGCATTTACCGCATGAGGAGTAAATCCAGGCTACGCCTACGCGGTCGCCAGACCTGAACCTCTCAGCTGCTTGTCCAGTCTCTATAACCCGTCCTATGACCTGATGTCCCGGTATAACCGGGATTTTCGGCTTAAGTCTTCCCTCAATCTCGTCAAGCTCTGTGCGGCATATTCCGCAGGCTGAAACTTCGATGATGATTTCTCTGGCCTTCGGCTTCGGTGCAGGAACATCCTCATAGCTGAGGGGTTCGTTCTCTATGGGTGCTGTTCTCCTCAGAACCATGGCTTTCATGTTTCAACCCCGGGGATCACTATTTTTGGAATCCCCCTTTATATTTCCCTATTATAACCGTGCTTTAGCTTTTTTCAACAGCATCGCGGAGAGGGTGAGCAGTAAAATATGGACCACCGCGATCATCACAGTCTCATACAGCGCTCCTGTATAGCTGAACCTTACTAACCGTTCACATGGAAAAATGTAGCCTATTAAGGCGGCTATAGCTGAAACCGCCATCAGCCGTGAGGATTTTGATTCTCTATGGGTTAATAATGCCACCAAATTCATGCTTAGGGATAATGTGAAGAAGGCTATAGCTGACGCGTATATCGTGGCCGTGTAACGCATTCTCTCAATAGGAGTTTCCACCAGGTCAACCAAATGTAAATAGTATAAGGTTATCATAAAAAGAGTCAACGCGGCGGCCAAAGAACCCGCAAGTAAGGCAGGTTTGAATGATGCTCTTTTCATGAACCGGCTCCCTGCATTCATTTTATGCGTCTTTGGAATTTAACCTTGCCTTAGAGGCTGAATAATTTTGCCAACCATCATAGCTATGGTTGCGGCGAGAATCGACTGTCCACCGTTAACGGAAATGTTCGCTATGGCGTCAACCTTAACATTAAAAATCGCCGGCATGATGAGGGCTTCATATAATAAGTAGCCTAAAACTATAAGAAGGCAGCCGCTCAGCAATGGAGCACCAGCCCATTCACCGCGTCCTACTTCCTTGAATTCCATGAGCATTATTATAATAATTATAATAGCGCTTGCCGCAATCCAGCACCAGCTGGGTATGTAAATGCTCTGCGCCCATAATCCCTCAAACTCTAGGATCCGCTCTCCTAAAAAGAAAGTTTTAGTGTACCCCAGGTAGATTTCACCTGAAAACTTGAGCACTCCAACAAGCCCAAACAACAAGGCCAGAATTATGCTTGATGCAAGATTTACAATCCTGTTCTTAAGAATCTTGGTTTTGCTTATGGTGAAGCCTGCTAGGGATTTAATCATCAAAGAAGCCAATGCATAGTGGGGATAACCCAATAGAAGACTTGCAGATGAAAATCCAACTCCACCCACAAAGGCAGATTCAAAGGGTTCCAGCAGAAGACATGCGGTGAAGAAAATTGGTTCTCCAAAGGTGAAAAGCCCCATAGAGGTAAATGATGTAACAAATAATGCTGATGCAAAGCACACAAGTCCCGTGGTGATTATTGCCGCCAATATTTTCCTTATATTAAACAAGCATAAGCACCACTGTAACAGTCCCGTCCTAAAACTATAATAAAATTGGGATGAATATGTTAGTCTTCTCTGTACTCTAGAGATCCTCAAGTACACTTGTGAAGAAGTCGTGATGTTCTTCCTCGTCCCTTAATATTCCTTCGAATATTGTGGCTGTGGTTTGGTCTTTTTCCTTGCGGGCTTGTTCAATTATCTCCTTGTAAAGTGTTATTGCTTTTTCCTCGTCCTTCACGTTCTGCTCAATCATCTCCCTCAATGCTTTGCCAACAATGATCTCCGTGGGCTTGGTTGTAGGGGTTCCACCTAAGTAAACAAGTCTTTCAGCGATGGCTTCCGCATGTTTCATCTCTGTTATGGCTATTTTCTCCAGTTCACTTTGCACTGCGAATCCCTTAACACCGCTCCATTGTACATGCTGCCACATATACTGTATGGAAACCTGCAGTTCTCTTGCTATTGCATCGTTCAGCATTTCTAAAAGCTTTTTAGAAACCATACATTTCACCTCCCCTTTATTATTTCGTAACAATACTACGCTAACTAGGAAAGGGGAATTTAATGGGTGTTCATCACCCACCTGGGCTCCCGTGAAATGGAACGTTCTTCCAGAGAATTTCCCACCAATCATCTTCGGTTATGGTTTCACCGTGAACCAGAATTTCTAAGATGTCCTTCAACAGCCTGTGATGTCTTTTCTCATCCTCCAGTATCGCCGTTAGGAGCAGCTTAACTTTCTCGTTTTCCACATGCGTAAGCTCAGCGCTTATCCTGCCTATGAGTTCCGCCTCTATCCTTATGTGTTTCTCAATCAGGCTTTTCTGCATATCAAGCTGCTCCTGGGTAAGCGCCTTCTGCGCTGTGGTTAGAAGCATCAAGGCGGAGCCATACATTTCAGCATGTTTAAGCGAGTCCAGCGATATTCCATATAGAACGCTTTTTACGGGCTGGTTTTCCATGCCTTTCAATGCTTCGTTAAGCGAGTTCACTATTTCTCTTTCAACCTTAATCTGTGCTTCAATAAACCTTATCAGGTCATTTTTTGAGATCATTCATTCACGTCCCGGCAAAGCTACTGTTTAGGTACTGCGGTTTTTTCAGCGATTTTTCTACCGAGTTCTCTGCATTTCTCTAGTCCTGTATGGTCAGGAGTGTATCTTATTAGAAGCGGAGGCTCTATCACGTTCATTTCGAAGCGGTTTTTCATAATTTCAAGAACCAGCTTTGGGGCTTCACCACTCCATCCGTAGGAGCCGAAGGCCGCGCCAACCTTGCCCTTAAGATTGATGTTTTTGACTGCGGCTTCCTCAAAAAGCCCCTTTATGTCAGATGTAGTGTCATGATGGTATGTGGGTGTTCCAACGGCTATTGCATCGTATTCCTGCAGCATTTCCGGTGTAGCCCTGTAAGTTAATTCCACCTCTAATCCCGGTATGGATTTTGCGCCTTCAGCTACGGCGTTAGCCATTTTCTCAGTGTTTCCAGTCCTGCTGTAGTAGAGAATCAGTATTTTAGGCATTTTTATCACCACCATTACTCAAGAGTCCCTTCCAGTCTCCTGCTCACTTCGTCCCAGTTCACGATGTTCCAGAAGGCTTCCACGAAATCAGCCCTTTTGTTTTTGTAGTCTATGTAGTAGGCGTGTTCAAACAGATCTAAAACCATGAGAATTGGAAAAGCTGGATACACGTTGGTGTTATGCTTCTCTATCTGCATTATCAGCAGGCGGCCGGTGCTTCTGCAAAGGGTTAGCGCAGCCCAGCCGGACCCTTCCACGCTGACGGCTGCCTGAGTGTACTCCTTCTTGAACCTCTCAAAGCTTCCAAACTCCTTCTCGCAGAGGTCAGCCAGCTTTCCTCCGGGTTTGCCTCCGCCCTTTCCCGGCGGTGCAAGGTTCTCCCAGAAAAGCGAATGCAGCAGATGCCCGCCGATGTTCCATGAAAGCTCTTTCAGGGCGGCTTTCACGTCTATTTCTATGCTTCCTCTCCGGGCTTCATCCAGCTTTTTAAGTACGTTGTTCGCCCCGTTCACATAGGCCTGATGATGTATTGTATGATGTATTCGCAGCTGCTCCTCAGACATGTATGGCGCTAGGTCGCCGTAGCCGTAAGGCAGCTTAGGCAGAGAATAAAATTTGGAAATTTCCATAAAATGCCCTCCTACCTTTTTATTTTGAACATGTCTTTTGAGGCTCCGCATATTGGGCAAACCCAGCTGTCAGGCAGGGCTTCAAAAGGTGTTCCCGGCATTATGCCGTTGTCAGGGTCCCCCGCTTCAGGATCGTAAATGTAACCGCATATTTCACATTCCCACTTATCCAAATCCTACACCTTATTTCTCGGTTTTCACGTTATATGCTATTTTAACTCCTGCTTTTTCAAAGATTTTTCCTACAGGACAGTTTTCCACCGTAAGTTTGAATATTCTGTTAATGGTTTCCTCTGAAGCGTCTGTCTTAACGGTGATGTTAAAGTTCGCCTCGGTCACGGTTCCAGCTTCCTCTGTTTTTAAGGCCTCAAGCTTAACCTCTAAGTCCTTCAATGTAACGCGCATCTTTTTCGCCATTAACGTGAAGATCGTGGCG
>JAWCTJ010000003.1:0-51647 GCA_038868255.1 Bathyarchaeia archaeon
TCAGCCCCTTCCCTTAAAAGGTAGTCGAAGCTTCTCCCAAGCGGATCGCCGAAAAGCGCGAAGTCTATAGCATAAAGTATGCTGGACTTTCCGCAGCCGAGGCCGCCTACAAGACAGTTGAAACCTCTTACAAAGGGCACTGTTGTCTTCACGTGGGAACGTATGTTCTCCAGCTGAACAATCTCGATTTTCATTCAAGAAGTTCCTCCAATATTTGCTTAACCTTTTGATCCTGCTTCTTAACTAGTGGCTCAATGATGTTTACCGCTGCATGAGCTATTTTCTCAGCCTCTTCGCGGCCGTAACGTTCGGAAAATATTTGTAGAAAGTATTCGAAGCTCTTCGTCTTCAAATCCTTGAACTCGCTCTCGAATATCGAGCGAACAACTGCTTCAGGAATTCCGCTCTCCCTGAGCAAAATAACAGGATGTACAAGTAATGCCTTTTCAGCTGCATCCCTAATTTGGGCAACGTCAACATCGCCGCGGCTTACTTCTGCGGGTAGAACTCCCTTTAGCACTGGAACTATTATGGCGCCTTCTTTATCCGCGCCTTTCACAAGCTGAACTGCAAGTTCTGTGATTTTTGAGGCTGTAAAACCTGTAAAATCCTGCTCAAAAACAACAAATTCGCGAGTTAAATTTAACTTCATAAACTGCGGTGAAACTTCCCCTTTCTCATTCACTTCAACGTAATAAAAGCCCTTTTCACTATTTGCTTCATCATAGTTCACCGTTTCGGTGCTTCCCGGATAAACCAGCAAGCTGTCTCCAAGCTTGCCCTCATAGCGCTTGTGTACATGCCCCGCGGCATAATAATTGAAACCTTTAGGGAGAAGCTCCGGTGAAGCTTCAGCCTCAACGAACGGTGGAGTTAACTCCGGGAAGTCTAAAGCCATGTGAAATACAAATATGTTGAATAGGCTGGACTCAGGATTTGGCTTATTCCGCTGTATAAACTCGGGAAGACTCTCCTCGGTTTTGCGCCGCGTCCGGAAATTTGGCACCCCGTAAACGTAGCAGCAATCTCGCTTATGCCAGAATGCACCTTCATGTCTTGGAAGGTAGTAAATGAGTCCAGCGCTGTCAAGAGGATTCAGTATTGTCCCAGTTACGGAATTCGGAGCTGAATCATGTGAACCATCAACAACTAGAACAGGTATTCCTGCATCTCTGAGTTGACTAAATTTTTTGATGGCATGCTCCAGTGTCACATTTGATGGGCGTGGCGTATGGAAAAGATCTCCGGCGATAATCATGAAGTCAGGCTTTAGCTCTACTGTTCTATCAACCAACTCCTGAAATACCCTGTCAAAATCTTCTCTGCGCGCCTCAAGCCCATACTGAGAGTAGCCCAGGTGCAGATCAGCTGCGTGGACGAAGCTAAAGGATTTCAACAGCGCTCCTCCAGAATCCAATCAACTCTTAGAACCTGCTATATTTAACCTATTTCAACAGGGTTCCATAGAACATATAAATCCCCAAGTAACACCTTTAAACCGGAAAGGCGCAGAATATGCAGTGCCGAAAATGCGGAAAAGACGTCGTTTTGCCTTTTAAGTGCCCTTACTGTGGAGAATACTTCTGTTCAGAGCATCGTCTTCCAGAAAATCATGATTGCTCGCAACTAGGGCTTGCTCGGGCGCCTAGAAGGGAGGAAATGGCTTTAAACAGAGAACCCTACGGAGCTTATGGCTACTCAGTTACGTATGTTCCTACTGGAACTCGTAGAGAATTTCATTTCAGCCGAAAAGAAATAAGTCATTTAGGCTTGTCCGCGCTGCTTGTTTTTGGGATAGGGCTTTCTTGGGGGCTGTATCGAATAGGCAGCTTTCCCATGCTGCTGCTCTTCGCAACTTTTGTGATGTTATCCTTCCTCCTCCACGAGTTGGCTCATAAGTTTGCCGCTCAAAGGGCAGGTTTATGGGCAGAATTCCGGATAGTGCTTATGGGGTTTATCTTGACAGCTATATCGGTGATATCTCCCTTCTTCAAAATAGTTTCTCCAGGGGCTGTCATGATCTCAGGCTTCACAAGCAAGGCAAATGTTGGGAAGATATCCATTGTCGGGCCATCTGCGAATCTAGCATTAACTTTTGTGCTTATTGTTTTATGGCTTTTAGTACCCTTTCCTGTAATTATGTATCTGGCAGCAATTAACGCTTGGATAGCGCTTTTTAATCTAATACCTCTTGGAGTGCTGGATGGCTTCAAGGTCTTTTTATGGAGCAAAAAAGCGTGGACAATGGCCTTCTCGCTAAGCCTAATTCTCACAATATTAACATTCTTCTATTTCTAACAGGAAATTCTCTTTGTTAAAAATCGTCTAATCTGGTCTAAACAAGTTCTATAGTGACATGAACTTCCTCAGGCACTCTTATCCGCATTATTCGTCTCATAGCCCGTTCATCTGCGTCAATGTCTATAAGGCGCTTGTGAATGCGAAGTTCCCATTTATCCCATGTCGATGTACCCTCACCACAAGGCGACTTCAACACTGGAACGCATAGCCTTTTTGTAGGAAGAGGCACTGGCCCAACTATTTTGACCCCTGTCTTTTCAGCGATATTCTTAAGTTCCGCACACACCTCCTCCAGCTTCTTATAGTCCGTACTTGTTAGTCGTATTCTTGCCTTTCTCATTACGCTCGCTCAACCCACTTATCCTTCGTTGGCTTACCTTTAGACGATTAAGCAAAAATAAAAACTTATCGAAAAGCTAATGCGAAATACACGCATACATGAAGCAGAAACGGGATTGTAATGAAGCTCAAAGTGTCAGGAATAATCATGGATTTAGATGGAACACTTGTAGATTCTAGACAAGCCTACAGAGAAGCATTAAGGCGGACTTTTGCCGCTTTTGGATTTTCAGATTTTGACGCTAAATTGGTGTTTGAGATCCCGAGAAGACTTGAACAAGGCGTGTCGATAAACGATTTATTGCCAACTATTGATGTGAAAAAATTCCTCAGCTTATATTTAGACACGTATTATACACTTACAGAGAAATTATCAAAACCTATATCTGGCGTGGATGAAACCCTGAAGAAGCTTCACGGAAAAGCTAAGCTTGCGTTACTTACTATGCGTCATGCACCTGGAAAGGATGTGAAGAAGGAGCTTGAAAAACTCGGATTGGCTAAGTACTTTAAATGTGTAGTAACAGCTTTGGACACGCCATTCCCGAAACCTTCTCCTGAACCAATTTTGGCATGTGCGCAACTTTTAGGAGTTAAGATAAATGACTGCGCTGTTGTTGGAGATTCAATATCGGACGTGAGAGCCGGAAAGGCTGCTGGTGCGATAACTATTGCACTTCTATCAGGAATTTTCACGAGGAACGAATTAGAGAGGGAGAAACCTGACCTAATAATTGAAAACATAAACGCTCTGCCGGACTTTATCCTATAATACGTTAGTATGTGGCTGCGGGACACATAGAACTAAGTATAAATAAAGCTTATTAAAGCAACTCCTTCTAATATAAATTGGAGAAGGCTCGAAAACGGGGAAATAATGAACTTCCTTGAGACGTTGTTATCTGAAAAGTTAAAGAATAAAAATCCCCTGCTTGACATTTGGGGTGCTGACCGAAAGGTTTTGCAGATAGCCTGCCAAGACATGATTAACTATATCAAAGTTCACTGGGGGCTTATAGGTAAAGAAGCAAATGAGTATGAACTTACATGCAGGCTGGAGGAACTTTACCAAAGCGAAAGGAAAGAGCTGGAAGACTTTATAGACCTGTGGACTGGAATATGGCTTAAAAAATGGAATGAAAGGGTTAAGCTGCTCATAGGAAGCGAGGATCATAAAAAGTGGAGCAGAATCGCAAAGATACTTAATAACGCGGAGCCCATCTGGAGAAACCTGCCAAACAGAAAGGAGATGCAGGAACTGGTCATATCCGCCCTTGTGAGGAATGGGGAAATCTGCGGTACATCAATCCTATCAGAGAACCTTCTGAAGATGGAGCTCGGTGAGGGAAGCAGCAAATCCGCGGATGAGATAGAGCAGTTGCTGAATGTTGCCTGCAAAGCAATACGCAAGGCGAAAGAACTGTCTAGAAGTAGAGGACCACTTATTTTCGTAAAAATCGATAAAGGTTATTATGGTGAAGAATTTTAGCTCAGCCTTTCTCTGTTGAGGGTTTTCGTCTGCCAGGAATATCTCCTAATGCTTTTAGTCTCTCCATAGCCGCACGCCGCACATCTCTTCTTCCTAACATGATAAGCTCTTCTTCCACACCTTCTACATCTTATATGCACTGTTTTGCCAGCACGCTTACCAAAAGACGGTGTGCCTTTACCCAATTTTCATCACCTTGAAGGAGGCGGCGATATGAGCACAACATTGTCTCCACGGACAATTATCAAACCGAGCTTTCTAGTATTTTCTGCTTCCGTAGTGTCTTCAGTTTCCTCTAAAACGAGGTTCAAATGCTGATCAAATCCTTTAAGTTTACCTCTCAAGCTTTTTCCGCCCTTCAACTTTACGAGCACAATCTTTCCAAGGTTTTGCTCAAGGATTTCCGTTGTCATCTCGCTCATCTATAACCCTCTTTTTGTCGTTTCACCGTTTCTATACTTAAGCTTTTATAATTTAAACCTATCTAAGAGGAAGTATGTCCATGTTCAAGGGATATAGACGTTACCCATTAAAATCTAAAGAGGCAATGGCTCTTCTCAGAGAAGCATCTAATAAACTAAAGATGGATCTTGACAAGGTTTTTGGAGCATATGTGAAGGTGGAACATGTAGACATGGACTTTGGAGAATTATTCTTAATAAACGGTATTCCCGCGCTATTCAGGAATGAAAGAGGGGTTCTTCCAACACTATTTTTCGAGAAGTTTGTTGCATATGCACCGAAGGTTGTTGTGGATATGGGTGCTGTTCCCCACATATGTAATGGCGCCGATGTTATGGCCCCTGGGATTGTCCGCTTTGAAGGAAACTTCGACAGGGGTGACTTAACAGTTGTGGTTGATGAAAAGCATGGTAAACCCATCGCCATCGGTGAAATTGCCTACAGCAGCGAGGAAGCGCCTAGAATAAAGCGTGGTGTAATAGTTAAGAATGTTCACTTCGTAGGAGATAAGGTGTGGAATGCTCTGAAGACTCTAAGAGTTTAGCAGATTCAGTCTATACTATGGTGAAAAATAAACAAAATTTGCAAAAATACGCTGAATAAAATTTTAGATTTATAAATCCTTAACGATAACTGGTTAAGTGTCTGATTCAGAAAAGCGTTTGGAAAGAAAGGCTTAACTTCTTGGAGATTAAAATAAAGAATATGTTAAGAGAGGAGCTGCTTTGCCCAATCTGATAAACCCCTTCCGCAGGGGTAAAAGGGAGGATATAAAGCCGCCTAAGGATGAGGTTAAGGCAACTGAATTAAAGATTTTCTTAAGGGCTATGCCTCTGCGGGACCTTGCCGATGTGGAAACCGTCAAGGATGAAGTGCGATCCGGCAAAATAGTGATCCTAAAAATAACTCCCTTAGCCAGTAAAAATATTGATGATGTTAAGAGGGCTGTTAATGAGCTCTGCGAATTTGTTGAGGCCATCGGCGGAGATATTGCACGTCTCGGAGAGGAGCGAGTGGTGGTCTGCCCATCAAATGTGAGGATTTGGAGGGAAAAAGTGTCCTCTGTAAGTGAACCTATACCTACGACAGCCTGATGGTTTCCATGAGTGATGGAGAAAAGGTCGGTATCCTAAGCTTCTTCTCTATAAAGCCTGCCATGCTTGCAATCTTTGCCCTTTCACCGTGGCAAACTATTATCCGTTCCGGTCTCGGCTTGAGATTGCTGAGATAAGTGATTATTTGTTTCCTGTCCGAATGCCCTGAAAACCCCTCTATGGATTCCACGCGCATTCTGACTTTCACGACGGCAAGTTTACCATCACTATCAATCAGAGTGACTTCGTTTATACCCTTCTGCACTCTTCTTCCCAAAGTGCCCTCAATTTGGTAGCTCACGAATATTATTGTGTTCCTTTCGTCCTCCGCAAGATTCTTGAAGTATTCCATGACTGGACCGCCCTCAAGCATACCTGATGTGGCTAAAACAATGCAGGGCTCACCTCCGATAATGTTCTGCCTCTCACTTGGATGCTCAACTATTGTGAAGTATTCTGACTCAAAGGGGTTAACGCCGTCATGCAGGATGCTGTTGCGCACTTCCCTGCCTAAGTACTCAGGGTAGGCTGTATGGATGGCTGTGGCTTCTGAAATCATTCCCTCTATGAATACCGGCGCCTCCTTAATCAATCCCTGTTTCATGTAATCGTTTAAAATGAGCATTATTTCTTGGGCTCTGCCTACAGCCGGGACAGGTATCAAAACCTTCCCTCTTTTCTCTAAAGTTTCGTTTATTATTTTTGCTAGCTTTTCCTCCGCCTCGTTTCTGGTGGGCATAATATCCTCTGCTCCTCCGTAGGTGCTCTCCGTAATGAAGGTTTCAACTCTTGGGAAGGTTAAAACCGCTGGTTCAAGAAGCATCGTTCTCACGCTTTTATAGTCGCCTGAATAGACAATGTTATGTAATCCCTCTCCTATGTGCAAATGAACTAACGCTGATCCCAGTATGTGCCCGGCATTGTGAAGCGTTAAGCGAATGTCAGGGGCTATATCCGTAACAACCCCGTACCTTAATGGTATTGTATGTAAGACGCATTCACGTACATCTTTCTGATCGTAAGGTGGTATTATCCCCTGTTTACCTGCCACGTCCAAATAGTCAAGCTGAAGCAGAGTCATAAGACTTGAGGTTGGGGCAGAACAATACACTGGTCCATCGTAGCCATATTTAAACAGGAATGGAACCAGCCCGCAGTGATCTAAATGTGCATGGCTTATTACCACTGCATCTAATGAGTCTATTTCGAACGCTGGGTGATCCAGTCTTGGAAAAGCTTCGAAGGGCTTAGTTGATCCGGGGTTTATGCCGCAGTCCAGGAGTACGCTGCTTTCTCTTGTTTGAACTAGGAATGCTGATCTGCCGACTTCCTGAACTCCGCCCAGTGTTGTTATCCTGATGTCGCCGATTTCAAACACTTTTGGCCTGAAGATTCTTTCGCCGAACGTGCGGAGGATTCTTTCCCTTTCTTTACTTTCTGCGTGTAGAAAATGACGCATATGCGCTATGATCTTAGAGCGTAAAGGTGGGCTTCTAAGCACGTTAGGTCGCCATTTAGTTCTCTTTATAATCTCCTGAAGGACTGCGCCGTTTTTCCCTATCACAAGTCCCGGCTTCTTGGCTTCAATTATGATCTCGCCGAGGCTGGGGTCAAAGTTTATATCCGTTACCTCAGCCTCTTGCGGTATAAGTTCCCGCGCTATTTTTTCAGCCTCTTTTTCCGGTAGCCTTACGGATGGATCTGAACGTACAACTATTCTTTTCCTTATCACGTTAACGATGTCGGCTACTAGACTGCTTTGTTCAATCATGATTTCAGGTCTTTTTGCATATATAGCCAGCGTTGGCCCTTCATATTCTACTCTGGTTACCTCTGCCTCTTTGGGAACGTTCTCAAGTATGTATTGGCTTATTTCTATCTTGTCTCTTTCAGAGTTTACAGGCAACTCCTAAACTCCCTAATCTTCTAGAAGGCGCTTTTTCTCCTCTTCCGTTAACTCTCTATACCCGTTAACGTCGATGACTGCCACGTTAAAGTTGTCACCGCTTGCTGTATCCCGTTTCATAGCTGAATTTACGGCCTTAACAATGATGGGTAAAGCCTCGGCAACACTCATGTTTTCCTTAAATTTGTCCTCCAGAACCCCGTAGGCTATGGGTGAACCCGATCCGGTGGCGACACATTTCTCCTCAGTTAGGCTTCCGAAGGGATCTATCGAGAACACATGAGGACCAGTATCGTCAATTCCGCCGACTAAAACCTGAGTTAGAAGCGGCACATATCTTGTTGAAAACAGAAGATTTGCAACGAGTCTTGCGGCTGAGTTGATCGGCATAGGCCTTCCCTTGCTTATTCTATAGAGCTGTGCATTTGCCGTCAATATGTCCACGGTTCTCTGGGCGTCAGCAACTGTTCCAGCAATAGTCATGGCTATGTGGTCGTCAATCTTGTAGATCTTTTTCCCATGCTTATGGGCCACGAAATAGCCCATAGTCACCCGTGTGTCCGAGGCTAGGATCACTCCATCCTTGCAGACTACACCCACGGTTGTCGTTCCCTTTAAGGCGTATTGGTTAATCATGTCCTTTGTTGCCATGTCTCATTTCTCCCAAAACCTGAACATTCCCATTAATTATGCGGAAGTAAAGTAGCACCATGTAATCATGGTCATGACTCTTATTAAGTTTATGGTAAAGAACTGATGGTAATTGGGTAATTACTGTTCCTGAATAAAAATGGGGGTGTGTTTATGGATACGCAAATGTTCCTTCGACAGTTATTCCGAAAAACCTTTGATATACTTCAGCCATCACTTGCGCAGGGTCGATATCACTAAATAATTCCGGTTGAACCCATTTTGCGAAGTACAGGTAACCCACAACGCTGCAGATGCCGTTTCTCAATTTCCAGTCACAGATATGAACTCTGCCCTTCTTTATCGCTTCCGTGTTTTGCAGTTCGGGGCGACTAATTATTTCTTCCCACAATTCCCTGAAATCATTCAAATCATGTTCTGGACTACTAATCATGCGAATGATTACTTGGGGATTCTGCTCAACCACGAATTCAGGGCTCATCACGGGCGCATAAACTGTCATGTTTTCAGCGATGTTTATCCCGCCGGCATGATATATTGCCGGTGAAATAAATGTGTAGTAGGGTTTATACCATTCCCACATAACCTTTGGCTTTTTGCTTTCAGGCAGATTGGCTATACGTTGCTTGACCAGATTGTTGTAGTACTGTGCGAATGTGGTGTATTGCTCGGCTTTTTCTTCGCCGCCTACAATTGTGGCCATTTTCTTCAGTAAATTGCAGGTGAAGTCCACGACAGTGGTGTTGGATCTTGGGGTTGGCGTCGGGTCTGTGGGGTCTGATATGAATATGGGTATGCCCGCCACCTCAAGTTGCTGCATTGCTACGGTGTTATAAGCAATCATGGAGTCAGCGAATATTATATCTGGCTTCAATTCCAGAATTAACTCAACGTTTGGTTGGTAGGAATTTTCACCCACCACTGGCACGCTTAGTATGGATGGAGGCATTGTCGAGGTAGCATCTCTGCCTATAATTTTGTTCTGGGCTCCGAGGGCGCATAGCATTTCGGTTAAACCATCATTCAGGACGACAATGCGCTGGACGGGGACTGTCACCGTTATGTTTCTTCCAGCATTATCCACAAGGGTGATGGTTTTAAATTCCTCCATTTCTTGGTGAATAGGTATATGAATTGATGGTGGACCAGAGTTGTTGATTAATGGTGGGTTCATCGGGGTCTCTTCATAACTTTCTTTCGCGGGTCCTGTGATGGTTGCTGGTTGGTCTTCAGGTTTAGCTGTGGAACCTTCAGTTTGCTCTTCTACTGGTGTCGTATGAAAATAGTGGATGGAGAGGGATGCTGCGATTGCTATGAGGATAATTAAAGTGATGATTGCTGCTTTTGGTGCTTTGTCCATGGGTGTGAACCTGATTGGATGGTTAATCCATCTCATAAATAAATTTTTTGCAATTTGAGTTTAATTTAAGTTTAATAACTTCGCCGCTCTAAGCAATATGTACCTTTAAAAAGGAATTTTAAGGGGATCCCCACTATTGTAAAATTAACGATACGATGGCAGTGGTGGAGTTTGCCTTTAAAGCATCATTGGATGCAACTTCCCCGTGAAGTTATCGTGGGTGAAGGCGTTATAGAGCAGGTTACGAAGGTCTCTTACAGACTTGGATTCACGGATTCAGCCCTTATAATAACTGGCTCCAGAACCTTTGATGTTGCTGGGAAGATTGTTAAAGATTATCTTGAGGATGGAGGCATTAAAGCTGAAACCTTTATTGTTGAATCTGCAACCATGAAAGATGTTGAAACGGTTGAGGAGAAGATCAGGATTCTTAAGCCTCAGGTTGTTTTTGGCGTAGGCGGCGGAACCAAGATTGACGTTGCAAAGTTGAGTTCTGCAAGACTGGGGATACCCTTTATCAGCGTTCCGACGACAGCATCTCATGATGGAATCTCCAGTCCCCTGTCGTCCGTTAAGGGTTTAAAAGAACCCTTTTCAGTTAAGGCTCAGGCTCCCATAGCCATAATCGCCGATACAGATATAATAAGGCGTGCGCCACGCCGTTTGATAGCAAGTGGATGTGGAGATGTAATTGCAAAGTTTACTGCTGTGAGAGATTGGCGATTATCTCATGTAGATAATAACGAGTATTATGGCGAGTATGCAGCCAGCCTCGCCTTGATGAGCGCAAAGCTCGTGATGCAGAACGCAAAATTGATAGGTTCCGGAAGCGAGGAGGGATTGCGTGTGCTTTTAGAGGCTCTGATAAGCTGTGGAGTAGCCATGAGCATCGCTGGCAGTAGTCGTCCATGCAGTGGATCTGAGCACCTTTTTGGGCACGCATTAGACATGATGAAGCCGAATTGCACGCTCCACGGTGAGAGAGTCGGCGTAGGGACGATAATGATGGCTTATTTGCATGGGGCAAGATGGAAACACATAAGAGCGGTGCTGGAAACCCTTGGGGCACCCACCACAGCTCAGGAGCTTGGTCTGTCAGGGGAAGATGTGGTTAAGGCCCTATTTATGGCGTCTTCCATCAGGCCGGAGCGTTACACGATACTTAATAAGCTGAACCTAAGCCTGGAAGACTGTAAAAGGGTTGCAGAAGCCACAGGGGTAATTTAGCGGGTTCTCACTTGGTTTTAGATTCTGGCGCTTTGAAGGTTTCCGTGAATGTGACTGTGGTGATCTCCGGGAAGAACTTTTGGACGTCAAGGGCTACGCCTCTCTTCGCAACTTGGATTCCCTCTATGTAGAAGGCCTCCTCGGGAACTTCAATTGTGAGCATGTTGTTTTCCACTTTGAATTTGAACTTTGCAACTTCGACATTTGGTATTCTGCGGTGTATGAGTGCGGCTATCTTATCCTCCAAAGTTTCAAGCTTCTTCTTAACTGTGACCTCGTAGACCAGCGTTTTCCCAGCTAATGGCGGGTTAAAGTCAAGTAGGACGCGCCCGGCTCCGATGGATCTCACTATCGCCATTTTGCCATCATATTCTAGACGCATTCCAATAGTTGGGGTTATACCTCTTGATGTTAGTTGCCTTAATGGAACCCTCTTTACCTTTTCCGGGTCTCTGGGTCCAAAGGCCTTTTCAGGCGGTATCTCTACAGTGCTTGGCTTTTCAACATCCATTGTTGTTAGGGCTTCATCCAGAGCCTTTAGAACCCAGCCTTCACCGATCACGACGAGTTTTGGCTCAAATATTTCGCCTTCCTTGTAAAGATGCTCTTTTTTGGCTACGTCCTCCAGTGTAGTGTCGAAAACCTCTTCTGTCTCTTTAACCTTAGCAATGTAGTCTATGAGTATGAAATCGCCTTTCTGCAAGGCCAACTCAAATCCTCTTCAAACTGTTGCCAAAGTAAACTTGGGGCCATAAATAAAAGCTTTATCCATTAAAGCTTTGCCTATCCTCAATTATCTAGCCAATGGATTCTTCAAGCTTATATAGTGGATTCAGGTAGTTAGGTGTTTACTGGAACCTATTATGAGAAGCTTTACATCCAAAGCTGGAAAGGCCTATGTTGTCATCATCCTTCTGGGCATTGTAAGCTTGATGGGTGATGTGGTGTATGAGGGTTCCAGGGGTCTTGTGCCGGGGTATCTTGCTTTCCTAGGCGCTTCAGCCTTTGTAGTGGCATTTGTAGGTCCCCTAGGAGAGTTTTTAGGCTATGTGCTTAGGCTTGTAAGCGGGGTTCTGTCAGATACAACACAAGCCTATTGGTTCTTCATGTTTCTTGGATATGGCCTAATAATATCCATGCCTCTACTAGGTTTTTCACATCTCTGGGAAGTTGCTGTAATACTGGTCCTGCTTGAAAGGCTTGGGAAAGCCTTAAGGGCCCCATCTAGAGACGCCATGATTTCCATTATAGGTAGGGATTTAGGCGGCGCTGGTAAAGCCTTCGGAATACATGAATTTCTAGACCAGATAGGTGCGGTTCTAGGTCCTCTTCTCGTCACTAGTGTAATGTTCTATAGTGGAGGTGATTACCGCCTGACCTTTCGTTTTTTATTCTTTCCCTTTATTGTTCTTCTGATAGTTTTAGGATTTGCCTATACTCGAATTGGAAAGTTAAAGCCCTCAGAGCTAAGGGAAACGCGTAACATCAATTTCAGAAAC
This sequence comes from Bathyarchaeia archaeon, assembly GCA_038868255.1. Lineage (GTDB taxonomy): Archaea > Thermoproteota > Bathyarchaeia > Bathyarchaeales > Bathycorpusculaceae > DRVV01. The sequence continues at coordinate 12,329 of JAWCTJ010000003.1, forward strand.
GTGAAGTTTGAAAGACCTTTCTACATATACACGTTGGCCGTCGTTCTGAACACTGTGGGCTTAATTCCCTATGGGCTAATTCTATACAAGGCTGACGTTATAGTTCCGCCTGAGAGCAGCTGGATTCCGCCTCTAATCTACACAATCATGATGGTTGTTGACGCTCCTGCAGCCCTATTCTCAGGATACGCCTATGACAGGCTTAAAATAAAAATTCTGATTTTACCCTTCGCCCTTTCCGTTATTGCGTCTTTGCTTGCAATGGCCGACGTAAACCTTGCCATGCTTGCTGTTGCAGCAATATTTCTCGGCTTGGTTATCGGCATGCAAGAGTCAGTTTATCGTGCTGCAGTCTCGGAGTTCACTTCCCCCTCCACCAGGGGTACAGCCTACGGAATATTCAACACGGCTTACGGAGTTGGGCTTTTGGCGAGCGGGGCGGTTTATGGGCTTATGGTGACGCTTAATACACCTTATCACGCTGTGGTCCTGTACGTTTTCACTGTACAGATGGTTGCGGCTGCATTACTTTTAAACGCTCACTTTAAAAGGCCGAAGGCAGAAAATAATACCTCGGCAATTTAGTGGTTGGTGTAAAATTTTGGGCTGTAACGATGACGAGGAAGTTTTGAATATCATCGAAAAAGTGAGCAAATGCGTAGTAAACGTCAGCACCGTGAGGCTTGTTCATGGACTCTTTTATCAGGTTCTCCCAGTTAAGGGTGTAGGTTCAGGGACGATAATTGATAGTGAAGGCTACATCCTGACAAACAACCATGTGATTGAAAGCGCCGAACGCATTACTGTAACCCTCTGGAATGGCGAGGTGCTGGATGGGCATCTTGTAGGCGCTTGCTCCTTCCACGACATGGCGGTGGTTAAAGTCGAAAGGCATGGTTTGCCACACGCTGAACTCGGAGATTCCGATAAGCTTAGGATTGGACAACGAGTTTACGCCATCGGTAATCCTTTCGGCTTAGCAGGCGGACCCACTGTGACCTCCGGAGTTATAAGCGCGCTGAACAGGACGATCGAGTCTCAAAATATAATCTTAGAAAACCTTATTCAGACAGACGCCGCTATAAACCCTGGCAATAGCGGTGGACCCCTTGTGGATACCCGCGGCAATGTTATAGCCATAAACACGGCGATAATACCCTATGCACATGGCATCGGGTTTGCAATACCCATAAACCTTGCAAAGACTTGTTCAAACGAAATAATAGTTCAAGGTTTCCACGCGAGACCCTGGCTTGGCATAATGGGATTAAACCTTTCAAGGGAAATCTCGAACTATTATGGCCTTCCTGTTGATGAGGGTGTTCTGGTCACAAGGGTAATGGATGGAAGTCCAGCTCAGATGGCTGGGATAGAGCCTGGCGATGTAATTGTGGCGATGGATGATGTCCAAGTAACCAAAATTGAGAAGCTACTCAGCGAGATATACAAAAGAAAAGCTGGCGAAAAAGTTCGGATAGCCATCTACAGAGGAAACATAAGATACACATTAACGGTGCCTTTGGCGAGGAGTCCATGAGATGATTTCTGAAGGTTATTCTATGTCTCCATGTTCCCTAATCTTCAGGTCTTCGTACGATGCTATCCATCTTCTATAAAATTCATGTTGTATGCACTCCATCATGCCCATGATTCTCTCATAGTTAAAGTATGATGGTTTATAGAGGCTTTTCAGCGTTTTAGTGAACAAATAGTTCAGGCATCCATCTCGATCTTTGTCTGGAAGTTGCTCCATTAAAGCCAAAATCTGATCTACAATTCTATCAAGCTCAACTCTTTTCTCCTTTTTTACGTAGGGCATGTAATGATCCACCAAATGGTATAGATGGGATCTCTAGGAGTTCAGCTTTTTCATGCTTGGATATGGGTTTCTCAAAAAGGTGATGTCTTAAGATTTAAGCGCGTGAATACTCCTGTTAAGGAAATCCTATGGTAGCCCGGGGGAGATTCGAACTCCCGTCAGCGGGTCCAAAGCCCGCTATGCTTGTCCGCTACACCACCGGGCTTCCTTATGAGAGTTGCTTCAGCTCTTAGATATGTGGTTTTTGATTAAACTTTTCCTTCAGTTCTTATCTTTAGTAGAAATTTTATAACTTTTGATTGGTTCAGCCGCTTTTCCCCTTTCTAATTGGGTTAGGCCAAGGAATTCTATGATGTTCTGGCAATTTTTTGGATTTTTCTTTTCCAACAAATCTATGAGGCCTTTTATTTTTCAAAAACTGGATAGTGCATATTATATTTTAAGATTTGTTTTACTTAAAACCGGACCGTAAAGCTTAAATATTAGTAGGCTGCATCAGCTTAAAGCGCGCGGGCCGGATGGCGTCTTCTATTCCGAGTTAAGGAAAATGAAAAGGTGACGGTTCTCCGCGAAGATAAAGGAGGGTATAGTGGGAATGAGCGTTAAGGAAAGCGGCGTTCGACAACGCCTGGCTGATCGATGCCCGGAATGCGGTAGTGTAAACCTTATCCATGACTATGATACTGGCGAAACCGTATGCGGACAATGTGGTCTAGTAGTCCATGAGCAAATGATGGACAAGGGACCGGAATGGCGAGCCTTCACTCAGGAAGAGAAGGCATCAAGAAGCCGCGTTGGTGTCCCCACTTCCTATTCAGTGCATGACAAGGGCTTGTCAACAGCTATAAGCCAAGTGGACCGCGATGCTTTCGGCAGGAAACTTCCATTATCTACACGACTTCAAATGTGGCGTTTAAGGAAGTGGCAGATCCGCTCTAGGGTTCACTCATCCATAGATCGGAACCTTGCTCAAGCGATGGCGGAGCTTGACAGACTTTCTGATAAGGTGTATATTCCTCCATCCATAAAGGAAAAAGCAGCCGTCATATACCGCAAGGCATTGGAAAAGGGGCTGGTTAGAGGCAGATCAATAGCGGCAATAGCTGCAGCGGCGCTTTACGCAGCCTGCCGCGGAAGTGGCACACCGAGGACTTTAAGGGAAATCGCTGAGGCCAGCTTAGTTGATAAAAAGGATGTTGCAAGATGCTACAGGCTCTTGCTAAGGGAACTTGAGGTTCAGATGCCAATAGCTGATCCCCTAGGGTATGTGTCAAAGATAGCTGAGAGAATAGGAATTTCCGGTAAAACCCAAGGACTCGCTATTCAAATCTTGAGAGATGCTAAAAGCAAGCGGGCTGTGGCGGGTAAAGATCCCATGGGTTTAGCTGCAGCTGCGCTTTACATTGCCTGCCTAATCAACAATGAGAAGAAAACTCAGAAGGACATTGCTGAAGCCGCAGGAGTAACCGAGGTCACCGTTAGAAACCGCTACAAAACTTTGAAGAGACAACTAAACTTGGAGCTTCCCGACTAGACAGTTCCCTTATCTTCCTGCTCTTCTCCAGCTTCTTCAAGCTCCATAACTATTGGCCCAACATATCCACATTTTTCACAAACATACTTCTTCGGCGTTAACCAGGAATCCAAGCTGCTGGATAGTCGGGGCTCTGGATTTCCACATCTTGGACAGTAAATTTTTGCGGGTTTACTATGCTTTAGTCTCCCGAATAACTCGCGCACGTTTTGCAATATCCCCATGGGGCTCCGCTTCCAGCGGCGCTATTGTACCTCTATGTTTTCCGCTGGATATCCAAGCTTTATTAGGAAGTGATGGACTTTTTCACGGTGATCTCCCTGTAGAATTATCTGCCCGTTTTTGGCTGTTCCTCCACATGCACAGAAGCTTTTAAGCTTCTGAGCTAGTGATGTGAGATCCGTCGTTTTGTCGTCTAAGCCCTCTACTATTGTTGTTGGTCTGCCAAATTTCCTTGTTTCAAACCTTATGCGGATCCTTTGTTGCTCCTTTTCTATCTCGCCGCATACACACAAGTCTTTGGGAAGCCCACATACTGAACAGATATTCGCCATGTCACTCAGTCTTTACAGTGATGAACGGAGTATATAAAACTTTCAAATTTCATCCAGTTCAAAATCTATTCCGCCACTATAGAAAACCCTCAAAAGTTGCCGTAAGATTTCTGCTTAGAAAATCTCCCTTTTTCAAAGCTTATATCTATACTTCGCTCATTTTAAAATGGAAGTAAATGGTTATCGAAAAAATAAGGAAAAGAGACGGAAAAATAGCCGACTTCAATCCGGCAATGATTAAGAACGCTGTTCACAGAGCTTTTTTAGCTGTGGAGCTTGGCGATGGGGAAAATGCTGAGAAAATAACGCGTGAAGTGGTTAAGCTATTAGAAAAGCGTTTCAGGACCACTATTCCATCCGTTGAGGATGTTCAAGACGCCATTATAGAGGTTTTAACGAAGAACGGCTTCGAGAAAGTAGCCCTAGAGTATAAGGCTTACCGGGAAAGGAAAGCGGAAATAAGGAAACTTAAAAGGAGGCTTGGAATAGAGGAGCCTAAACTCACCGTTAACGCACTTGAGGTTTTAAGGAAACGCTACCTGCTTAGAGATGACAGCGGACGTATAATCGAGGATCCCTCAAAAATGTTCAGGCGGGTGGCGCGGGCCATAGCCCGAGTTGACCTTAGGTATGGAGAGGATCCTAGAGAAAGCGAGGAAGTATTCTACAAAATGATGGCTAGACTTGAATTTCTTCCCAACTCGCCTACACTTTTCAATGCTGGAACGCGGCTTGGGCAACTTTCAGCCTGTTTCGTCCTGCCCGTTGAAGACTCTTTGGAAAGCATTTTCACAGCAGTCAAACATATGGCGTTGATTGAAAAGAGCGGCGGCGGTGTGGGATTCAACTTTTCGAAACTGAGGCCGAAAGGAGATCTGGTTATGTCAACTATGGGTGTGGCCTCTGGTCCAGTGAGCTTCATGCGGGTTTTCGACGTGACCACCGAGGTAATCAAGGCAGGTGGTAGAAGACGCGGCGCCATGATGGGCATCCTAAATGTTAACCATCCGGACATAATAGAATTCATAACCTCAAAGCAGACGCCTGGCTTTCTGTCCAATTTCAACATTTCAGTGGCCATAACAGACGAGTTCATGAAATCCGTTGAGGGGGACGAGGAATACTGGCTAATAAACCCCAGAAATAAGGAAAAAACCGCTAAGCTGAAAGCCAAGGAAGTTTGGGATCTAATCGCGAAATGCGCCTGGGCAAGCGGCGACCCGGGAGTAATATTTATGGATGAGATAAATAGGCATAATCCCACGCCGGAGCTTGGAAATATAGAGGCCACAAACCCATGTGCAGAACAGCCGCTGCTTCCTTATGAGTCATGCAATTTAGGTTCAATTAATCTTTCAAGGATGGTTGTTGACGGCAAGATTGATTGGGAGAAGCTAAGGGAAACAGTGTGGAATGCTGTTCACTTCCTGGATAATGTTATAGATGCGAATAAGTATCCGCTCAGGGAAATTGAGCGTGTGACTAAGGCTAATCGGAAAGTCGGTTTAGGCATTATGGGTTTTGCGGATATGCTCATAAAACTTGGGATTCCATATAACTCTGAAGAGGGTTTGCATATTGCTGAGAAGGTGATGCGCTTCGTCGATGAAGAGGCTCACAAGGCATCTGAGGAGCTTGCTGAACGACGTGGGTCATTCCCAAACTTTGACAAGAGTATCTGGAAGGACAAGTACCGGGCTATGCGCAATGCTACAGTTACTACAATAGCTCCCACGGGAAGCATAAGCATAATAGCCGGTTGCTCCTCGGGGATAGAACCTCTCTTTGCAGTGTCCTTTGTGAGGAATGTGCTTGATGGAACCCGGCTTTTCGAAGTAAACCCATTATTCGAGATTATAGCGAAGGATAGGGGATTTTATGACGCTAAACTTCTGGAGGAGGTTGCCAGAACGGGCTCCGTACAGAAGATCGACAGGGTGCCTGAAGATGTTAGAAGAATCTTCGTCACGGCATTGGACATCCCACCCGAATGGCACGTGAAAATGCAAGCATCTTTCCAGAAGTACACAGATAATGCCGTCTCTAAAACCGTGAACATGCCCTATGAAGCTACGGTTGAGGATGTTAAGAAAGTTTTTGAACTAGCATACCGCCTTAAATGTAAAGGTGTAACAGTATTTAGATACGGATGTAAACCGGAACAAGTTCTGTATATAGGCGAAGTGCGAAAGGAGGAAAAGAAGTTCATCACCGCTGAATCAGAGTATGCAGGGGGATGTCCCGCGAAAACCTGCCCATTTCCCTAGCTGGGAAAATATGTAATCCTCTTTGAGGAGGTGTAACGCTATGGACGGCGATTTGGGCTTCAGTGAAGAAGATCTCTGCATGCTAACGGATCTATACGAGCTCACCATGTGCGCCAGCTACTTCGATAATAAGAGGTTTGAGCCGGCGACCTTCGACCTTTTCGTGAGGAGGCTTCCTCCAACCCGCTCCTACCTACTTTTTGCGGGGCTGGAGCATGTTTTACGTTTTATTGAGAAATTTAGGTTCAAAGAGGAACATCTTGAATACTTGAGAAGACAAGGCTTCAAAGAGGATTTTCTCAATTACCTGAGGAACTTTAAATTCACAGGTGACATATGGGCGGTCCCAGAGGGAACCGTTGTCTTCCCCAACGAACCTCTCCTCAGGGTGACAGCCCCAATAATCGAGGCACAACTTCTTGAAACCTTCACCCTCAACACCATAAACCTCCAGACAACAATAGCCACAAAGGCTTCAAGAATCGTGTATGCAGCAAGAGGAAGACCTGTGATTGAGTTCGGTCTAAGACGTGAACATGGAATCGACGCCGGGATGAAAGTGGCAAGAGCCAGCTACATAGCCGGGTGCATAGGGACTTCCAATGTGCTAGCCGGCATGAAGTACGGCATACCCATCTTCGGAACAATGGCCCACTCATTCATAATGTTCTTCGGAGACGAAATAACCTCTTTCAAGGCCTTTGCAAAAACATTCCCCGATAAGTCAATATTCCTAATAGATACTTTCGACACATTAAAGGGCGCGGAAAACGCCATAAAAGCCGCCAAGGAACTTGAGAAGCAAGGCTTTAAGCTTCAAGGGGTTAGGCTTGACAGCGGCGACCTATTGGAGCTCAGCAAAAGGGTCAGGCAAATGCTTAATGAAAATGGACTTAGCTACGTTAAGATTCTTGCAAGCGGAGATCTCGACGAGTATAAGATTGATGAGCTACTAAGCAGGGGCGCTGAAATAGACTCTTTCGGAGTAGGCACCAAACTCGGGACATCCGCTGACAGACCATACGTGGACATAATCTACAAGTTAAGCGAAAAAATGGATGAGAAAGGTGAGTTTCAGCCAATAATGAAACTCAGCGAAGGCAAGGCAACACTTCCAGGCAGGAAGCAGGTCTTCAGGTTTAAGGATGAACAGGGCAAATTTGTGAAAGATGTTATTGCCCTGGAGGGTGAAGAAATAGATGGGGAACCATTACTTGTTAAGGTGGTTGAAAAAGGAAGTGTCATCTATAATTATCCATCCCTCGAGGATATAAGGAAAAGGGCAATGGAGAACCTTTCAAGACTGCCTGACAAGTATAAGAAACTAGTTAGACCTGCTAAGTACCCTGTGCAGATAAGCCTGAAACTTAAGAAGTTGATGAATGAGTTAGAACGGAGGCTAAAATGAGTCTAACGCTAAGCTAATGATATAGTGAACCATTCAAGCAGACTGTAAAGCACCCCTAAAAGCAGGGCCATCAGAAATAGGATAGCTATGAAGATTATTATGGCTAATATACCCACTGCTAAAGCACCAATCCAGCTGGTTTCATAGAGCCTCTTGATCAGTAGAAGCCATACTAGGATGCTGAGTAATACTGCAAGTAAGCCGTAGGGGATAAATATTGTGAACAAGCTTGAAAGCACGGTTCCCAGCAATGCCAATACAAAGGCATCTGACAATCTTGCGCGTCTCTCGCCTACAACGGCTCTGCCAGCTATATAAAGTACAACCGTTAGAATTAGAAGTTCAAGAATAAACCATAAAGCTCCAAACAGAATATTGCCTGCAATTCTGAGCAAAAACTCTTGTCTCTGTCTGCCCATAATCTGGATCATGGTGTGTATCAAATCAGCAATCACCCGAGCCACATAGTATATCGTAGTTATCTTCAATTGTAAGTTTCGGATTTAGATTTTTTCCCTTCTCATTTTGAAAAGCACTGTTCCTCCATGAGTATATGGCTCCCCAGGATCTAGACACTGGAAATACCCGCTTTCACCTTCCTTCGCCAAGCCAAGCTCTTTAAAGTCTATCCCGCGGCTCAAAGGTACAATCATGGATAATATGCCGCCAAGGGCGTGAATGCAAATATTATCGGTCTGATTCAAGATGATCTTAGGTGACTCTATTGTGATTTTATCACCTACCTTGAAAACTGGACATTTACCCCTTATGCTCGCAACGGTTATTATGAGGCGATACCTATCTTCAGAATCCATTTATTCTCCCATGCAATTTGAAAGAAGGGAAGCTTATTTATAATTGTTGGAATCATTAAGCCCTTCGGAGGCGCGGTAAGGTTGGCCTGCAAGATAGTCATGGATAAACCCATTGTAGAGATAGACGGCGACGAGATGGCTCGAGTTATTTGGGCCTGGGTTAAGGAGCAGCTTATCCTTCCCTACGTGGATCTGAAGACGGAGTATTATGACCTTCACATTAAAAGACGGGATGAAACTAATGATCAGGTGACGGTTCAGGCTGCCGAAGCCATCAAGCACCGTAAGGTCGGGGTGAAATGTGCAACAATAACGCCTAACGCGGAGCGGGTGAAGGAGTACAATCTTAAAAAAGAGTGGAAAAGCCCCAACGCCACAATAAGAAATGCTCTTGATGGCACAATATTCAGGGCGCCCATCATCCTAAGCAATGTCCAACCCGCCGTCAGGTTCTGGAAAAAACCCATTGTGGTGTCGAGACACGCTTTCGGAGACATATATGATGGTGTGGGCTTAAGATTCGAAGGCCCAGCTGAAGGCGAAGTGGTTGTTAGGCAGCATGACGGCAAAGAGATTAAAGCCAAATTTCCCAGCTTCAAGAGTGCTGGTGTACTTCAAGGAATATACAACCTTGACTGCTCAATTGAAAGCTTCGCCAGGGCATCCTTCATGTACGCGCTAGAAAATCGTTTAGACCTATGGTTCGCAGCCAAGGATACCATCTCAAAGGTTTATGATGGCCGATTTAAGGAGATCTTCAACAGAATTTACGCGGAAGAGTTTAAGGATAAATTTGGAGAAGCTGGATTAAGCTACCACTATTACCTCATCGATGATGCTGTTGCTAGGGCTATGCGTTCCGAAGGTGGTTTTGTATGGGCATGCAAAAACTTCGACGGCGACGTCCTTTCTGATTTAGTGGCTGCAGCACATGTAGGAAGCCTAGCCTTAATGACCTCGGTGCTTTTCTCTCCTGAGGGGCACTTTTTATCTGAAGCTGCTCATGGCACCGTGCAGAGGCACTACTATAAGCACTTAAGAGGCGAAAAAACCTCAACTAACCCTACAGCAATAATCTTCGCATGGACAGCTGCGCTTAGAAGGAGAGGTGAGCTTGACGGTAATAGAGCGCTAGTTGAGTTCGCAGGCAAACTTGAAAACGCAGTTAAACTTACCATAGAGCGAGATAGGGTGATGACTGCGGATGTGGCTAACGTTTCTGAACCCCCAGTGCATGCGGTTGTATATACGGAGGAATTTATAGAAGCTGTAAAGCAAAACCTTAACAGGCTTATGGACTAGTTATGGTTCGCAGTTTCATCCAACCGTAATCAACTTTTATATTTATTAAATATGCATAATAATTTCCGGAGAGGTGAAAAAGAATGGTTGATGAGGTGAGAAAGGAGGAGGCTGCTAGAATGCCCGTTTTAGGGGAACAAGCACCGGATTTCGAGGCTGTAACCACCCATGGCGTGTTAAGGCTTTCAGATTTTAAGGGTATGTGGCTCGTTCTATTCTCCCATCCAGCAGACTTTACACCTGTTTGCACTACAGAGTTCATTGCTTTCGCCCAGCTGTATGACGAGTTTAAGAAGAGAAACGTGGAGCTTCTCGGGCTAAGTGTGGATAGTGTTTCCTCCCATATTGCATGGGTGAGAAACATTGAGGAAAAGATGGGTGTCAAAATTCCTTTTCCAATAATCGCGGACCTAAACAAAGAAGTAGCCATGAAATATGGGATGATACATCCTGGGCAGAGTAAAACAGAGACTGTTCGATGCGTTTTCATAATAGATCCTGAAGGCAAAATCCGAGCGATGCTTTATTATCCGCTAACCACCGGAAGAAATATGCATGAAATCTTAAGGCTGATAGATGCTTTACAAACTTCTGATAAATATAAGGTGGCAACTCCAGCCAATTGGAAGCCCGGCGACCCAGTGGTTGTTCCACCACCCCAGACGGTTGAGGATGCTGAAGAAAGGCTTAAGCAAGGCTACGAATGCAAAGACTGGTACCTCTGCATGAAAAGGCTTCCGGAGAGCTAAGCCTTATGCCATGTATTTCGCCTGACGGGAAGCCTACATCAAGCGGAATGGCGCTTCTCAGGGCTATTGCAGAAGGCGTATCGTCACCGGAGGAAGTGTCTCAGAAAACGGGGCGTCCACTCTACATCGTTAGAAGCGGACTTAGAGAACTAAAGACAGCTGGATTCGTGGAAGAGATAGAAAACAGGTATAAGCTCACAGATAAGGCTAAATCCCTGTTAAAATAGGCCTCCCGGCCTCCTTCCATTTTTAAGTTTATTCTTCATTGTTTTTGGCAAATGTTTAAAAATGTAATTGGAATGGATAATTGCATTGCCTGAGAGGTTAATGTGATGCCATCTCGCCCCGTCATAGTTGGCGCCGGAAGAACCAAGTTCGGTGAACATTACGAGAAACAGCCTGAAAGGCTGATTGAGGAAGCATGGCTTCGAGCCTCTGAAGATGCTGGTTTGGAGCGTAAAGACCTGGAAGCCTGCTACCTATCCGACTATTTCCTGCTCTTAACGAACAAGCTCGGTCTGGAGGAGGGTTTCCTTTCGGAGTTAACGGAGCTGCATGTCCCGATGAGCTTCACACGCTCCTTCAGCTCAGCTTTCGCTGATGCCTGTAACGCCATACAGGCTGGAAAATATGATGTGATTCTTGTCGGCGGAATAGAGAAGATGACGGACAGGTGGGATAAGATACGTGACGACCTTATGCTACTCGGAGATCCATGGAGTTACTATGCCGGAGGAACCCCTGAGTCCAGTCATGAGCTTATGCTGAGGGCCTACGTTAAACAGTATGGAATAGCCGGGGAGAACCTGGAAAAGTTGAATGTAGCCTTAGCCCAGATCTCAGTTAAAAACCACCTGCACGCCATGAAAAATGAGTACGCCCAGTTCCAGAGAAAAATAACTGTGGAGCAGGTCCTTGAGGCCAGGCGGAGTGCGAGAAGACCCTTGGGACTCTACGACTTCGCCCCAATATCTGATGGAGCAGCCGCCGTAATCCTTGCAAGCGAGGAAGTGGGTCGAAAACTTACTGACAAACCGGTTTACGTGTTAGGTTCAGCTTCGGCGACAGATTACCTTTCATATCCCGCCAGGGAGGACTTGACAGGATTTATCGCAACACGTTTAGCCATGCGAAGGGCTCTAGAAGCCGCGGGGATCAGCCTCCGGGATATTCAACTACTGGAGGTTTACGACCAGTCCACACTTATGGAGATGATCTCCCTGGAGGATCTTGGATTCTGTGAACGTGGAAAAGCCTGGAAAGCCATATTCGAGAGCTGCCGGGACTATAAGGGTTATTATGCGATAAATGGGCGAAAGCTTTTCGTAAACATGAATGGCGGGTTAAAGGCTGACGGTAACCCCCTCGGCGCCACAGGCGGCGCCCAGATATATGAGGTTTATAAGCAGCTCAGAGGAGAGGCTGGGCAAAGACAGGTTATGAGCGACGGAGAACCTGGATTTGGATGTGTGGTTGAATTGGAAGGGTTCGGCACTAAGAGCCACGTTCACATTCTCGGGAGGTTCTAGATGAGCAGCGAGCCCGTAGAGCGAAGAGTATCCTACATGGGTGACAGGCTTAGGGGTAGAAGATGCCAACTATGTGGTAAGGAATACTTTGAGATCCGAGATTACTGTGGAAACTGCGGTAGAAAAAGCTTCGGAAAGATGGAGAACATAGACTTCTTCTATGAGAAGGGTAGGCTGGAACTATGCACTCTGGTTAATGAACCTACAAATAAGTTTGTCAAGTTCAGAAATTACATATATGGCGTGGTTTCGTTTCATAACGGGAAGATAAGGGTTCCGGGAAGGCTGACTGATAGGATAATCGGCGACGACGAAGCCGTTGATTTTTCAGCGTTAGAGGGCCGGGAGGTTGTCCCAAGATTTAGAAGGCGCTACTCAGTTGGACGTAGCGAAATAATACCCACAATATCCCTAGCGTTCACATTTGCTGATGAATATTATCCCCATCAAGAGTATAGGATCGTTGCTCCGAGAAAGGAGTACGATACGCCTGGAATAGTGGGCTACGGCGTCTACACCTCAAAGTTCAGAATAAAGGAGGGCAACATGGAACGTGCAGTTCCATTCATAGATGAGGATGCCATAACCGCCGCTGTTGAGGCGGGTAAGCTTGCCCTGATACATTCAGGTGTAGACAGCACGCTGATAGGCAAGGTATACGTGGGCTCAGAATCCAATCCTTACGCTGTGAAACCCATAGCCTCCAAGGTTGCGCAGGTTTTAAGGCTGGGCGAGGAGGATGAAGACGTGCAGGGTGTAGACGCTGTTGACACTGAATTCGCATGCAAGGCTGCGACAAGCATGTTTAAGGATGCTGCCTCACTTGTCAGCCACCCCAAGTTCAGCATACCCTACGCCATGGTTATAGGCACAGACAATTCTCAAGCTGCCCCAAGAGACTGCCCAGGCGGCGAGCTGGACTTGTTTGTAGGCTTCGGCGGTTGCGCCTTTATTTTTGGAAAAAACGATGTTGTCGCCGAAATTGAGGGGTGGTACTCCTGCACCTCAGATACACCTGACTTCTGGCGGAGGGATGGTGAACCATATCCCATGCATGGCGGCAGATATACAGGTGACCCCGCTTACTTTAAGCACATACGTAAGGCTGCGAGAAAGCTTATGGAGAAGCTGAATTTGAAGCCAAACGACATAAACTATTTTGTTGCACACCAGCCGAACGCCTACTTCCCCGTGAGAATAGCCCGAGAGTTAGGCTTCAGTGAAGAGCAGTATTTGCCTTCGCTTCAAGTGGCAAAGTTCGGCAACGCCTATTCCGGTTCTTCACCAATCGGTCTAGCCGCGGTTCTCGACATTGCAAAGCCGCATGAACGCATCCTCATGGTCAGCTATGGATCTGGAGCAGGAAGCGACGCTTACTCATTCATAACGACAAGTCAGATTCTTGAAAAAAGGAACCGGCAAAAAATTTCTGTGAAATACTTGGCTGAAAATCCATTCCTAGAATACGTGGACTACCAGACCTACAGACGGCTTAAAACGGGACTTTAACAATCCTTAATAGCCACCGGTGCGAACAATAAGGCGGAGCCTGAATTGCCGATAAAAAATCTACTAAGAGTTCTATATGCTCCGCACAGGGTTTTTCAAGAGGTGATGCAGAATCCAAAGATCACAGGGCCACTGCTGGTGATGGTTCTATTCGTTGCAGCCGGCACAGGTGCAGCCTATATTCTCCTATCTAAAACGTATGTTGAGTCTCTGATGCCTGATGGAACCAGACTAGATATGCGTGATTTATGGACTGAGAATGCATCCTTTTGGAGCGGTGAAAGCGGTGTTTCAATAAAGGAAAACAGCTTGGATTACATAGCTGGGGCTATTTATGGCAATAAAAGCATAGAATTTTTAGCTGAAAACAGCGCGGAAATTGTGGCGCAACTGGACGGCATAGGTCCGGTAGACTGCTCACACCCAGATGGGTATAATCGTCTCTATTTTAGAGTGAAGTGGGTGAGTCCAGAAGCCAAGCCCATAAGCGCCTTCGTATACCTTTACTCAGGCTCGAATTATTTCATGCATGACCTGTCCATGGAATTTGCAGACGCCACGGCGAATGTCTGGAATAACATAACATTAACGCTTGCAGATGATGGATGGATTTCTGGAGGCGGTGCCAAATGGGCTGAGATTACGGGTTTAAAACTTGAACTAAAGTGGGCTGAGCCTTCACGCACAATAGTCCTCATTGATGGAGTTTTCTTCGGCGGAGTCTTCAAGCCTCCAGCTGAAGTCAACACGTATGTGGTAAACTATGCGATGCTCTACTTCATGCAGTTCGTCTTCAGATGGGTTCTGCTTTCTGGGATAATTTACATTATGACTCGGGCTTTCAAGGCGAACACTGTTTTCAGAATCATACTTATACTGGTAGGTTTTGCCCTGATAACTATGTTTATTCAAGCCATAATAAACGCTGCAACATTTTCAGCTGTTTCGACGCTTAAGTATCCTTTCGAGTACATAGGCGGCGTGAAAGGTGAAAGCGAAGCTGCATACTTGGGGATATCAGGCGTGTGGCTTATCGATCAGGTTTACCGTTACACTCAGATAGCTATAATTGTCTGGACCGTTGCCCTATGTGCCTTAATTGTGCGTCAGACAGCAGGGTTTTCATGGTCTATGTGCTTCCTCATCGGGGTTGTGGCTTACTTTGCCGCAGCAACCGTTGAGGGCTTTTTGATAGGCATATAAAGGCGTTTACTCGTACCTTAAGGCAACAACCGGCGGAATTTTTGACGCCCTATACGCGGGCAGCAACCCGCCGGCCAATCCTATAATCATGGTGAAGCCAAGCGTTTGGGCTATTAATTGCGGAGTGATCATCGGACTTAATTGCAGCACCAGTCCGCCCTCACCTATCCCGCCTATCGTGAATCCTCTTGATGCAAGAATATAAGCGCCAACAACACCTATTGATATGCCTACGGAGGCGCCTACAAGACTCATTATTATCGATTCCAGAAGCACCAGCATCAGCACCTGCGAGTTCGTGTATCCGATGGCTTTCATAACACCTATTTCTCTTGTACGCTCCATAACCGAAGTTATCATTGTCGCCGCTACACCCATTATCGCAACAGCGAAGGCTGATAGGCTGGTTGAGAAGTTTATGAAGTCTATCGCTCCCGTAACACTTGAAATGGCCTCAGCTATTGAGCTGAAGGCTATAACCTGAACCTTCTCCTCATAGTGCTGCCGAAGCATGGAAACTGTAGATTTGACGTATGCCGGATCATTAACTAAGATGAATATTCCAGACCAATTGTCTAATCCCAGCATCCTCTTGCCAGCATCAAAGCACATGAAAACTGTTGAGTCCGGGTCAACTATAAGTGCGCCGCCATATTCCTCAAGTATGGCGCCCACGACTACATTGACGTTTTTCTTGCCCGTTATTCTTCCACCCTCAATCTTTGGAACGGTGACTGTTAAGACGTCTTCTAAGCTGAAGATTTTATCATTATCCCTATAGGCTATCTTCCTACCGATTATAGTGTAGATTATGCTGGATTCTGAAGGCACGCTTCCCTCATCTATCTTCAAGCTTCCTATAGCCTCAAAGAGAAGATCATAATCCACTGCGAATATTGAAACTTTAAGCTCCTCTGTCCCCCTCTTAAGCAGTCCCTGCGTGGTATAAAAGGGTTCAGCCCTTGCAATTGTCTGGATAGCCCTTATAAAGTTCAAGTCCTCCTCATTAAGCCGATAATTCTCAGCTGGAAAAACTACAATGGCATTTTGACCCAGAGATGTTATCCTCTCAACGATATAGGTGGAGTAGCTCCCAACTACAGAGCTCATCATCACTAGTACAAGCGGGCCTATAGCTATACCTGCAATAGTTAATGCTGCCCTAATTCTCCTCTCACTTAAAGCCTTCAAAGCAAGCCTAAAAAAATCCAACAGCATACAGGCGGCTCCCATGCCTTCTAGGCTCTGACGGCAATTCTTGATTTCTTCACGGTTCTATAAATTATGAATGCTGCACCACATAGGAAAACAAGCACGCCGGCAACGATGATCCACCTCTCAACCTGAGGCTGCTCCGGCTGAACCACAGGCGCAGCTTCTTCCTTAGGATACACCTTGACAGGCATTTGTTTTGTTTCAAGCTCATTGAATACGTTATAGTACTTTATATTTAGAATGGCTGTTGCGTTGTATCTGTCGATGTCAACTCTGAACGCCACCTCTGAACCTGGATCTATATCCCCGATAAAGGAGGTTTGGGATGTTTCGCCCATTACAATTTCAGCCTCTGCGCGATAGGCTGTTGAGGAGCCTTGATTCAAGATTATGCCTGTTATGGTTGTGGATTTGTTGGAGCCGACTGCTCTGAGGTTCCTTATTGAAAGTTCTATGAACGGCTCAACAGTCACCGTTACAGAATTGTTGAATGTGCGGAGGTATCCTGCTGCATCTCTATATATTATTGAGATCATGAGTGGAACCGGACCGTAAGTTATAGTGGTGGCTCCGCCCATCTGTCCATAAAAGCCCAGAGGGTTATAGGCCAAGGTTATCGGGATCTCAACCTTGCCTTTTGGATCCACCTTGTCGACATAGTTAACGGCTGGTGAAGCTATCAGTATCGGTGTTCCCTGATAAGGTGAAACCACCACATAAGCGTCATAGATAGGTGATGTTCCATGATTCCTTATCGTCAATGAGGCGTTTACCATGCGGCTTCTAACTCTTATGTTTCGGTCAATGGTTGCCTCAACATAACCAGCTTTTCCGAGAATCGTTATCGGTATGGTTATCTGGATTTCTCTTTTCCCTCCCCATGCATCAATATAGGACAGTTTTCCCCTAGCCTCATGCTGTCCTAAGCTTGCGTTGAAAACGTTGAGAGTCAAGGTGAAGGTTAACGTGTCTCCTCTATTGAACACTTGAGCGGGACTTACCTGTGGAGCGCTTAAAACAGCTGACAGCGCCTCCATGATGTTCTGGGGCTGAAGAGCCTGCGGAAGCTGAACTGATGTGGGTGCGGCTTTAATGCGGCTTGAATTATCGGCGGAATTACATATGCCTCTAGGCAGTTCGAGCTCTAGAACCGCGCCCCTAAGCCCATCAACATAAACATTTCTCATAAGCACTACTAGGTGAGCCCCGTAGGTTTCCGGACCCACTGTTCCTTCATACCAACGGGAATCCACAACTTCAAGCGCTGCGTCATCATCGCTTATGCTGATTGTTAAGTTGAATTTTTCAGTAAGTTTGACTCCTGGACCACCTGAAGCCAATATACAATCGACGGTTAAATTCGCCGCATATTTGCCTGGTGGTATGTCATCTACACTTATGGTGAACGTGGCTGTGGACGTCTCTAAACTCCTTATCGGCCCCTCAATGTATGCGGTAGCTTCGCTTGTGCCTCTTGAGTTTAATCCTTCTGGAAGCCTCAGCCTTAGGTTGATGCCTGAAATGGGGTAGGGTGCCCTATTGGCCAATGTAACCTGATAGGTTGCATTTTGCGTTCTTGGAAAGACGTTTATGTCATTCTGCCACCCTGTGCTTACCAGTGAAAGAATGCTTTCCTCAGCGGGATACCTTTCGATGGGAAGTGTGACATTGAATTTTCTGTCGGTTTCCCAAAATGTTCCAAACTCCGTAAACTTATAATGCACCTCTATTGTAACAAGAATTTTCAAAGCATTCGTATTTATATCAAAGTAGAGAACGGCAGTGCAGGAATCTCCTGGAGCAAGCACTGTCGCACATGCTTCTGAATCCTTTATCGGCTTGAGATGCTTTGAGGAGGCGTTCACAATAACCCCGCGGGCATTGTACCTTCCATCATTGGCAAGTCTAATTGTTAATGGAGCGTATCGTGAAGTGCTATAAACCGGAACAGGGTTCTCAGGAGTACCCCAGTAGGCCTCTACAACCGAAACATCCGGAATGTAGCTGTGCACGCTTTCAACACTTATTGGGAAGGATACGTCTTGTTCCATGATGAAGGATGCGCCCGATGTGGTCTTAATATATGTGATATGTAAAACGCCATAGCGCCTGCCTAATGATGGGTAGCTGCTGTCAACCGTTATGTCAACATAGCATGAACCTCCAGGAGCCATTCCACTGATGTACGTTCCGGAAATAGCTCTTGCATATATCCCGCTTGGTAGTGTGGTGTCGATGGACATGGAGCTTATGGCCTCTGTAAGCTTGTTAATCAGATAAACTCTCAAAACAATATTTTTCGCGTAGGGAAAAAGAGGCGCCGTGTTACCTCCATAAAGCGTGTTAACTGTTGCAAGCATGATTGGTTCTTCCGGCGGCGGAGTCTCCACGCTCACCTGAGCGTCAAAAGTTGTCTGACTCCATTGTCCGCTTCCGTCAGTCGCATTGGCGTAAATGGTTACGGCGTAATTGCCAACTGCATTTGAAGGTATGTGTATGCCTGAGAATGTCAAAGTAAACCTCTCATGGGTTGCTATATTCTGCGCTCTTACCTTAGGGTTCTTTATTGTAAAACCTCCAGGCAATGTTATGTCGAAGATTGCGTAGGCAATATAGTCGCCTGTATTGTTCAAAACCATGTAGAGGTTCGTGTCAGTTGAGCCTGGATATGCAACTGGGCTGAAGTATGCCTCCCAAACTTCAAATGATAAATTTGGACCAGCTTGAATACTCTGTGGAACTAAGGCGGCAAATTGCAGCGCCACAGAAGCCAAGATCATAGTCATTACAAGCATTTTCCCAGGTTTTTTCATACTTTCCTTCTCCATAAGGCTGTACAGAATCACTCTTTATTGATCAGCGCCTCCGCTTTGTCAGGTTTAAATTCTCCTATAATCTCCCCATCCCTAATTACATATATCTTTTCCATGCAGTTGGCCACTTCAGGGTCATGGGTTACAACGATTATTGTGTGTCCGGCTTTGTTAAGGCTTAGGAATGTTTCAACGACTGTTTTGGCTGATGCTCTGTCAAGGTTTCCGGTGGGCTCGTCTGCAAGGAGCACGGCAGGTCTTCCCACTATGGCCCTTGCAATGGCTACGCGCTGTTGCTGTCCGCCTGAAAGCTGGTTCGGCTTCTTTTGAAGCCAGTTTTCGCTGCCTCCAGCTTTCATAAGCGCCTCCCTTGCCATATCGATTCTGATTCTCCTCGGTATTCCCTTTGGTATAAGGGGTAGCTCTATGTTCTCTAGCACGGTTAGGCGGTTGATGAGGTTGAATGTTTGGAATACGAATCCAAGTTTATTGTTTCTAAGGTTAGCAAGTTCCTTGTCGCTGAGCTTCGCTATGTCGATTCCATCGAAGTATATTTGACCTTTTGTAGGTCTGTCTAGGAGCCCCAGCATATTTAGCAACGTTGTTTTCCCAGATCCAGACGGCCCCATTATTGCTATAAGTTCTCCCTTCTGAATCTGCAGGTTAACGCCTTTTAGGGCTAGCATTGGAACGTTTGCTGTTGAATACTCTTTGTAGACTTCGACAAGTTTGATTATGGGCTCCGTGTTTTCGTTCCCCATTCTTGTTTTAAGGGTGGTTTAAAGCCTTATTTTATGCAGACAAGGGCTTTCATATATACTATTTTCTCGTTATCTACTGTCTGTAAATCTCGTGGCGAGTTGTATATTGACGCTTAGCAAGATTTATATCTGAGGATGGTGTTGTCTTGTTCAAGCCTTACCAAAGCTCAGTGTCCAAGGAGGCACTTGGGTTTCTGGTTAAGGCGTGTTCCGCGTTGAGGACGAAAAAGCAGTATGCCGCGAAGGCTCCCAGAAAAAACAAGAAAGATTGAAAGGAAACCTAGAAGGTTTGGAAGTAGATACTTCAGCCCTGATAAGGCGCTTTTCCACACAGTGCCCGTGAAGGAAAATCAGGAGTTGGAGGTTGTTATAGACGATATTGGAAGCAGAGGAGACGGTATAGCGAGGATTCAAGGCTACCTGATTTTTGTTCCAAACTGCAGGATCGGCGAGCGTGTGAAGGTGCGCATACTCTCCGTCGGCGGAAAATTCGCTGTCGCGGAGCGGCTGGCTTAGAGAAGATGGTTAAATGAAGATTAGAGAACTGCGAGATGGAATGAAACAAGTGTACGTTGAAGGCAAGGTTATAGAGAAGTCTGAAACCCGTGAGGTTATCGCGAGGTTCAGTGACACAGTGCACAGGGTAGCTACAGCAATAATTGCCGATGAGACTGGCAGGGTGAAGTTGACGCTGTGGAACGATCAGATAGGCCAGGTTGAAGTCAATGACTTGGTAAAGGTGGAAAAAGGCTATGTATCCAGCTTCAGGGGCGAGATACAGTTGAACATCGGAAAATACGGGAAACTCACAGTTGAGAAGCCCGCGGAACATTTGTAAAACGATTTGAGAGGTGAAACGTATGGAAAGAAGAGGCTATGGCGAAAGAAGAGGTCCCAGAAGGGAAAGACAATTCCCGCCGAAACCAGTGGAGCTTGGAAAAGAATACGAGGTTGACGTTAAGGAGACAAGCCGAAGAGGCGAGGGCATAGCGCGGATCCAAGGACTTGTAACATTCATACCCAACACTAAACCAGGCGACCATGTGAGGATAAGGATAACCCGTATAAGCCGAAGATTCGCCGAAGCCGAAGTTGTAGAAGGCGCTTCCGAAGGAGCTTTTGAGGAATAACCCCCTTAAGATAATCCTCATTGTTTTGTTTTCCACCTTTTAATTTTTAGGCTAATTTAGGAATACCTTTATCAAAGAGAGGGATACATGCAGTTTCAGTTTATTAATGGAGGGTTTTGTAGGGGCAAGTATCTAATGCCATGTGCAGATGAAAACGCTGATGATGATATGTTGAAGGATTCGTCAGATACATCATGGAGGTATTCGCGTTTTTCCTGGATGAGCGCTGTTTTTCCCTTCTATGTTGCATTAGGTCCAGTTGGAACCTTTGTCCAACTCTACATCCTTGAGTTAGGCGGTTCAGTTGTTGATGTAAGCTTGGCAGTTACCTTGTATAATATTGTAAGCATTCCCTCTGTGATGTTGTGGGGCTTCGTTACAGATAGAATTTATAAGAGGCGCCTAATGATTGTAGCAAGTTTCCTTCTAACATCAATAATTCTAATCCTACTCTTCGTTGCAGAGACAATTGCTTCTGTTTCGCTTCTTTATGCGTTGCTCTCATTAGCTACATCAGCCTCTACGGCGCCTCTTAACCTGCTTATAATGGAAACGGAGAAGAGGAACAGATGGGCTTCAGCATTTGCAAGGTTTTCGATGATTGCCAGTGCCGGACAGACTTTGGGGCTTTTCTTGGGTGTTGCTTGGGCATTCTACATGCCTTTACAGTACATTACAATCCTTCTTTCCCTTCTCTCGTTCACTTCCACCTTTCTGGCTGTTATGGTGGTGAAGGAGCCTCCAGTAACTTTTGAAAGACATGCCATCGTGATGAACTGGCACAGCTTCTCTGAGAGGCTTAAGGCGGCGCCCTACATGTTCCTGAGGATTCCAAGGTTCGCCGACTTCAAAAGGCTATTTAGAACATTAAAGTATGAGTTGACCAGTTATGCAGCAATCTTGTACCTGTCAATCTTTCTTTTCTACATTTCCTCAGGGCTCTTCAACACGTCAATTGTTCCGTCTTTACAGTCGAAGAACTTTTCAAACCTGATAATATTCTTCGTCACCGCGGTTGTCATGATTGCCCAGATACTTTCCTTCAGATATGCTGGACGTTATGTGGGAAGGAAACCGCCACTGAAAGCCGCTATTACCGGATTAATTTTGAGATCAGCCTGCTACGGACTGTTAGGGGTTGCTGTTTACGCGACCTCTGGTTCACTTCTTCTTGCGCTTACATTAATTCTCTATCCCCTTGCAGGCGGGCTTGCGTATGCCATATACTATACAGCATCAAACATCACAGTATTCAATGTGCTTGATGACAGACATCAAGGCGCATCATTAGGAGTGTACAGCGCACTCACAGGCGTTGCATTGGTTGCGGGCTCATTCATTTCAGGACTCACATCATTCTACCTTGGATTTCACATAACCTTCATAATCGCATCGCTGTGCCTAGTTTTCTCAGTCATGCTAATACGCAAACTAATCAACCATATGCCGCCATCACTATGGTAATGACAAATAACAGGCTAAGTTCAGCTCAGCAACAGGCTAACAAGATGGCTGCGCTGCGATGTGGGCTGGGCAGCAGGCAACAAGCCAAACGTTTGCCTCCACGACTTCATAGTTGGCTTTGAGCCTTAATGACGAAGTAAACCCCTAAAACCAGAATAGACGGCGAATTGCCAGACGGTTAGCAAGGCTTCTCGCAAATGATAGAACTCGTCGAAGAAATGCTTGGCAAAGGCTACAGGCTGCAAATACCATCCACAGAAGTTGAAAAGCTAATCAAAATAGGCGTAGGAGCGGACAAAAGAACAGTTCAAAAATATTTGAAGATGCTAACGGAAGATTTAGGGGTTTCTAAAAACTGCAACAAAGAATCCCTTAGGCGTAGTCATTTACAGGATTGATGTTGAAGCCATAGACCAGTTCATTAATGAACAGTTGAAGGATAAGCTGAGACAGTTGAAGCTGAGCGACATAAGTCTTGGCAGGACGTGCCTTAGACCCAGAACCCTATTATACGCCCATAATGGAAAACACAAGCGTAGGCACAAGCATTCCGATGGCTGTTTTGCGCAAAGTCCAAGCAGGCGCTTTAGCTGGAAGCGAAGTAAACCAACGCGAATACCTCAAGCATATAAGCGTCTGCCAAAGCCGCTACGAACCCTTAAGTCATGGATTTGATTGACAGGCTAATGGAGACAAAACAAATGTGCGTTATCGCATTAATTGGCTTGACGGTTTTGAAATGAACCCAAGAGATCAGGCAGCTGCGGAAACTCGATAAAAACCGCAGCCTAACGCTAAAAACAAACTGGATGACAATCAACGAAATTAGGCAGATGGAAGGCTTAGAAAGGCTTCCAGGCGCAGACGTGGTCTTAGGCTTAAGCAAACTACAAAACAGCATTTCCCAAAACATCAGCTATGCAACGTTAAAGCGAAAGCTGGAACTGGAAAGAAAATTCAGAAAACCCGTAGACAGGCTGTTAGCCGAAAGAATTGCAGCAGGCAAAAGCGTAAACAAAATCTGCAAAGAACTCGGCATAGGCAAACAAACCTTCTACGGCTGGGCAGAAGAGTATCAACTAAAGTGTTGAGTCCGTTCGTTTTTCCCTTCGTTTGCGAGCTACAAGTTTGGCTGCTTCCAATATTTGCTCGGCTTGTTCCTTCTTTAGTTTATGTCTTTTTTCGCCCAACTCTTTTATGGCTGATTCTATGTCGGAAACTTCAATATAGCCCTTGCTTAGGCTTTCCAAAAGTACAGTCCAAGTGTTCCAAGGTTTAAGTCCAAACATCCTTGCAAGATTCGAAAGAGCCTTTTCATCAACCAAAACTTCTGCGCTTTTCGCTCTTGCCAACAGAAGTGTCTCTGCATCCGCCAACGACATGTTTTCATCCATAGCCAGCCTTTTAGAAGCCTTAGCTAAACGTTTTGGAAACTCTTCAACCTTAATCCACCCTTCTTCTATGGCTTTTCCAATAATCTGAGCGTCATCATGACCGAGTCTAACGCCTTCGTCAACGGCTTCCCGCTTCACGTTTGAGGTAATTATTACTTGTTTGAAAAGCTTCCTGATGAGGTATAGCTTGTTTATTTGGGCTAAATGAATAAGCGGACCAGCGTCAGAAACCACGGTCGGCAAAGGAGTTTAATCTCCATACTTCGCCTTCAAATATTCGCGTATACCCTCGGAATCCCAGTTGACTGGAACGCCTTCCCGCTCCAAAATTTCAAGAAACTCCCGCAAAGAAACTCCCAAAATCTCGGCTGCCCGCCCAGACGTCACCTTCCCCTTCTGATAAAGGTCAACAACTCTTCTGCGCAATCCATCTTCGATAAACTCTTTAATCAGCGTAGAACGGTCAACGTCTTCAAGAACTCTTAAGGCTTCAACTCTTTCCAAATCACGCTTTGAAAGGCGTACGGTCACAACAGCGCTTTTCTCCGTCATATTTTATCCCCAGAATACAGAGAATACAATGTAATACATAAGGCTTATGCGTAAATAGACACTTCACACAGGAAAGTTTTCTTTTGTTTCTTTTTGTTCTTTGATTCTCTTTTTCTGAAAATTATCGATTAAGTCAAGCCGGTATGCGAGGTAGGTTGTAAGCCTAAAAATTCGCGCATAAAGACAACAGGGTCTTCTGGGATTTTCTTTTGTAGGGCTTTGAGCCTTTCATGCCAAAAAGTCTACAACTTCATAAACACCATTAGGGCTTCTGCATAGTATCCAGCCTATAATCCCGCTATCTGTTGGGCTGGCTACATAGACGTTGTTACAAGATTTCCAGAGTGCGACTATTATGATGCGGTTACAAGCTTTACCCGCAATAGTGGCTTCTGCCAAACGCTTAGTACTCTTAAGCCACAAACAAAGTTTACAGCTTCCTCAGCAGTCAAAGGGGGGTTGGTTTGTGCCGTGGTGGGGCCGGCCGGATTTGAACCGACGACCTTTCCCCGGAGCTGGCGCGGTTTGGCCGCTCCTACGGGTTTCTCTAGGACCGCTCCAGAACTTCTTCATTCCGCCTTTGGCGGTCCGCAAACCCGTGTGTTTGCGTTCTGGAGCCCGTCGTCATACCGTGCTAGACTACGGCCCCCTTTTGGCATTAGAATTCTGTATAGGTAGCAAATATATGCGTTATTCTAATCTCCCCAGGGTTACCTATGCTCTGGTCATCCCGTGTTGGGCGTTGGGGCGCAATGTTTATTTTTAGGGTGTGGGGTATTGTTGGGTCTGGTAAATTGGCTGGAGAATCTTGGGTTTAAAGTTTAATCCCATAGCTGATAAGGGCGGGAGAAACGATTCAGTAAACATGCAGGGGCGTTTTGTTCTATATAGGGATCTCGACGGTAAACCCTACGAGGTGGAGCTGCCGCTGAGCTCAAATGTGGATCCATATAGGCTTAGGGAGGAGCTTGGAATACCCTCCTACGTGGACCTGAAGTATTATCCTATGAGAAGCGCGGTTGTCACAATTTGGGCAGCCATAAACGCGGATAGGCTTCATGAGCTTTACCCGCAAGTGTTCGAGAAGCGTATCAGCAAGAAACCTATTCCGGCATTGCTCTTCGGCGGCGCCGCCGTCAAATTTCACTGTAGAAGCGCCAACTCCGGCGGCCCGCTGGATAGGGTGATAAAGGACACGGACTACATTATCCCAAAAAAGCTGGGATTCGAGTTTTATAGGCTTCTGCTGGAAATGGATAAGGCAGTGGGCACCCAGTACAAGTCCTTCGCCACGGCTAATGACAGGCGATTCAACGCTTGGAGACACGGTGAAAGATATCGGGTGACGACGATTAATGGCATTACAGGCGATGGGATACCCACAATAACCGTCTTGGATATTTTCTGCGACCGGATAGAGCTGCGGCATAAGGTTGAGGTTATAGAGGAATTTGAGCGGTACAAGGAGAACCTATACACAATCGGCCTGGAACACCTAATCCTGTCGAAAGCCCAATTCATCTTTGATATGCCTAAAGGAGTTGTTGAAGAACTAAAGCAGCATGGGCAGGAATACAGGATCCTGACATATCCCTACTATAACCAGGACATGGTTATTCTCGGAATGGAAGAGAAGGACATTAAGGACGTATGCGCCATATTTCTAGACCATGACATTGGAGAAGGCCCAGAGGCAATAAACCCCAAAAAGATGAGGAGGATCCTTGAGAAGGATAAGCGGCTGACGTTAACTGTAACTTTGAACCTCAAGAACATTGTGGACAAGGCTGACGTGCTTGAGCGTTGGCTTCCAAAGGGCGACGTGGCAAAGATCACCGATAGAATCAAGCGCCTGCTAAGCGAATTTCCCAATGTTGACAAGAAATGGGACAGGCCTTGGTGGGACACCGGAGTAGAAACTCCGCAAATATTCTAGTGCTCGGCTTTTTTGCCCTCTATCAGCCGTGTTATGGTTTGATACATTTCCTTTCTAGATAGTCCCGTTCTGGAAATGGGCAAATCAACACTTCCCTTTTCACAGTACAGCCTTATACATGTTTCACGTTTTGGCGTTATGTAAATCGCTGCATTATTGTAGTCATACCAGTTGCCCTCGACAAGCCTTTGTCCTTCTCTAATCCTGAATCCGCTGCTGTTCAGCGTCAGCGTTACATGGTACCTTGTCTTGTAGATTTTATGGCCCACTATTAGAGAGAAAGCGACGATTAGAAGAAGCGTTATGGGATGAACCGCCTGTGCAAACCCAAGTATGGCTAGGAAACTCAGGAAGAGCACGCCTAAAAATAGGACTATTGTGAAGCTTTTCAAATAATTAGGCAGGTCGAAAGCCTCAAAAGTTGCCTCTGTAAGTTTAAGCTGCCTTAAAAGCCCTTTACCAAGCACATTCTGCGAAGAAATCTCCTCCTTAGCTGATAGGCTGAAGGCAACCACACCTATGTTTTTTTCCTCAACTTCCTCAATGGCTTTCTTAACGTCATTCGCTAAGGGTTGACTCTGAACAATGCTTAGGAAGATCCATTCCTCCTTATCGAAATTGTTTTTTAATGCTAGTATCAGCTTCCTCAGAAGTTTAGCGTCAATCTTTTGTGAAGTATAAAGCAGTAGGTGAACCCTATATTTTGGAGTTACAAGGGCGGAGAATATCCTTGAGAGAAAGAAGCCTTTCTCCTGAAGACCTCCTGAGGCATAAACAGGAAAAACCAAGTCGCCGACAACGTAGTCTCTGCGAATTTCGTTAAAGTTAGCGAGCCATCTGAGGTTCCCCCGAACTATCTGCTCTTCAACAGAATCCGCTACGAAATCCAATTCATACATAGAATCACCATGATCTCCAAGCCTAACAAAAAATGGATGGGGGAGATTATTTAAGGCTACTCTGGTGGTATGCTCAGATAGAGCGTTCGCATGTCGAGGCCGCGGGTCACGTTCCTGTACATGTAATAGACATATAGCAGTATTCCCACAATGATGCAGCCGAAGAAGCCGCATGCGCTAACCATTTCCTCTACTGCTGCGCCTGTTGTGAACAGTGACCATATCCAAGGTGACTCTTTTACGAAGAAGTACAGACAGAGAGCTCCTCCAAGCGTTGCGAAGAAGCCTAATGCTACAATCGTGCCTATGGAATGTTTGACTGCTGCCCTTTCAAATATGTCTCTTCTTTCTAGCGGAAGCAGCATGCATGATACGCAGAACATTGTTAGGAAGAACGCGTCGAATATGTCTGTGCCTACAACTCCTGCAAACGCTAAATAACTCGCCGCTCCCTCTGGGAAGTTGGCTTCAGCCATGCATGCTGGAATTGCGAAAACTGCAGTTGCGATTATTGCCCATACTGGAGAGTGCCACTTCTCGCTGACATAGGAGAATTTCTCAGGCATCATCCTGTCGAAGGACATGGCGAAGAATGTTCTGGAGCATACAAGTAGGAAGGGCGGTATGTCGTTAGCCACCCATAGAACGCCGCCTAAAGCAATGAGCCATGAGAGCCATCCCATGTTCATCCCCCTCGCGATCATGGAGGCTATTCCCGTGCTCCATGCGCTTTGGAAGTTTGGAATAGTTGCTGCAGCCGATTTCGCTGCTTTGGGGCCATAGCTTAGCCAAGCATATGCTTGGAAAAGGCTCCACTGATGACCAGCGGGGTCTGTGTATTTCTCAACAGCCATCGCTGCAAGTGCAGATAGCGATGATGCGAGTAGGTAAACTATCATTATCGCAAAACCGGCGGTTGCAACGATCTTCGGTAGATTCCTGTTCGCCTCCTTGACTTCACCAGCCACGAAGGTGGTTGCATACCATCCCATATACGCCCAGAATGCCCCTGCAAGGGCGAACGAGAACGCATCAAAGAAGCCCGTTACATTGGCCGGGTCGGTCATCCCTGTCTGGACAGCAAGTTGCATTATTCTCGAAGCCGGTGCACCCATAACCTCCTCGATTCCCGCTGCCAGAGCGCTTGGGTTCATTACTCCCGCGATCCACATTGCAAAGAATATCACGGTTATGGCTGCCGGTATGTAGAAGAGCACTTCCATAAGGCGACCATAAAGTTTAGTTCCAAGCAAACCCACCAAAGCGAAGATCCAAACGATAACGAGTCCGCCTATGAATAGCTCGAGAGAACCGAAGGCCAATGATGTAGGCGCCAGTGCAATGTTAAAGAATATCATCATAGCCTCAAAAACAGCTACTCCGATAAGTCCATAGGAGAACGCTTCTGCAAGGAACATTAGCCAGCCAGCCATGTACCCTACAAATGGATGAATAACTCTGGATATGGTTACGTAGCCGCCTCCTGATCGCGGCATTGCAGCGGTTACATAACCAGCGGCGTACCCTGTTATTAGTACTATGATTCCCACGAATAGGAATGCCCAGAACATCGCTGGCAGCCCAAGGGGCATTATGTCTGTAGGCATGGGTTTTGGCCCTGTGAACTGGAAGACTCGTTTTTGCCATCCTAGGCCTATGACGTGGCTCATTATTATGATGATGCCGACGGTGAAGCTGATCTCCCTCACAAGCCCTGTTGCTTCTCTAGCAAAAAGTTCAGGTTTTCCAGAACTCATTTTCTATACAGCACCCAATTTCCAACGTTTTACATGCGAAGTGAATTTAAGCTTTTTCCTTTTGGCATAATTTTAAATAACACCGTCGTATTTGTTCATGTAAATTGGACAGGTGAAGTCTGAAGTGAGTTTTCTATTTAGGCGAGAGAAGGACGTGCAAACCACCCGTATACTGTTTGCCACAGACATGCATGGGTCAGAGGGTACATGGCGGAAGTTCCTAAATGCCTCAGCCATGCTTAAGGTTAACGTGGCCATATGCGGCGGGGACTTAACCGGCAAGATGGTGGTGCCCATAGTCAGGAACAAAGACGGCACATACACATACTACCACCTTAAAAAAACCCACACAATAAACGCAGGTGAACTTGAAAGGGCAATTAAAGAGATTAAGGGTATAGGCTACTATCCCTACGTGACCGATGAAAGCGAATATGCGGAAATGTGCAGCAACCCCAAAAAAGTCGACGAGGTTTTCCATAAAGTTATGATCTCGACTCTCAAAGAATGGCTTGACCTAATCCCGCAGAAACTGCCCGAAGACACAAAAGTTGTTGTATGCCCTGGAAACGATGACAGGCTCGAAATAGATGAGCTGGTGAACAGCCATAAGCACGTGATAAACGGGGAAGGCAAAGTGATAGAGGTTGATGGCGTGCATGAAATGATCAGCTGTGGCTGGGTTAACCCCACACCATGGAAAACCGCCAGAGAGGAAGAAGACGAAAGGCTTGAGGAAAGGCTTGAAAAGTACATAAGTCAGCTGAAGAGTCCTGAAACGGCGATATTCAATTTTCATGCGCCACCATACCAATCGATGATTGATGAGGCGCCGCTGCTGGATAAGGATTTGAACCCCGTTATTCAGCATGGAAGGGTTATAATGGTTCCCGTGGGCTCGAAAGCCGTTAAGAAGATGATTGAGAAATATCAGCCTTTCCTAGGGCTTCATGGGCACATACATGAGTCATCCGGCTGCATGAAAATAGGAAGGACGTACTGCGTGAACCCTGGAAGCGAATATGCAGAGGGAATACTTAGAGCATTCCTAATAGAGTTTAAAGGTAATAAAATTACAAAACTACAGCGTATAGAAGGATAGCTGGGAGGCTAGTACATGGCTTGGCTTCTTGAAAAGGAGATAAGGCGAGAATTACCTGCTGAATGGGGCGGAATAGTTCCCACGGAGATTTTCTTTCAAGAAGCCCAGAGCATAGTGGAAAACGCCAAGGCAGAAGGAATAACCATCAGAATCCTTGGAGGACTTGCAATAGCCATCCACAGCCAGGAACACAGGGAGTTCGCCAGAAAGCTCAGCAGGACAGGCACAGGAATGGTTAAAGGTCAAGAATACAGCGACCTGGACTTTATAGGCTATAGCAGCCAGAGAAACCGTGTTAAAGAGTTTTTCGATAAACTAGGCTATGCCAAGAGAAGGGCAACCCTTTCCACAGCAGCCTCTGAGAGGCAAATATACTATCATCCAAAGGGCTGGTTTTACGTGGACATATTCTTCGACAAGCTGTTAGTGGCAAACCACCCGATAGACTTCCGCGGGAGACTGGAGCTGGACTATCCCACAATAACGGTTACGGATATGCTGCTTGAGAAGATACAGATGTGGGAAGCCTTCAGCATAAAAGATCTAAAAGACTGCCTGCTCTTACTCAAAGCCCATGACATAAGTGAGGGGCATAGCAAGGAGCAGATTGACGCTGCATACATAGCCAAGCTTCTGGCGCAGGACTGGGGATTCTGGTACACCGCAACAACAAACCTCAAAAAACTCCGAAAATTTGTATCCGAATTGGACAGCCTCGGCAAGGAAGCGGAAATAAATCCCGCCGACATCAATGGAGAGGAAAGGGAAGAAATAATCCGGAAAGTCGACGTACTGCTCGGAAGGATAGAAAAAGAACCTAAAACTCTCGGATGGAAAATGCGGGCGAAAGTAGGAACAAAGAAGAAATGGTACAACCATGTGGAGCGTCCGGATACCGTAGGCGGATTCGGAATTTGGGAAGCAATGCTGAACAGTGAAAAGAATTTAACAGGATGAAAGCATGCCCTTAGCTTAAGACAGTAAAATATTAAAAGAGTTGAAAAGCGCAATACAAGGAAACTTATGCAAGCTCGAAGCGAAAAGTTAATGAGGGATTCTTTAACGTGTATCATGGGGTTTGCCGGCCATAGGGCGCGGGACCCACCCGATCCCATTCCGAACTCGGAAGTTAAACCGCGCTCCGTTCCCGGTAGTAGTGTGGTCTTCGGCCACGTGAACCCGGGAAAGCCGGCAGCCCCACTCAAATTCGCAATTTTAATTTGTCTAAAAAGCCAATTAAAAGCGTTAAAATGTCATGTTGTATTCCTAAATGTGGGTCATTGATTTTAGGGCGCACTATCCAATGTTCTCATCATTTTTTTGTAGCGATTATCAACGCATGCATCAAATCTGTCTTAGTTACCAAGCCAACCACTCTGTTAGGATCTTCCGAAGATACAATCAATACACGTCCCGTTTCTTGAGCACTCATTTTTCTGAAAACATCTAGAGCGGTTTCTCCAACTTTTGCGGTTACAAGCGTTTTTCTAGCTATAGTGCCTACTGCCGTAGTGCTGCGTTTTTCCTTTGATACATTAGAGGCTTCCTCAATCGTGACTATTCCTACTGGTTTTCCATCACCGTTGATTACAGGATACGCTACATGTCTTTCCTTAGCCATCAAGCCCAGCAGTTGTTCAACGCTCATTTCTGCTGGAACGCTTTTCACATATCTCGTCATTATTTCCTCAACCTTGATCACCGCGAGTTCCTCAGTTTCCCTAAGCATTAGAACTGGAAGATACCCATGGGCTTCCTGAATTCTTTCAGCCTCTTTCAAGGCGTTAAACCTCTTGTTAAGAGCCGCAATCATCACACGTTCAAAAATCCGCGGTTCATGTTCTATCACCCCAGTGTTGAGCACCCCATCCTCCACCGCCCTGTAAAAGAAGTCTTCGCCAGCTTTGGTTCGAATTATCACTACAGACCAGTCTTGAAGGGGATAAGCGCTTCCGACAGATATGTCCGCAAGCTCAGCTGTGAAATCCATGCATGTTCTACAGCTTGGAAGAAGATGTTCAACTATTTCATGCATTGGAATACGCAGTTTCTCTTTTTCTGTTTGAACAGTGAATTCCTTAGACAAACTCATATGCTTAATTTCTGAGGGGTTAACACCGTAAGCCTCCTTTATGTGATTTAGCACAGAGCTTAATGAAAACGTGCCGAAACAGAATAATCCGATGACTATGCTGAGACTTTGGATTATTTTATGCTGCCATGCTTCCATTTTGCGGAGTGCAAGCACGTGACATGGAACCCCCACGAAGGCTACTTTCTTCCGTCCGTACTCGTGAACCGCGCTTCCATAGGCTTTGGCGACGGCTGATGGAAAGAATTTGCTTCCCACAGCGGATATTATGTCGTCTTGGACAAGGGCAACTGAAGGTTTAGGCTTTGCTGGAGCTTCAACTTCCGCCTTGGACACTATGGCAGCGTCAAAAACTCCCTTTTTAACGCCGTATGTAAGGAGAGATGTTACCACGGCGCCTCCGCGGCACATTTCTCTCAATTTCGAGTCAACCGCCTGTGCAAGAACTATTTTCCTATAATACCCTAATGCCTCACTTCTGCCTGGTGCATCCGCAACAAAGCTTAAGCTCCTCAGAAGAAGCGCCTCAGAATGGGGACAAATCTCATAGCATATGGGGCATAAATCCAGGAAATCCGCGCAATCATGAAGCCGCTTAAGGGTTTCTCCCTCAACCTTAAGAGCATCTGTTGGGCATGCAGCCTCGCAGGCTCCGCAAAGCGTGCAAAAACCAGCCTTAACGATTTTCTTATCTAAAACATTGTAAGCAATCAAGGCCTCATTATTTTTTCTCACAAGCACCCTCCTGCATAGCCTATAAACTATTAAGTAGAATGTACCTTAAATAGTAAATGTTGTTATCCCGCTGCTTTAACACCGTAAGTGTTCATCAGTCTCCTAAAGGCCCATCTGAACTTTTTCCTCAAGGTTTTCGGATAAAGCTTTTCCAGGTTAAATTGGACCTTCGCAGCCCACTGAACGTAGACTCTAGGATCGATGTAGGATTTAAGGGAGGTTGCAAGGTTCCATTCTCTTGTTTCCACCGTTAAGGCTATGTCAAGTTTTGCTTTTTCAATTCTGGCAAGAATAGAATCCACATTCTTTCCCTTGGCGCGGTTTTCCTCCAGCCTACGCATAAGCTCCTTCAATTTTAATTCTTTCTTCGCCAGCTTTTCTTCAAATTTGTCCGGAACCTTCCTTTTATGATTGGCTATTTTAGCCCCTTCAAGGTTCGCCATCTTAGCGTGAAACTGTTTCAGGTATTCGGCATCCTCCCTTTTAACTCCGCATTTCTCTAAATACTCCTTCACAGCGCATGTTGTTCTCCATGTCCTGAAAACTTTAGCGGTTAAACCCTTCATCTTCTCAGATAGAAACTTGGAAACTTTTTTGGAATTTAATCCTTCGAACAAGTATTCTTTGCATGTTTTCGCGTAGTGTTCAATGTTTTTTATCACAATCTGGGGTGCTTTAACGGATTTTTCCCATCTAACGGAGTCTTTCCCAAGGAAGTCAAAATGAAGTGTGTCGCCATCTATCCTTATATGTTCAGGTCTAAGTGTTATAGCGCCCACGGTGTCCGCTTCTCCCGGATCCTTCTCGTCGCCAACCCTCATGTTTAATGCCAAAATGAGCCAGCAAACGGTCGCTATTTTCCTCCTCTCATCATCCTTAGCTTCAAGATTCCTGAATATGTGCTCCTCAATTTTAGGGATCAGCCTACCGAGTTTTTCAGCTTTCTTAAATTTTTCACACTCTCGCCTCTGCTTTAGGAATGCTGAATCGGAGAACCAGACGTACTTCATTTTCCCTGTAAGTTTGTCACGCCACTTTGCAATGTACATCTTATCCGGTTCCCAAACGATAGCCTTCCAGTTCCCCGGCGGTCTAGGTGCATCCGGAGAGAGGTTTAGAATTATGTCCTCCTCCTTCGGGCCTTCCTTCCATCTGCCCCTCTTCGGATGGTCTCCTCTTCCAAGGAAGAGACATGAAGGTTCAACAGTCCAGTTTGCTATCTCTATCCTTTTCCCGTTGACTATGGCGTAGCCGAACCTCTTCTTTAAGGTTTGTCTCAGGATTTTCCTCTGTTTTGCAAGCCTCTTCCTCTCATCCTTCGTCAAGTTTTGCTTTTCCATTTTATCCTTTTCCAGGTAGGCTGAAACTTCTGAAAAGTCGATTTCCGAATTAACAATGGATTTAGGTTCAAAGTCGTCTTTCTCTATATTCCCCAAGTATTCAGTTTTGAATTCCTTTAAAAAATCCAGCTGCGGATTTTCGATGCATAACTGTTGTAGAAAATCCTGCATGAAGTTTTTGCAGAAGACTTTATCCGGCGGGGATGCCGATTGCAACTTTTTGATGAACGCTACCGCCATATGCTCGGTTTTTTGACTAAGCCTTAAGGGGGTTCCCCTTATTTTTATTGATAATCCCTTGTAATCGTACTGGGGAACGTAGACGCCGTTGTGCCATAAACTCTTCAGTTCGTGTTTTGCCGTGCAGCATCCCCGATTTGAATTTTTCATTTCCATTCTCTTTGTCGCTTAAAAATTTCACTGTCAACCCTGCCTTTTCTGTTTCAGCTTTGCGTAGAGCTGCTCTACTTTCACGCGGGTTACATAGCCCCTGTGCGGTCTGAATCCACCTGAGAATCCCTGGGGGATATGTAAGAGTTCATGAATCAGAGTCTTATCCTTCTCCTCCTCTGGCAGTTTGTCATAACGTTCAGAAATAACCTCTATTATGTATGTTGGGGGAAGGTTGAGGGTTTCCTGCCAAATTTTCCCTAAACCGTGAATGCGCGCAATTATGCGCTTTGATTTTGAGCCCTTGCTTCTGATGCAGAAAACATTTTGATGCACCACGTGGAACAAGTCTAGGTTTGCAATTATCTCGTTAACACGTTCCTTCACGTCTGGGGCTTCAGAATATTTTATCGGCATAGGCATTCGCTTAATCACTTGTGCGCTTTTGAAATTAATTGTTTTCATTTAGTTCAGAATTTTGACATAAAAAGCCTTTACGTGGAATAACCTAAAACTTATAACTAAGTGTCTATAGTTTTTCTCGAAAGGTGAGTTCGTGAATCTGAACGTAACTTTGCCGCTTTTGCAGGCGGAGCCCTTCGGCGAATACTCCTGGATACTGAACATGCTAATTTGGGTTATTTTCTTCTTTGCAGTGATGTTTTATGGACAGAAGATCCAAATATACTCCACGTTAAGAGAGATTGAGGGTTCCCTTCTAAAGCTGAAATATATTCGGGACGAGGGACGCAAGGTAGCAATTGAAACAATAAAAGAGCTAGGTAAACCCCAAGCGGATCCAACTCCACGGGTTGACAGGTTTCTGGAGTACTTCACCATATCCCCCATCAGCCTGGATCCGGCTGGCATAGTTTGGAAGCTTGAGCACATCTTGGATGTTAGGGACGACCGCTTCAAAGATGAGGTGAGAATGCTTGCTCCGGAGGCTGATGAGGTTCAAACAAATAACCTTGAGAATACGCTTGAAGCAGCTATGGCATTGAATTACATTTACAAAGTTATTCGGCACTATTACTTGCTCGGTAAGAAGACTCTAAGCCTATACGTGATAATGCAGATACAGATGATCCTGCCCCTTGTGATGAGGGAGGCTGAAGCCTACGCAAGCGCCTTGAAGGCCTTTGCTTATGGGCAGCCTATCGGAGATGGGGTTGGTGCTCTTGTTGCGGCAAAGCTCATGCATGGGTACGAGTTGAGAAAAGTTCCGAAGGACTGTGTTGTCGCCACCGTGCCCCTGGAGGGGCGCCTGGCCTTCGTCATAAAAGCTGAGGGTCCAGGTGGAAATGTAGGTAAGCCAGGTGACGCTGTGAAGACAATTATAGAGGAGAATGAGGGCAAAATAGCAAGCATAATCATGATAGACGCTGCCCTCAAGCTTGAAGGCGAGCAGATCGGCGAAGTAGCAGAGGGTGTGGGCGCAGCGATAGGCGGACCAGGTGTTGACCAGTTTAAAATTGAGGAAACCGCGGTTAAATATAAGATCCCATTAAACGCCATTGTGATCAGGGAGGACATAGGCGACGCGGTTTCGCCCATGCGTAGGGAAATATTTGAATCAGTTGACAGGGCTATTGAACGCATCAAGCAAGTTATACGTGAAAGGACAAAGGAAGGCGACAAGGTGATTGTAGTGGGTGTAGGCAACACGATAGGTATAGGGCAGTAGGGAGGAACAAGCGATGGGAAAAGAACCTACGCCGGCAAGCAGGGTTTCCATGCTGGTTCTGCTGGTCATATTTGTAGTCTTAGCGGCGGCTGTGGCCGCTTTGATTCTTGCTTTCCAAGCTCACATCTACGGTAATGATTTTGCCGCAACTTATTTAGCGTTACTTGGGATTCTTGCTTTGGCAATGTCTGCCTATGTGCTTCTACAGACCCGGAGAACCATGATGAAGTTGAGGATTGAGATCCCTCCTGTGACAACAACTATCGAATGTCGGAAATGCGGTTTCAAGGTTGTAAGGGAGTTCCAGCGGGGCGACTACGTCTTCAAAGAGGTTGAACCCTGCCAGAAATGTAATGAGAAAATGCTTATAACCGCCATATACAGGGAAGTCCGCGAGAAAAAGCCTGAAATCTTCCCCTTCTAAGTTAGAACTACACATTCATCCTCAACTATCAGCACCGTATGTTCAGCCTGCGCCACTGGTTTTCGACTTATTTCCACGAAAACCGGATAGCTCATAATGGCTTTTGAGGACAGAAGCTCATGGAAAGCCTCCTTGTAATGTTCATCAGGAACCACGCCTCTAAGCCAGCGCTCTGTAAAGGGCAGTGTCCTGAAGTTTTCCTCAATGTACTTCATCAGTTTTTTAGCGTGAAGATTCTTAATGGATTTAGGTTTTAGAAAACGGAATATAGTGGCCTCGGCGCTGTCCTCAACCTTCCCCGTAGCATCAGGCAGCGTTACGAAAGGTTCAACAGCGTAGACCCCGCCGACCTTGAGCTTCTCCATGGAAATATGTGCAATATTTGGCAGAGATGTCCCAGCATGTATAATGTATCTCCCAACCTGATGCCCCGTTAAGTTTGATATGGGCTTAAAGCCTCTGGAC
Organism: Bathyarchaeia archaeon; assembly: GCA_038868255.1. Classification (GTDB taxonomy): domain Archaea; phylum Thermoproteota; class Bathyarchaeia; order Bathyarchaeales; family Bathycorpusculaceae; genus DRVV01. The sequence continues at coordinate 49,174 of JAWCTJ010000003.1, forward strand.
CTTATAGTTTTCTCAATTAGGGCTCCCAGCTTCGAGATAGGCATGTTAGGCGTGATTGATTCAATAGCTATCTTTAGAGCTTGTTCAGCAGTCTTCACCAGCTCTAGGTACTCTGGATTAAAGCATATGGTTACCGCCGTGTCCGTTACATACCCATCTACATGGGCGCCTATGTCCACCTTAACCAGCGAACCCTCGGGGATTGTGCGTGTGTCCCAGGGCGGTGATGTGTAGTGGGCTGCAATTTCGTTTATAGATACATTACATGGAAACGCGGGTTTTGCGCCCTTTTCCCTTATGAGGTTTTCAGCCTTTTCACAGAGCTCGATTATAGGCATGTTCTCCCTTACATGGCTTTTAATCTCTTCCCTGACCTCTCTGAGGATTCTGCCTGAAAGGATAAACTTCTTCAATGCCTCTTCATCAATTTCATCTGTTTTAACCACTTTGAACCCTTAATCTTATCAACTCCGTAAGCTAATAATTAAATGTTTGATGGTGAGCGGGTTGGCTAGGGTTACCTGGCTTGGTCATGCCTGCTTCAAAATTGAGATAGGCGGTAGGGTGGTTCTTATTGATCCGTGGCTTGATGGAAACCCATCATCCCCCATGAGGGCTTCGGAAATCAAGTCAGCTGATATTATCTACGTAACACATGATCATGGAGACCATCTTGGGCAGGCTGTTGAATTATGTAAGAGAACAGGTGCTTTTTTCGTGGCAACATATGAGCTTGGAAGCTATGCCGCCGAATGCGGCGTCAAAAATGTTGAGGGGCTAAACATCGGGGGAAGCGTGGAAATAGCAGGTATAAAAATCCATGTGGTTCAAGCCTTCCACACCTCATCCAGAGGCGCACCCACCGGGGTTGTGATTGATGGGGAAGGGAAAAAGGTTTATCACGCTGGGGACACAGGGCTCTTCGGCGATATGCAGCTCATAGGTGAACTATACAAGCCTGATCTGGCTTTAATCCCCATCGGAGGATACTACACCATGGGTGCTGCCGAGGCAGCTGAAGCTGTTAGGCTGATAAAGCCTAAGGCTGTTATACCCATGCATTATGGAACTTTTCCAGTGCTTGTAAAGTCCGCTGACGGCTTTGCAGATGCTGTGAGGAAAAAGACGCCTGAAGTGAAGATTGTTGTTTTGAAGCCTGGGGAAAGCTGCCTCTTATAGGCTATGGCGTTACAGCCTTTGGCTGAAGCGTTGCAAAGTAGGCTCCGCCAACATGGTATATCATCTTAGCCTTCTCAATATTGTACATTTCGCCATCGAAGATTCCCTTATTGGCGTATGCCTCAACAACCTCTCCCACGAAGATGGTATGGTCTCCTGTGGGAAGCTTACTGTGGAGTTTGCATTCTAAATGGGCTATGCACTCCTTTATCGCCGGAGGCTTAACCTTCCTGGATGGAAGCGGCGTGAGGCAGGCTTCTTCAAACTTGTTTCTGTTTCTCCCGCTGACGCTTCCGCAGTAAAACGTCTCCTTCAGTATATCAAACGTAGGAATGTTAACTGTAAACTCGCCTGCTTCCTCGATGAGTGTATGCGAATATCTGGCTGGCCCGACACTTATGGCGACCATGGGCGGTCTGATGGATGTGGGCATAACCCAAGCGAGAGTTATTATGTTGGGTTTTCCATCTTTTCCAATGCATGAAACCAGCGCCACATGCATGGGATGCAGCAGCCTGTAGGCCACTGAAAGGCTCACAGTCTCTTTCTCACTCAATCCTCTTCCTCCGCCATGCGGCTCTCAAGTTATTAGATGGCTCCTATTAAATACTTCCCCAAAAGATTTAAGCGCAGCGTGTCCAAAATTATGCTGGGGTTGAGAGCTGGACTGGCATTAAGCTCTAAGCATGCTTTTAAGCTGCCGTATGGGCTTAAGTTTAAAAGGTTTTTATCATGTATATGTTGCATCAAATCCGATGGAGGCAACTGGGGAATTGCAATCTGATGGACGCGAGAAAACGGTTATCGACCCCTTCGGCACCAGCTATGTAGCTGACTATGAGAGGCTCTACAAGGAGTTCGGAATCGAACCCTTCCAGCCCCTGCTATCAATGCTTCCGAACCCTTCACTGTACATGCGGCGTGGAATAGTTTTCGGGCACAGGGACTTTAAAGCGATCTTGGAGGCTATGACTAAGAATGAGAAGTTTGCTGTTCTCAGCGGCATAAAGCCCACAGGTGAATTTCACCTTGGCACGCTGATGACTGCTAAAGAGATCATTTACTTCCAACAGCAGGGTGCTCAGGCCTTTTACTGCATAGCCGACATAGAAGCCTACGAGGATAACAAGATCCCCTTTGAAAAGAGCGAGAAAATAGCCATAAACAACGTGGCAGATCTGCTTGCGCTGGGCTTTGACCCGAAAAGGGGATACATTTACCGCCAGTCAAAAGAAAACCGAGTGAAGGACCTAGCCATAATCTTCGGGCGGGCTGTAACCCTTGCCACTATGAAG
>JAWCTJ010000004.1:0-49105 GCA_038868255.1 Bathyarchaeia archaeon
GTTTCAAATATATTTCCAGCAAGCATAACTTCTCTCGCGGCATGCTCGATTTTTCCGTTCTTTACTTTAAATGCTGGTGTGGCTACAACTGAGAATTCTCCACTGGCCGGGTTGCTGCTGTGGGCGCCTTGCACCGAGTAAACCAAAAGTGCTTCATCAACGTTTCCCATTAGTTCCTCTGGTGACGTGGTTCCAGGCGTTATATGAAAGTTTGTGGGTTCTATTGTCGGTGTGGAGAGATATCCGGCTCTGGTCGAATTTCCTGTGCTTTCTCTCCCCTCTTTCTTTGCAGTGTAATTATCGTATATAAAGTTGCGCAGGATTCCTCTCTCTATTATTGGAGTTTTCTGCCGGGGCACTCCTTCCCCATCAAATCGCCAAGTGTGAATCCCGCCTTCCATGATGCCATCGTCATATACTGTTATGATCTCTGAAGCAACCTTCTCTCCTATTTTACCTTTTAACGCCGATTGATTTCTCTGGACATGGTCAGCTTTTATGGCGTTTAACATTGTGTAGGTGAGAAGCTGCTGAAGTGCAAACTGTGTCAATATGACTTTCATGTATTTTGTTTCGATGTTTTTGGCTTTTAATGAGGAAGCTGCGAGCTTAGCGGCCTCATGTCCAACCCATTCAGGATTTAAAGTATAACTTCGCTCCATGTTGAACTCAAAACATATCGGGCTTACATTACCCTTTTCTCGCGCTACTGTTGCCAAACTACACTCAGCAATGGTGCCTTGGTCAAATCCTGAAATACCGTGAGAGTTCACAATTGCATTGCATACATGAGAGACTCCGACACTGCCTTCCACCGGGAAAACTCGTTTATCCGTTTTTTCTGCACTTTCAAGCATCGTGGAAGCCGCTTTAACCAGTTCTTCTGAGGATAAATTTAGAATTTTTTGGTCGAAGATGCCGGCGACATCTGTAAATGATTTTTTTGAAGGTAAGCCCTGCCAACATTTATCAGGTAAACTTGACCTTGCGGATTTAAGGGCTTTTAAAACCGCTGTTTTTAAATCCTCCTTTTCCTCTAGGGTATTCGTATATGCGAAACCTAAGGCATTCTTAATCAAGACCCTGATGCCTATTCCCCGGTCAATCATGCTGGCACTTTTTGTGATCTGTCTCCTTTCGATTGATACGGTTCTTGTGAAGCTGTAATGGACGAAAGATTCAGCTTCATCAGCTCCATTTTTCAATGCGAAATCTACAGCGTACTCAGCTAAGCTTAAGGCATCTTCCTCTTTAGGCGCTTCCACCAACTATAACCTCCTTAACTCTTATATGAGGCCCACCATCGCATACGAAGGCGGTTTGGCCCTTTCCACATCTACCGGGCCAAAGCTCAAAATCCTTCCCCACCGCGTCCACTTTGCGGAGTGTTCCCAGGGTATTTCCGCTTATTGAGGCATTCCTTACGGGCTCTCCGATTTCGCCATTAACTATTTCATAAGCCTCCTGTATACCGACCTGGAATGTCCCATCAAGATTTGCTTGTCCCCCTCTGAAACTTTTGAAGTAGTACCCGAAGTGCACATCTTCAAGCAGCTCCTCTAAGGTGTGATCACGAGGCGCCATGTAGGTGTTTCGCATGCGAATTATCGGCTCAACTCGGTAGTCTTCTGCTCTAGCATTTCCAGTAGGTTTAACTTTGAATTTGCTTGCAGTTTCGCGGTTGTGCATTAGCCCTACGATAACCCCATTTTTGATGAGCAAGGTTTTCTGAGCTGGAACCCCCTCATCATCGTATTTGAAAGAACCGAAGGCGCCTTCAATTGTTCCATCATCGTAGATTGTTACCTGGTCTGAGGCTATCTTCTTACCGATCTTATCCATTATAATTGAACCTGAAAGGGTTAAGTCAGCTTCGGCCAAGTGTCCAAAGGCTTCATGTACAAAGACGCCTAAAACGTTTGGTCCTAGTACAGCCTTGAATTTACCGCCTTTCGGAGGCTTGGCCCTTAATTGGTCTATTGCCCTTTTTGCTGTTCTTTCTCCTATAAGATCAGGGGTTTCGCTGTCAAAAATTTCATAGCCCGCGGTTGAGCCTACCTCTTCACGGCTGAAGGCTAGGATATCTCCTTCTCTTGCCGTGGCTGTTACCCTAGTCCAAACATAAATCCTGTCCTGCTCTATGTAGCTGCCTTCGCTGTTCATGAAGTAGGTCGTCCCGACACTGTCTAAGTAGTCAATTGTGCTCCCCTTTACACGCCGGTCAAACATCATTATGGTCCTAGCAATTTCTGTTGTGGTCGATATTTTTTCCTCTATGGGTATTTGTACAGGATTCTTTCGCGTTTTAGCCACAACCTTATCCTCAAAAGCCTTGTGCTTAGCAAGCTCTATGGGGTTTTTTACACTTGAGCTAGCAGTCCTAGCCATTTTGCATGCATCCAATAGGGCCTCAATTACAGGTTCAGTCCTCAAGGTCCCAATAGAAGCAAAACCCCAAGCACCGTTAACCAAAACGCGGATGGCTACACCATTTTCTATACCTTCCTTCGTCGCTTCAACCCTCTCTTCCTTCACTGTAAGCATGGTCTTGAAGAGTTTCTGAACCCGCACCTCAACATACTTGACGCTGAATTTTTCTCTAGCCAGGTTTACGATCTTCGCCATTAGATCCTCCATTATGGCACCACGTTATGACTCTTAGGACTATCACACAGAGGTGCTAATAAAAGATTGTCAAAAATTCACGGTTGAGTCAGAAGCAGAGAGCAAAATTCTATGTTTTTCCAATAAGCAATTTAACTTGATGTGCGAAATCAAATTCATCCATTTGTTGTATTTCCAGCTTGCGGATTTGCCCATAGCAGGAGCAAATGTCCTCAAGGATTTTCCTTTCAATAATGCGGGCTCCTGACTTTAAGAAATCCTCAAGTCCCCTCGCAAACAACTCAATCTTATCACCAATTTCGTTGCGTCGAACAGAATACTTGCTTTCCAAATATGCGTATATCAGCTTACTTCCTTCTTCACCGAAGACATATAACAGTACTCGGTCCACAATTTTTGATATCAGTTCGTTAACATCCTGTTTTTTCTTAGGCTTCATATTGAGTCAAGCCTAACTCTTCTCAAGAGATTCATGAATATTGCTATTTAATATAAGCATTATTGCTCTCTAATAAATATTGCCGTACAATTGTCCAACATATAGACATTTTATAGACATTTCAAAGGAAGTCTGAGAGGTTTAGTTGTTTCAATTGTTCGCGTTCACTTTGTGCGTGTTTCACCTGGTCTTCCTCGAATATTATTAGGCGTCCGTAAACCCCATCATAGCCAGGTATGACTTTTATTTTGCCCTCTCTTACACGAATTATGGCTTCAGCAATTTTCTCATTTGTTGCTTGGCATAACGCTTCTTTCGCTGTTCCAATCAGTACACTATACTCATTCCCGAATTTCTCCACAAGCCTATTATATGTGTTCCAGACTTGCTGGGATGAAGGATCCGCGCCTAGAACTGTTGCGATTATTTCTGAAAGTGGCAAAAGGTGCATATAATCTATTGCGTTTTGAGGCTTATAACCTTCCGGCCGATCTGCTAGCTCCTCTAAACGCTGCTCAACGCCCTTGGTAAGTTTTTTACGGCAAACCGGACACCTGTTTCCCAATTTTATGGCCTCCTTTGGCGACATGGATATGCTGCAATTTCTATGTCCCGTCCAATGGTATTTCCCATAGGCCGGATCTGTTTCAACGGTGAACCTGAATCTCTCCTTATCCTTGTTTCTAATGGAATCCACGATTTCAGTGTAACTTGGCTTTTTTAGCTCAAACACGTTTGCTTCTCTTCCCATTCTCCAAGGCCAGAAGCTGTGGCTGTCGCTGTTGGAGACAAGCGTGAACTTGTCAAGTTGGCTAAGGCGCCAGTTCATGGGAGGATCTGAGGAAAGGCCGGTCTCAAGTGCATGAATATGCTTAGTCATATCCTGGTAGCAGTTCTCAACGTTGTCGAAACCACTGAAGGCTCCGAAAATGCTGAACCAAGGCGTCCAAGCGTGAGCTGGGAAAACCATATTGTCATGTGAAACTTCCATAACCTCCTCCACAAGCTCAGGGGCGCTCATGTTTAGGGTTGGCCTACCGTCTAAGGATAGATCACCGTAATTGGCCAGACGCTCGTTTATCTGTATAGCTGTTTCTATACTTGGCGTAAGAATAACATGATGTATTCTTTTAACATCGCCTCCAAAAGAGAAGACAGTGTTGACCTCTGCGGTTATCATGAAATACACTGGTAACGCTTGATTCTCTACAACTTTGTATAGTTCTGTTTCAGCATCTTGAATAAGGCTCTCCTGCATCTCTCTAAGCCACTTTGGGTGTGTGAAATCACCCGTACCAACAATGTTTAATCCCTTAATCTTCGCGAAGCGGGCTATCTCTTCTAAGCACATACTTTGACTCGTTGCTCGACTGTATCTTCCATGGATGTGAAAATCAGCGATAACCCTCATTTTCGACTCTAGCCCTCATAAACCTATACTTCTGCACTATTTACCAATTTCTAGGGTATTAATCATAAAATTGTTTTTTATGTTGCACCATGCATATAGCGGATGATTCAGATCTTATTGAGGTAAATTTGTGGAAAATGAAGCGCAATTTGAAACCCTTAGATTCCCTTTTTAAGAATTCGTTCGAACTCCTCCAAGTTTTCTACAATAATGTCGGAGCGCGCTTCGATCCATGGACTCGGGTTTTTAAGCCTACAAGTTCCATGCATGCTCCGGCTGACAGCCTAGGTAGATAAACCACAAAGATATTAGCATTTATCTGTGTCCTCAAGATCTCTTCGTATAAAATCTTTAGGAAATAGTTATAATCGGCCATCTTGTGAAAGTTTATAATGTATCTTCTCGCGTTCCAAGGATCCACAGTTTCATAACCGTTATTTAGCAAGCAGCGAGCCTATCCTCTTCCTGTAAGATTGATTTTTCTCCACGCTCTGAATGGGCCCTGATATGAAGGTTTTTAGCCAATCCCATCAGCTCCTAAAAATTAAAAGTGATGATTAACACTTGCGTCTCATGTTTCTTCATATCAATTTTTAGGCAGCGTTTCCATTAATCTTATCTACATGTTTTTGGAAGACTCGTTCCCAGTCTATCTTGAACATTAGCACAAGGATTATTATAAGCAGTATTATCGCTATCACCATGCTTATACCTGCAGACATCCAGTCGCTCTCTACTCCGAAGATTTGCTGTATAATTTGTATTGTAAAGCGGGCACTATACACTATGATTAGGCTCATGCATATTTTTCCAAGAATAGCCGGTATGAAGGCTTTTAGAAAGCTGTAACGCATAATCCCAAGCGGGATAAAGAGCAGATCATCCGGTAAAGGAGTTAGTGCAAAAATGAAAACTGCAACCGGGCCGAATTTTTCGAATATCTTCAAGAAAAACTCCATTTTACGTTTGCTTCGCTCACTTATGATTTTCCTGCCGCCTAAACCCAGCAAATAACCTGAAAACTCCCCGATAGCTGAGCCTACTCCGCATGCCATGGCAAGTAGGATGGGATTGAACATCTCTAATGAGCCTAACGTGAATAAGATCACAGTATATGGAATTGGGAATATTATTGACATGGAGCCGAGCAAGCTCATAAGGAAAACGCCGAAATATCCATACTGCACTGAGAAATTTTCCATCCACTGTCCGAACTGCTGAAACACTGTTTGGAAGGACAAGGTTCTTGCCTCTTCACTTACTTACACATTTTGCACTTAAAGGAGTTGCCCTTCACGTCTGAGAGGTTACGCGAATAACCTTCTTAGGTGTAACTATTATCGAAACTTTCTCATCTCTCCTTTCGTCAAAAGGCACTTTCTCAACTATTTGCACGTCGTGCACTGTGGTAGCTACCGGAATATCGCCGAACATTCTTTTGAGGAGTCCTATCTCTAAGTCACCGTATCCTCCACCCTTCCCAAGTCTTCGTCCCTGAAGGTCAACAGCTACAGAGCCCTCAACTATTAAGTCCGGTTTTGGAATCTGTTCAAAATTGACCTCAGAACCAAGTTGGAAGGCCCCTTTTATGGTGGAGGCAAAACGCTCCATCCCCTTTGTTCTTGTCGGATTCAAAATTATAAATCCCCTTTTGAGCCTTGGGGAAGCCATAAGTAGAATTTTTCCATCAATTAACGCGTTTTCCCGCACTTTTTTCTGCGGCGAATCCGGCCCAGCAAAAATTACTCTGGCTCGTTTCCATTCCTCAAGCTGTCGTAGATTTTCAGCGGCAAGACTTGCTCCGACAAAGTTCGGGATCCTGCCCTTGCATGGCAATGGAAAAACCGCTATTCCCTCGTGCTCCATTTGGCTCCATATTTTGTTTCTCAGCTGCTCTTTCTCCCTCAATACATCGTTAGACATCACGCTATGAAAAGTTGTAGAACTTCTTAAGTTTGTCCATCAACTTTTGAATGGGATTTACTCCCACGTCGACTTTTAATTCAGTCTCAATGTGAGTTTCGCTGACAACGATGAGTGCCGCGGATCTTTCGCCTCTTCTATCTCCGCCATAATTACTTCCAATCTTTAAAGCCCAAATCATGCGCCAAGCTAAGTCCCCTTCAGTTTTCTCAAAAGCTAAAGCCATTTCCTTTAAGACTCTGTCATTGCTCAGTAAATTGCCAATAATAATGTAATCTTCTCCAACTATTTCCCCGTGATACATTAGGGTCATGCACCCGGTGAAAACAGCTTTTCTGCCATAAAAATCCATGATTGCAACTTGTCGTAGCTCTTTTTCAGGATCGCCAGCCACTAGCGTTTTTAGAGTCTCTGAAGGTGAGAAACCTTCCTCTAAGAGCTTGATTCCCTTAATGCCATAAGAGATGTTTGTGTATCCCTGCGTTGCCACGATGCCTACTTTGGGCTTCGCATGTGGAACCCTGATGCCTACATGCTGCGAGCCAGAGGCGACGGCAACACCCATTATTTTTCAGATTTGGAAAAGCGCTAAAATCGTAAAAGTTCCGCTTCTCAACAGTTAAGCTCCAAATTTCTCAATTTTCCCTATAAGGTTCATCAGAATTGGCATTAAGTTTATGCCCCTTATTCGACCCAGCCCACCTTTTGAACAACTTCGCTCATCGTATTTTTTGATGTCATCTTTACGTACAAAAGGCCCTGTTATAGCTACTGGGACAGGGTCTCCCTCATGATTTCTAGTTAGGCATGATGTTGTATGATCAGCAGTCATCGCAATATAGGTTTCGTTCATATCAACATGGTCGATGATGTAGGCGATCATCGAGTCAATACTTTCGATAACTTTAATCTTCTGCTGGAAATCACCATCATGGCTAGCGACGTCAGGCGCCTTTACGTGCAAAAACACGAAATCGCTGTTTCCCTTCAGCGCCTCAACAGTCGCTTTCGCTTTTGCCAAGTAGTCTGTTTGAGGCGTTCCCGTGGCCCCCTCAACATTAATCAGCTGCATGCCTGCAACTCTGCATACTCCACGTATCAGCGAGGTCACAGCAATACATGTTGCATTGATATTGTAGATTTTAGACAGGGTTGGAAGGTTTGGTATGTTTCCAGCACCTCGGCACAGGATCATGTTCGCTGGTAACAGCCCTTGCTTAATCCTTTCATGATTTACTTTGTGATTCTTTAATACCTTGTGAAACTTTTGTAATAGTTCGTTGACGATTTTCGCCGTAAAGGATGCCTCTGCAGTGTTGTCTAAGGGTTTAACCTCTAAAACCTTCTCACCGACCTTTTTCGGGTCAGAATTACTCACGGATGCTGAGAGTTTTGGCCCCCGTAGGACAAGGGCTGCTCGATGCTGAATCGTGTTTTGGAAAAAGAATTCAACAGAGGAATTCGAAAGTTTGACTTTCTGGAGGCTATCCGTGAGTTTCGAGGCGTCATCGTTCGAAATTCTACCCGCTCTTCTATCTAGAACAATGAGATTATCATCCACGGTGGCAAAATTGCACCTGAAACAAACATCATCCTTTTTTACTTCTAAGCCCCAGCCAAGGGCTTCTAGGGCACCTCTGCCAGTATAATATTTGTAGGGGTCATATCCTAAAAGAGCCATATTGCCAGTGTCACTTCCGGGTGGAACCCCGGGAGATACAATGTCAATTATTCCGCAAACGCCTGATTCTGCGATAAAGTCCATGGAGTTTTTCTGTGCAACTTCAAGAGGTGTTCTCCAACCGAGCTCCTTGATGGGCCTATCAGCCATGCCGTCGGCTACTATCAGCAACGTCTTCAAGCTAACCCCTTCTATGGGAGCAAATTTAGACTTTATCAGCGAAAGATTAAAACACTTTCCTCCTGAATAATTGAAGTATTCATGAAAAGCCTCAAATATCACACCATTCCAGTCAATAAAAAGCTAAAGCATGCAAATTAGGAAGTCGGAGGAGACTTAGTGTCTTCAGTCCATGCAGTACAATGGAGGGCCTAAATGTCAGACCTAGGAGTGACTATTAAAAAGTCACAGGATCTTTCAGAATGGTACACCCAAGTGATTCTGAAATCCGGTTTGGCTGACTATGCCCCAATAAAGGGATGCATGGTTTATAGGGAATTAGCTTATGGCATATGGGAGAAAATACAGGAAATATTTAATGCGAAAATAAAGCTGACCGGGCATAAGAACGTATATTTTCCCCTATTAATCCCGGAAGGTTTCTTGAAAAAAGAGGCTGAGCATTTTGCGGGTTTTGTTCCGGAAGTTGCATGGGTAACCATTGGAGGAGATTCACCCCTAGAGGAGCGGTTAGCTATTAGACCTACCTCTGAGACCATAATGTATGCGATGTTTTCTAAGTGGATTAGGAGCTGGAGAGACCTGCCCATAAAACTGAATCAATGGTGCAGCGTTGTGAGATGGGAAACTAAGGCTACAAGGCTTTTCCTAAGAACCAGGGAATTCCTATGGCAGGAAGGACATACCGCCCACGCCACGAAAGAGGAGGCTGACCAAGAAGTTATTGAGATATTAAAAGAATACAAGGATTTGATGGAAAATTATCTGGCAATTCCTGTGCTTGCTGGAAAGAAGACGGAAAGTGAAAAGTTCGCCGGAGCCCTATACACAATGACCCTTGAAGCAATAATGCCTGATGGTAAAGCTCTGCAGATGGGAACATCTCACAATCTTGGCCAGAACTTCTCGAAAGTGTTCGACATCAAGTTCATAGGTAAAGATGAAGCTGAGCACTACGTGTGGCAGACCTCCTGGGGAATATCCACGCGCTTAATAGGCGCCATGGTTATGGTTCACGGTGATGATAAAGGAATTGTGCTGCCCCCTCGAATAGCTCCGATACAGGTTGTAATAGTGCCGATACCTTATAAAGTAGTTCAAGTTGAAGAGATAATGGCTAAAGCTAGAGAAATCCATGGAAGGCTGCAGAAGTCAGGAATATCCACAGTTCTTGATGATAGAGAAGAGTATACTCCTGGCTGGAAGTTTAACGACTGGGAATTAAAAGGTATCCCTGTAAGAATAGAGATAGGTCCAAGGGATCTCAAACATGGCCAAGTAACACTTGCCAGGAGAGATACGCTGGAGAAGATGGTGGTCAAGGATGAAGAATTGGAAAAGGTCGTGGTAATGCTTCTTGAGGAGGTTCAGCAAAACCTCTTTAATAGGGCAAAAAGATTTCTTGAGGGAATGATAACTCAAGTAAAAACCTACGATGAATTCAAAAAAGTGCTAAAAGAGAAAGGCGGCTTCATAAAAGCTTCGTGGTGCCTCAATCCAGAATGCGAATCAAAGATAAAGGAGGAAACAGGCGCCACTATCAGGCTTATCCCCCTGGAAAAAGAGGCGTTAATTTCAGACACTTGTATATATTGTGGTGGAAAAGCCAAAGAAGTTGTCTACTTCGCCAAATCCTACTAAATCAATCAAGGTTAAAAGGTAACAGAGAAAATTAGGTTAAAATTAGAAAGCTAGCTTTTTAACTCAACTTTCTTTTGTAGTTCGCTTGCTACTTCTTTTAAGCCTAGCTTGTTAAGCGTTGTCTTCGTGGGGATTCCTCTATCATCCCAACCCCTCTTCTGATAGTACATTTGCAGCATCATCTCGTATTTTTCCTTGTCAAGTTTTGCCCCTTTGAATGGTCCTTTTGTTAATGGGTCTTTGAACCATCTTCCAGGCGGGATATCCATCTCCCTGCTCCAGGACTTTCCATACTCTCTTATCCAGAAAGCTCTGATCAGCGTGTATACTCGATCCGCTATCTGGTGCAGTTCGCTCCACGATAGCTCAATTCCCGTTGCAGCTTTCAGGAATTTCGGGTACCATTCAAGTTCGAAGCCTACTTCCACCCATGGCAATCTACATACTGTAGCAAATTCGAAGAAGCCTCCGCGAAGGCGTTGCAGCTCAATAACTTTGTCAACTTTTTCCTCACCGTAACCTTCTCTTCCAGCCTTAACCTCCCATGAAATGACCCATGCATCCTTATGGTGTGCTCCTAGTGGACATGTACCGTAGGACAAGGCCATGGCTGGGGCAGCGTGGCAATCGTATCCAGAGATTTCCAGACCTTTAACATGCATAGCCCAGGTTTTTGTTTCTTCTCCTAGCTTTTCAGAAGCGAATTTGACGCCTTCCGCGAGCACCGCGCCGATGCCACGTTTATACGCGATATCCTCAGTTAAAGCCTTGATGCTTTCATAGTCTCCCCATGGAATTTTCTCTTTAATGATGTTTTTCTCCGATGCTTCCATCGCGAAGCCTATTGCGTTTCCCAGCGAGATCGTATCTAAGCCAAGGTCATCAGCCATCCTATTTATGGCTGAAACCTTCTTCAAATCGCCTAGTCCAATGTTTGCTCCAAGCATAGCCACATTCTCATAGTCAAGCTCAGATTCCTCACCATTAGCATCTTCAACAACGTTGCCACAAGTCATGTTGCAGTTTGGGCATCCTTTCTGAGAAACCTTAATCTTCTCCATCGCGAAGCCGCCGATTAACTCTGCTTGGTCAAAGATTCCCTCTCTATAGTTGAATGTGGGTAGTACACTGTTTTCTTGGCTCCACTCCAAAGTTGACATCGTGCCTTGTCGTTTCCAGAATCCATAGTTGGGTTTCGTTAGAATCTCCCTATAAGCTTCAGCACCTAAATCCCTAAGTCCTTTAGGATCAGCTGCTTTAAGTTCGCTCAGTCCAATTATCACAACTGCTTTAAGATTTTTTGACCCCATTACGGCGCCTATGCCTGGGCGCCCTCCTGCTCTTCCACCTTGTGAAGTGATGTTGGCGAACTTCACTAAATTTTCTCCAGCTGGACCTATCGTGAGGATCCCGGCCGATTGCCCGTACACATCCCTAAGCCTCTGCTCTGTCTCAAAAGAACCCATCCCTGAAAGCTCCTTCGCATCCAGTAGCTGCGTACTTCCTCCTTGTATGAGAAGTACTGTAGGGTCTTCCGCTCTTCCCTCAACTATTATTGCATCATATCCGGCTTTGCGCATTTGGACAGCCGCTTGAGATCCTAAACTGCCATCGCCATACCCGCCTGTCAGAGGACTTTTTGCTGCAACCACAAGCTTTCCGCTGCTTGGGATTGGAAATCCCGTTAATGGACCAGCGGCGAAAATAAGCTTGTTATCAGGGGACAAGGGGTCTGTTCCAGGTTTAACCTCGTCCCATATAATTTTGGCGGCGAAACCTCTGCCGCCGAGGAAGTTTATAGCCATCTCACCAGGGTACTCTTGAGTGGTTGCCTTTTGTCTCGTTAAATTCACTCTTAGGAATTTCCCGTTCCAACCGTACATTGAATCACGCTCTGTGGTAACCCCATTATCATGCTTCAGTAATAATAAAGTTATCTTGTTCTTGGTGCAATAGACTTATTTAAGTCCTAGATTCTCGCGTATTTTCTGGCATTTTTCAGTAGCCTTCTCAACAGCCCTCATTAGAGCCTGTCTTATTTGACTGCCTTCAAGCTCATAAATGGCTTCGATTGTTGTTCCGCCGGGTGTTGTAACCATATCCTTTATTGCTGAAACATGACTGTGAAATTCCATGGCTAATTTTCCAGTCCCTAGAACTGTCTGCGCTGCACTTTGGAGAGCTAAGTCTCTTGGAAGTCCCACTTTTAAACCTGCATACATGAGTGCTTCGATGATGATTGTTATATATCCTGGCCCGCTGCCGCTTAGGGCTGTTACAGCATCCATGTGCTTCTCCTCGACCTCTTGGCAGACGCCCAATATCTCAAAGATCTTTCTGATCTTTTCCTTATCTTCTGGTGTGACATCATTGTCACAGGCGTATGCAGTGAAGGACTCTTGAACAAGTATGGCAACATTAGGCATAGACCTTACAAACCTTGCTTGGGGAACAACTTTCTTATAGTGCCTAAGTGGGATGGTTGCAGCTGTTGAGATTACAAGTTTCCCCGATATGGAATCCTTTATTTCCTCAAGAACTTTCAGGACATCGTTGGGTTTAACACATATGAAAACGATATCTGCTTCTTTTGCAGCCTTAACATTGTCACTTGTTGTATATGCTCCTAGCCCCTCCAGCTCCTTCAGTCTTTCGGCTTTTCTTCTGGTGGCTATGATTTTGCCCTTATAGCCTCCCTTAATTAGCCCCTTAACTATAGCGCCTCCAATAACTCCCGCGCCTATGACTGTTATGGTATCTTCCATTAAATCATCCATCCTAACGCTTTCCACACTTTAAAATGTAGCAATTAAACTTTGTGATGGAGTTTTAAAGTATTTTATGCGAACTATAAGAATCGCTGAAAATGTGTAAACAATTGGTTTGCAAGTTACTGAGGATTTTACGCATCTCTATTACAAAGATAATGCCTCGTTTTAATAATCCACGTTTTGCCAAGTTTAAATTATAAAATAATTACATTTGGCCTAAAAACGTAATCTCTCGCTTTAAACAAGCTTTATAAAATGTCCGATTTTTCTTTCCAGTGCCTTATCGTAGGCTATTTTCGCTGTTACTGCATCCTGAACAGCTAACCCTGTTGAGGAGAAAATAGTTATCTCCTTCTCGTGCTCTCTGCCTTTTTTCAAGCCAGCTATTATTTCGCCTATTTCTGCCCAGATGTGCTCACGGGTTATTATGCCTAGCTTCAATGGGACATTTACTTCTCCACCGTGGCAAGCCTGCTCTAGGTCATCCACCACAATTTTAGCTTTCTTCAAAATTAAGGGATCCAGCTCTTGCTTTCCCGGTGCGTCTGCACCTATACAGTTTAAGTGCATTCCTGGGGAAATCATGTCATCAAGCACTAAAGGTTTCCTCGAAGGAGTTGTTGTTACAACGATATCGGCTCCCTCGACGGCTTCCCTTATACTTCCAGCAGGGGTAATCCTGCACTTGTTGTAATACTTTGGTCCCATTTCAGCTACAAACTCATCCATAGTGTTGTCAGGACTCCAAACTTTAACTTCTTCAAAACTTCCATAAACTTCTAGAAGCGCTGTAAGCTGAGTTCTGGCTTGTGCCCCAGCACCTATCAAACCTACGACTTTCGCGTCTTGTCTGGCAAGATATTTAGCAGCCAGCCCCCCGGCCGCTCCTGTTCTGAAATCTGTTATGGACTTTCCACCCATTATAGCGAGGGGAAAGCCGTTTTTAGGATCTACAAGCACTATAACCGCCATAACCGTGGGTAAACCGAACCTAATCCTGTTTTCAGGATGAGAGTTTACAATTTTCACAGCCGAAATATCGCATTCCTCAATATATGAAGGCATGACCCTCACATCGCCTGAATATTTGTGATAAAAAAGGTAGACTTTGCTGGGCATCTGTGCCCTTCCAAGGCTTTTTTCTACGAAGGCCTTTTCAACGGCATCCATGACCTCCCTCATAGAAAGAAGAGATCTAACCTCCTCATCTTTAAGTAAAAGGGTTTCCAAATCGTGCCCCTGAGGATTGGGTTAAAAATCACATCAAATATATTTTTTGGAGCGAGAATAGCTTTTTGGATCAAGGAAGTTCTGATGCAGCGTTAGGAGTATATTGGTACTCCTTCCTTTGGATCGCCGAGCATTTTTTCAAACTCGATCATGAGGCGACGTGTTACTGGTCCAGGTTTTCCGTCACCTATTGGTCTACCGTTGATTTCGGCTATAGGCGTTATCTCTGCTGCGGTTCCTGTAAGGAAAGCTTCGTCGGCAGTGAATAGTTCGGTTGGCGTTATATTCTGCTCAATTACTGTATAACCTATTCTTTCAGCCAGTTTCAAGACGATGTCTCTTGTTATGCCTACGAGGAGTCCAGCATAAGATGGTGGAGTTACAAGTTTCCCGTTCTTTACTATAAACAGGTTTTCGCCCACACCTTCGCTTACATATCCATTCTTGTCTAGGCATATAGCTTCGTCATATCCTGCATTGTTCGCTTCGATCTTTCCGAGCACGCTGTTCAAGTAGTTTAGTGACTTAACCTCGTGTGGAGTGGTGTCAACGGGGTTTCTTCTAACCCAGACTATTAGAACTCTTATTCCCTTCTCCTTGGCCTCTTTTGAATAGAGTTTGATGGAGTCGGCGATTATTATGACTGTGGGTTTCATGCATTTTCTCGGGTCGAGTCCCAGGTCGCCTACGCCTCGAGTTACAACAAGGCGGATGTAGGCGTCTTTGAGTTTGTTCTTTCGAAGGGTTTCTATAACGGCGTTTATCATTTCCTCTTTTGTTAGCGGGATGTTCAGCATAAGTACCTTTGCGGAGTTGTAAAGTCTATCGATGTGTTCTTTAAGCTTAAGAACTACACCGTTATAGGCACGTATTCCCTCAAAAACTCCATCACCATACAGGAATCCGTGATCGAAAACTGATATTTTCGCTTGGGATTTCGGGTAGTATTCGCCATCTATATAGACGAGCGGCTCCGCCTCCATGTTAACCACGTTCCGGCGAATCTATTTCCAAAATCATGTTGATATTTGTTTTGCTTAATCATTATCCATAGAACTGTGGCCTCTTAGAAACGTGTTTAGGCAGCGGAAGCGGCTTAAAGGGTTTCCCCTGTGTTTCCGTCTTTATACGGCTTATTAATTCCTCAACCCTCATTTTAATGATCTCTCTGGATCCTCTATACCTTACAGGCAATATGTTTGACTCTATTTCCCTTTGACCAACAACTATTATGTATGGGATCCACTCCACCTCTGCTTCCCTGATTCTTTTCTGCAGTGTTAATTGCCTATCATCTATGTCAACGCGTATCTGTTGTGTCTCTAAAGCCGCAGCGATTTTTTCACATTGCTCAAGATGGTTTTCAGCTATTGGAATTATGCGCACTTGCGTTGGCGACAGCCATAACGGGAGCATCGGGGTCTTACCCTTCTGTTGATCTCTGTAGGCTTTCTCTAGAAGTGCATAGATGCACCTTTCAACTGCGCCGCTTGGGGAGCAGTGTAGAATTAGTGGGTAACGTTTTTCACCGTTGGAATCCACATACGTTATGCCGTATCTTCTAGCGTTTTCAACGTCTATTTGATCTGTTGAGAGGGCTGCAGCCTTATCCTGGTTATCTACGAAATTGAATTCCCATTTTAATCTGAAGTAGAAGAATGGCTCCTTCCACATTTCAACCAGGACAGGCTTACCGAAAGACGCCACAATGTTCGTTATGAACTCTTTATTTTCCTCATAAAAATCCCTTGTAAAGCGTAAAGCCATCTCATAATCATCTCTTGTTAGTCCTATGCCCTCCAAGACCTCCATGCTCAGTCTCAGTCTTTTTATGAATTCCACCTTGGCCTGTTCAAGATCTGTGCAGAATGCGTGGCAGTCAGGCATAGTAAATGCTCTTAATCGCCTTAAACCTACAACCTCGCCGCTCTTTTCCCGCCTAAAACTATAGCGGGTTAACTCGTAAACTTTGAGCGGCATATGCCTATACGAGAACTGGGCGTCATGAACCATTAGGAACTGTCCAAAGCATGCTGCGAACCTGAGGAAAAGCTCCTTATCCTCTGACTTTAGCATGTACTGCCTTGCCGGGAAACGATTTATGTAATCCGCTAGACTCGGGTGCTGAAAGTCATACATCACTGGAGTTTCAACTTCCATGGCGCCATACTCTATAATCTTCGCGGTTACATACTGCTCTATTAGGGATTTTATGAGTCTACCCTTTGGGTACCAGCGTATGTTTCCAGGATCACTTCCAGACTCATAGTCGGCTATTTCAAGCCTTCTCATTAGGGGAACATGAGGCGGCATCTGCTGGCTTGCCCTAACTTTTGATATCTCGTACCGCGTGAACTTCTCTAGGTTTTCATGCTTGCTGAAGTTAAATTCGTCGACGGGTATCATTTTTCCATCTGGTTGAAGAATAAACCAGAAGGACTCAAGCTTCTCCTCAGCTCTGATGGCTTCGGAAACCTCCTCTTTTGTCTCAGCTTTAACTGGCTTAATATAGCGGGACTGCTCAGCCAATGGGTGTCCCTTAATGGATATTGTGAACTGCTTATTCCATCCGAAGGGTGCACGATAAACCTCCAGGTTCTTCTCTTTGGCGTACAACTCCATTGTCTTGATAACTTTAAGTGCTTCAGATGGTGGTGCAAGGTTGCTGCTGAGATGCGCATAAGGATAGATAAGTATTCGTTTTGCTCCGAGCTTTGCAAGAGAAACTTCAATTTCATCTACAGCCTTTATAGCCGTCTCCTCATTATCGCCTTCTTCCACGGCGGTGAAAATCACTACAATCTCTTCTAGGCGCCTAGCTTCCTTTTCCGCCTCCTCAGCCGCTGCAATCTCTTTCTGAATTGGCTTATACTCGATATAATCTGAGTGTAGCTGTAAAATACGCATGCTTCCGCCTCTTTTACACTTTACCTTTAAACACCTTTATAGCGCCACTGCTCAATTTTTCTTTCCTTTTTAGTCTTCTTCTTATAATCTTTATAGTGATTCTCACAGAGATATACGCGTTTTTCGCCGCTGACGTCCATTCCGGCCATTTTCACTTTTTCTGCTGGAAGGGAACGTTTAGCCTCTTTTCCGCATCCAGTTACGCTGCATTTTTCGCCCTTTGAAACGCGTCCCAACGGCTCTCCCCAAACCTCTACTTCATGGACCTAGTAAAGATACACTATTCCCCTTCATAAAGGGTACGTGCTCTCTGGTAAATTTCGTATTTGCTGAGAGAGAATGTGGGGCCGATGGACTCGATGACAATTGAGGCGACAGCAGAACCTACATATGCACACCATAATATGTCGCTTCCTAGAAGGTACTCGGCTAGGAAACCACCGATGAAGGCGTCTCCTGCGCCTGTGGGATCCGCAACTTTGGGAGATTTGCACGCTGGGATATTATAAATTGTGCCTTCAACAGAGAGCTTAGCTCCCTTGTTTCCAAGGGTGACTATTACTGTTTTGACACCGTAATCATGAATTATTTTTATAGCCTTTTCTACGTCAGTTTCTCCGGTTAAAGCCTTAATTTCTTCATAGGCGGACTTATATACATCAACAAGCGCCAAGGTTTCGTTTTTCTCAAACGCCCCGTAGGATGTATTGCCATTATCGTCGAAAACCCTGATTAGTCCCTGAGGGTCAAGGGATAAAATATCGGCGCTTCGGCGAATCTTTTCAATAACTTCGCAGGAAATTTCCCTGGCTATCGGCGCTACGTGTATTACTTTTGCATTCAAGGCTTTTGGAAAGTCTTCTATAGTTATCGGTGGAGCTTTACTTATCAATCGCAGGATACGCTCTGAGAAATCCTCGAAGTACTTCAGTTCAAATCTCGTTGTCTGAGCTTCATGGCTTCTTATGACTCCTGAAAGGTCTATGCCTTCTTGGCTTAGCCACCATAAATAAGCCTTAGGGAAATCCTCTCCCACTTTCGAGATCACCGTGATCTTAGCGCCTAGACTTTTTGCAGATAGAGAGACATATGCCGCGGGTCCTCCTAGGATAACATATGGTTTCTGCACATCTGGAAGGATGATGGAGTCTATCGAGAAATGTCCGACCACGGCGATGTCAAACACTTTTAAAGCCTCGCATGTCAGATTTTGGACTGCAGAAGCAGTATAGCCTTAGCCAAGTCTCCTTCACATTCTTCAAGAGCCTTCCTTGCCTCTTCTAGGCTTTTTCCGGTTTGGTCTGCAACTAGCTTAACATCCTCCTCAAGTATTGTGGGTTTGCGTTTCGTTGCTTTTTCAGTAATTTTGCCCCCTGCCACTTGAAACATTTTTGTGCCTTGGAAATCTAAAACTGAAACCTCTGGCCCTTCGATGGTTATTTCCTTATCGCTTGTCTTGATTATTACTTGTTCGACATCTAAGAGTGGCTCCATGCTTAAGCCCATGCGCTGCATCATGCGCCTGGCTTCCCTTGGACTTATACGCCTACGCATCATTTTCCAATTCTCCTAAATTATAGCATCAACTTGTCATACTTAACTCCTTCAATATTCCCCGTCTAACTTTAACAGCAACCCCGCATTTGAAGATCATCATCTCCTCACCTGAGAGCATAGCCTTGCCAACTGCTAGGACCTCACCTTCATCATTAACCACTATAACCTCGTCTTTCGGGCGAATTTCACTGTCAGCCTTTAAAATGTTGGTTGCAAATACATCATTACCCTCTGCGATAAACTTTGAAGCGTCATCCTTGACTGTAACTATACATCGCGCCGGAGCATGACTCGCGATAATCCTTTTAGCTCCATCAATACTTAGGGAGAACAACCCGTCCGTGGGTCGAAGCGTGGCAAGCCTTTTCCCATCTAGGTAAATGAAACGGATCCTCTTGGTGCGCTTAGAATAAACAATCTCAACATTTTCCGGGAAAAGTTTCTCTCCGACGCCCTTGCCGAACTGGTAGTCTGCAATCTTCCGAATTTTCACCAGCACGTCCTTCAAATCAGCATCCCTGTCAAATTTTTGAGTTTCGACAACTATAAACCTAACTTGGAACATTAAAGATTAAAGGAGCGCCATAAAATTGCGTTGCGAAGTTTGCGGTAGAAACATACATGGCAAACCGTTCCATGTGCTTATCGAAGGGGCAAAACTGCTTGTATGCGGTGAATGCTCCAAACACGGTACACCAGTGTCGACGACTTCCAGCAAGACTCCTGAAGATACAAAAATCAAGTTAAAGACTTCTGCTGAAAAAGTGAAGCTGGCTAAGGGTTCTCCCCAAAGGCCTGAGAAGCTTGAAATCAACATGGAGCTTGTGGATGATTTTGCCCATAAAATAAAACAAGCTAGGGAAAAACTGGGACTTACACATGAGGAGCTTGGTAAAAGGATAAACGAGAAGGTCTCAGTCCTTAAGAAGATAGAAGCTGGTAAAATGGTTCCGGATGATAGGCTTGTGGCAAAATTGGAGCATATGCTCAGGATCAAGCTTATGGGCCCAGTGAATGATGGTGTTCCCAAGATGGTGACCCCCAAACAGCCAACTCGAGGTCTCATGTTAAGTGATCTGATACAACTAAATGGGAAAGACCGTGAGGAGATGGAGGAGGAGAACTGACAAAAGCCATCATTGTACAAGTGCGTAGACATTTTGAACAATCCACCTTGGAAGAGCTGAAAAGTCTTGCTGAGTCAGCGGGCTACACCGTTGTAGGCAAAATAGAGCAGATAAGATCGCCTGATCCCCGATACCAGGTGGGTTATGGAAAACTTCAGGAGCTTGCAAAGCTTGTGAGGGAAACAGGAGCCCAAAAAATAATTTTCGATAATCCGCTGAAACCGGTCCAAGCATATAACATAGCTAAGGAAGCAGGCGTGGAGGCCATAGACCGTTTCCAGTTGATTCTGGAAATATTCGCACGGAGGGCCTCAACTACGGAGGCTAAGCTTCAAATTCAGTTGGCGAGGCTGAGGTATGAACTTGCACGCGCAAAGGAAAGAGTTAGACTTGCAAAAATGGGTGAACAGCCAGGCTTCATGGGCCTAGGCGCCTATGAGGTTGACGTGTATTATGAAACTGTTAAAAGGCAGATAAGAACGATAGTTGAGAAACTCAGAAGAATCCGGAGAAAACGCCTCATACACCGTGAAAGAAGGGTTGAGCTGGGTTTTCCAACGATTTCCCTAGCTGGGTACACGAATGCTGGTAAAAGCTCACTTTTCACGGCACTTACGGAGGAGGAGGTACCCGTCGATGACGCCTTGTTTACCACATTATCCACAACAACCAGGTTGGTGAAATTTTCTAGAAAGAGATTCCTCCTAACCGACACTGTGGGGTTTATACATCGCTTACCCATAACTCTGATTGAAGCATTCAGGTCGACGCTTGAGGAAACAATATACTCAGACTTAATACTTTTAGTGGTGGACATAAGTGAATCATTAAACGTTGTGGAAAGGAAGCTTTCAGTATGTCTTGAAACTTTAGACCGCATAAACGCATCATGTGTACCCATGATTACGGCGCTGAATAAGATCGACCTCATATCCGAAGAGGAGCTTCAGGGGAAAATTGAGAAGCTTAAGGACAAAGCTCCAAATCCGGTTCCCGTTTCTGCACTATACGGAACAAATATTGATGGATTGAAGGAGGAGCTAAGCCGTATGCTGAAAAATACCGTGCAAGTGTCATTTACGATGCCTGTAACGAGCGAAACTATGTCTTTCATATCTTGGCTCTACAACCGTGCCGAAGTTCATCAAGTGAATTATGATGGCGACGTTGCCCATGTATCCTTTGAAGCTGTCCCATGGTTTGCTGAAAAGATAAAAAACCGCGTTGAGGAGATGGGAGGCAAAATTGAAAGCTACAAACAACCCTAATGGAAGCTTTCTGAAAGTGTTTGTTCTAAGATGGGGGCACAGGCCTAAAAGGGATCTGAGGTTGACAACGCATGTGGCGCTAACTGCCCGAGCCCTAGGCGCCTCAGGGTTTATACTCTCAGACATAAGGGATGAAAAAGTGAGGGATTCCGTTGAGAAAGTCGTTAGAAACTGGGGAGGCCCCTTCTTTTTTGAAATGGGCGTTCCATGGTGGAAGGCGGTAAAAGAATGGAGGGAAAGGGGTGGAATAGTCATACACTTGACCGCCTACGGCGAAAACATTGAATCAAGCGATGTACTGCAGCGTATAAAGTCCACGGGAAAGAACGTGCTTATTCTTGTTGGAAGCCAGAAAGTCCCTGGGAAATTCTTCTCCGAAGCAGTATCAGACTTTAACGTGGCGATAGGAAACCAGCCGCACTCTGAATGCGCAAGCCTCGCAGTTTTTTTGGATAGGTTCTTCGAGGGCAAGGAGCTGACGAAAAGCTTCGAGAACGCGAAGTTCGTAATTGTACCGCAGACAAGAGGTAAGAAGGTGATCAGAACTTAAACATCGCTATTGAAAAGAGATTTAAGTCCATATAGCTATTAAATTTAATAAAGAAAGCAAAAAGGGGTAACATGCTCTCCACAAACAACGACATATTACTGAAAGTCGCTGAATCCATAGGTGAGGAAGAAGCCGTGAAGCTAATTGAGATGCTAAAGAACTCAGATGAAATCACCGATGATGAACTTGCAAACAAAACAGGCATTAAACTGAATAATGTACGTAAGATTCTCTACAAGCTTTATGATCACTCGCTTGTAAGCCTTAGGAGAACTAGGGACCCCAAGACAGGCTGGTTCATATTCCACTGGAAGCTACAGCCTGACCAGCTTGAAGGCTTCATTCTAAGCCAAAAACGAAGGGTCATAGAAAAACTCACAATTCGACTGGAATACGAGAAAAGCCACGACTTCTATTATTGCAATACGCCTGGCTGCCGAAGAATAACCTTTGAGGAAGCTGTGGAACATGTTTTCCGCTGCCCCGTCTGCAACAAACCCCTAACACACTACAATAATGAGAAAATGATCCAAGTGTTGTCAAAGAAGATCGAACAGTTAAGGAAGGAGCTGGGTGAGTGAAAGGCTTCCAACGAAAGAGCAGGCACTGCAACTTTTACGTGAGGTAGGTTGTCAAGATAATGTCATAAAGCACTGTGAAGCCGTAACGGAGCTAGCACTCGAAATTGCAAAAAACTGTAAAGGAAAAGGATTAGACGTGAACATGCAGCTTGTTGAGGTAGGGGCTCTTCTCCATGACATTGGAAGAGCAAAAACTCACAGCGTACACCACGCCATTGAAGGCGCACAGATAGCGAAATCGCTGGGGCTTCCCTTGCCAATTGTGTCCATAATTAAAAGGCATGTAGGCGGGGGAATCACGCCTGAAGAGGCGGAAAAACTCGGATGGCCCAAAGGCGATTATACGCCAAAAACCCTTGAGGAGAAAATAGTTGCCTATGCAGATAAGCTCATAGAAGGCTCCAAAAGAGTGCCCATAGAGGTAACCCTGGAAAGGTTCTCAAAGGAACTTCCGCTCGAAGCCGTTGAGAGGGTGAAAAAACTTCACGAGGAAATCACTAGAATAATCGGAGACTGCTAATGCCCACGCTAACTTTACTATTAAAAATCCACCATAACGGACAGTTGAAATTTGTCGAAGACCAG
Organism: Bathyarchaeia archaeon; assembly: GCA_038868255.1. GTDB lineage: Archaea > Thermoproteota > Bathyarchaeia > Bathyarchaeales > Bathycorpusculaceae > DRVV01. The sequence continues at coordinate 22,477 of JAWCTJ010000004.1, forward strand.
CTTAAAAAAGCACTTAAAGGATTAAGGATCGAAATAGAAAATGTGGAAGTTACACAGCGAAGCTGGATTAAAGTTGAATTTTCCGGGGAAGATGAAAAAGCAGCTTTAAACTGCTTGGGAAACGAAATTGGATTCTGTGCGGAAACACCGAGGAAGTATCTCACGACAAAAGCATACATTACCGATCTTGATAAGGATGAGCTTATTGTGGACCCGGGAATAATTCTGCCTGAAAACATAAGGGCAACAATAACCCTACAGCAATTGCAAGCCCAGCTTGCAGACGGAAGAAAGATAACCATACAAAAAATCGCTGAACTTTTCGGCTTATGTAAGATGTTACCTCTAATTATAAAAATAGCCGTTGTCCATGAAAATGAGGTGCAAGCTTTTTTAGCGGAAAAACAACTAAACCTATACACACAATGGACAAAACATCTACTTCAGAAACTAATTGTGCTGGGAGCAACATTAAGCGAAGTTAAAGATGCCTTAAAACTGGCGAAATGCCAAAGCGACATAGTTGCCGTAGAATCCCTAGGACTCTTTGAGCATGCAATAACCTGCAAGTTGGGAACAGATGCAGCTGGCCTGATGCCTAAAATAGGAAAAAGGTTAAGAACTGCGAATCTCACAATTTTTAATCCTGAAAAGGTAATCAAGTTTTTAGGTTCAATTTGAAACGGTGCTTCACTCAAGCAAGTAAGTAAAATGCGCATTGTAGCAAAACTTTGATGGTGGGCCGGGCCGGAGTTGAACCGGCGACCTCAGCCTCGTAAGGGCTGCTTTAGGTTCACGTGGTTTAAGGTGGATGTCCTAACCAGCTAGACGACCGGCCCAGTTAGTCATTATTGATTTTTCCATGAGGTTTATTACAACTTTGCTCTTAAGTTAAGCTTTTTGTTAAAATTGTTTAATGTCTTAGCGAAGTTAGCCAATGTTAAAGGACTTATGTTTGTTAGCATAGGGTTGCTTTGCCCTCATTTCAGATGGGCAGTTTTTCATTCTTTGGTCTCTTTAAAAAGTTCTTGTGAAATTATTCTTTCGAGCAGGTCTACGGGGTTTTCTAGTTCCATCAGTTTTTCTTTCACATCATATCGTTTTCCAATTGTAGTTTTCGCTAAATCCAGCACCTTGGATGCGCGTACAATGTATAATGGGAATCCCTTTTCTGATAGGTATCTATTTACATAGGTTTCTCCAAAATCCGATATTACAATGCTTGGGATACCTTGTAAGGCAGCTTCCCTGGCTATGGTTCCTCCTGCGCTCACCACAAGATCGGCGTCACAGACCAGACTTGCAACGTCAATGAATTCTTCAGGGATATTCAGAACGTTTTCTCCATTACTTTGGCGGCTGTATCGTGTAATAAATAGGACATTTCCAATTTTAGCAAGCTTTTTCGCAATTTTTTCAGTGACATCAACTTTTCCGGAGGCATAAGAAGCTCTTATCTCCAGCTGCCTAACAATAATAAGGGGTTTTTTGAATTCAAAATTCTTGGATTTATTTATATCTTTTATCCATGCGACTTCATCTACGCCTTTGAATTGGAAGATTTTTGGCCTGCCGAAGCGTGCGAAGAAGCTTTTTGGAATAGCCTCTGAAACTACAAGTGCCTCTGCTAATGGTATAGTCAACTTATTAACAGCTGTTGCATGAGGTGTATCCGCTGTTAAGATTATTGGAATGTTTAGCCCGAAAGCGACGCGACAGAGCTCTACAGACTGATGGGAGATAGCGAGATCTGGAGGGCTATCATTAATAAGCTCAGCTAATTTAAGCACGCGCTTTGCGCTTTTCCTCAATCTGGTATAAAGTGATGTTGGATCATACTCCCCGACAGGAATTAACTTCTCTTTTAGCAATTCCGCCAAGGCTAAAGTGTCTGGGTGATTCCTTGTGGTTAATAGTACTTCATACCCAAGGCTTCTAAGCCTTTTCGCTATGGCAACACCGTAGCGTACATGCTTACCTGTGCAAGCGTCATACCAAACTTTCATAAGTCACTCCTGCTGTTTAATAGTATATGCTTTCTTTTTACACTCGTACTCGTCTCTGCTCATGAAGGGTTTTGCAGGCGCCCCTTTAACAACAGTGAATGAAGGGACATTCTTCGTAACGACACTTCCAGCAGCTACTACGGCACCCTCTTCAACCGTTACATTTGGAAGTATGATACTCCCTCCACCTATTACGGCGTTATCCTGTATAATTGGTGGCGTTAATCGCTCGCTTTGCGGAAATTTATCATTTAATATCGTACATTTTGGACCTATGAACACTCTTTCGCCTATTTTACATCCATTGGATATTGTTACATGTGCTTGTATGTTGCATTTTCTGCCTATAATGACTTCTTTACCTATATCGCAGAAGCTTCCTATACGGGTTTCATCGCCTATTTTCGTGTTATCGCCTATAACCACATAATTCCAAATAGTCACATCTTTACCTAACTGGACGTTTTCACCTATTATTACACCCTTGCCAACTTTCGTCGTCTGCATGATTGAATTCCCCTTGTCCTAAGGTATGGCTGTGAAGCTTAAATAGTTTGACTACTTTTAAGTTGTTTCAACCAGAAATATACGGGCTGATTTAAAAATGGTTAAGGATAAAGTTTTGGTTATCGGATTAGGAGAGGTAGGCCGACCCATTTTCGAACTTCTAAAAGAAAGCGAAAAGTTCGAAGTGTATGGTTATGATCTAGATCCAAGTAAAATGCGCGAGATCGGGCAATCCTCTGCATTGCCCGGTGAGATCGATGTTATGCACATTTGCATTCCCTGCTCTGACAAAGATGAGTTTGTAAACAACGTTGTTAGTTGCGTGGAACGATTTAAGCCAAAGTTGGTAATAATCAACAGCACTATTGCACCTGGCACTACAATGACTGTTTATAAGAGGGTTAATGGTAGCTGTCTCGTGGCGCATTCACCTGTTCGGGGTGTACATAAAAGCCTAGAACATATGAAGTGGGAGTTAAAGCGTTGGACAAAGTATATTGGCGGCGTCAGTGCAGAATCGGCTGAGGCGGCGAGGAAGCATTTTGAAAAGTTAGGTTTGAAAACTAAGGTTTTAAAAGGCTGTTTGGAAACGGAATTAGCTAAACTTTTTGAGACCACCTATAGGGCTTGGATGATTGCATGTTTCCAAGAAATGCATAGAATTAGTAGACATTTTGGAGCAGAGTTTGAAGATGTTGTAGATTTTATTGAGGATACGCACCGTGTTAGACTTGACAGACCAATAATGTTTCCAGGTGTCATTGGGGGTCATTGCTTAATACCAAACGTAGAATTACTTCTAAGAAACTACGAATCAGATTTTTTGAAACTAATATTGAAGTCTAATGAAAAGCGAAAAGAGGAGATTAAGGATGAATTTGTTCGATGTGAAGTTGAACAGATCAAGAAAAGATTGGAGAAAGAATAACTTCCAAAACTGAAAATTAACCAGAAGTTATCTTTTGCGCTATTTAATTATAGCTGTTAATTGTTTGAATTCTTTGTTTAGGAATATAGTTCAGCTTGCATTTATGCCATAGATTGTCAACATTCTCAGCCGTAATCATTTAAGTTAACAAGGTTTTTACCTCAAACATAAGAGAAAGCGCTGAAGAGAAATGCATCCACATCTGCTTTTGCATGCGCTAAAAGATCTGCTAAAATCCACTCTAAAGACTGCTCGGACTGGTTACAATAAATATTTTGATTTGGTATAGTCCTAGAAGTCGCCAGATGCTAGCTGACTCATTTTCAAGAGTCGTTTTTATTCATTTTATATGCTATTGCATATAACTGTCTATGCTTAATCGCAGGAAATGGACATATCTTGTTAAGTAATTCTAGAAACCAGTGTTTCTTCTCATCTACATAGGTTTCATATTTAACTAAGGGATTAAACCCAGTCTTTTTTAACAAGCTTTCCAGTTCTGGTTTCCCCCATGTTTGTATATGATCTTTGTGCGGTATGTAGTATCCTCTTATGGCTGAACTTATAATTTTAGGTAAATACAACGCATTAGGTGTTCCAAGACGAAGTATGCCTCCCTTTTTTAATACTCTCCATGATTCTTTTAATGCTTTAAAAGGAGAATGTAAATGTTCAATTATATCAAACATCATAACTTGTTCAAACGCCTCATCTTTAAACGGTAAATATTGAGCATCGCATTGGACAAAATTTAGAATTTTACATGTGGGTTTTAGGACGTCGCAGTTAACGTCTCCTCTTACTCTGTGGATTTTAAATTCTTCTGAACCCCCACAACCAACATCTAGTTTCATTTAGGCACTCCAATCAAATTACATCGTTGTATATACTTAATAATTTTTCAACAATAATTTCCGGCTTATGATTTTTCTCTAGATAGGAATATTCTTTCCGCCAAAGGTTTGTATCTGCCTCTCTTGTTACTTTGGCAATTTCTTCCTCGGTATTTACATCCTTTAATGGGAAGTCTTTGTATTGCGGGTATTCTGATGAAACATACGTTATTACAGGTCTGCCGCATGCTATTGCTTCTAATGAAATCATCCCTAAAGAGCCTAATTTAAATTGGTCGATAACTACATTAGAGTTCCAATAATATTCTCTCATTCTTTCGTGTGTTGTCTTCTCTAGGATGTGTAATTTTAAGCCTAAGGTTCTTGCTAACTCCATGGTTCTATGGAAATCTCTACCATGACGAATTATTGACACTTCGATTTGATCCTTAATCTTGCTTAAGGCCTTTATCGCTATGTCTATACCTTTTATGTTCCAGTCTGAGCTACCTGCAATTAGCACCTTAATTTTTTCTTTTCTACTGGGTAATGGTGTAGGTGAGAAAATCTGTGTGTCAACAGGATTAGGAAGGTACTCTGTGTCTTCCCTTTGTTGTCTTGCCATTTCAAGTATATCTGGTGTACTCACAATGACTTTGTCACAGTGTTTAAGATTGTAACGAACTATTTTTTTCCAAAGGGAATGCTTTAGTCCAATTCTCAAGTCGCTTCCGTGAGCATGTCCAATTAGAGGTCTTTTCATTAGAAAAGCTGCAATGTAACAGTCTTGCAGAAGATAATTTACGTGATAGATGTCGGCCTTGGTTTTCATTATTTTGTAAGCTAAACCGAAGCTTTTACTCCACATGCTCCTAGTACGTTTAATATGTTTCTTCTTTATATTTGATGGCAGATATCTAAGCAAAGTCTCCCCCACGTGGGCACAATCATTAATCATGGCAACCTCAAGCATAACAATCCCAATTGTCGAAGTTATTACGATAAACAATTTTCAACGAGAATTATATCAACTTTCCACTCATAAACAGGGAACAAATTCTAAACGGGAAATTAAACAATTTAAATAAAAACTACATGCTGGAGTTATAAATAAAAGCCTTTTAGCGTTCAGTTTTAGTCTTTATGTCTGTTGAAGATTATTACTCACATATTTCTAGTGTGGAGAAAATTCGCTGAAGTTTTGCTCTGATGCAACTCAAATGGGGGAAACGTGCTGATGAACACTGTCTTAATGGCTTAAAGCTCAATACGGTACTGTAAATGAAACTAATATAAGTTTTCCGATTGAAAGGAAATTATTAAGAACGCCCAAGTACACTGTGAAATGTCCTGCTGTTATAATTTATGAAAGCTGTGAAAGGGTGAAATGTTGACTGAGGATAGAATAAGGCTTCGCTTTTCAGGGTTCATAATATTTACTTCTAGGTTGCTAAGTATCGCAACCGGTTTGGCTTTTCAGCTTATGATCACGCGTTCCGTTACTGCACAGGAGTATGGTGTATGGTTTAATATCAGCGATGTTGCGGCATACTTCACCGTTCTGGCAGGCGTTTTTCCTTTTTGGGCTTTAAGATTCGCTGCACGAGCCAAAAAAGGTGCAGTTAAGACGTGTTTTGCGGCTAACTTGGCTATTGGTCTAGCTGCAACTATTTTTTATGTAGTGTCAGCCTCTTTTATAACTTCGGCTCTTGGGGTGGGTCGAGAGTATGTGTTTTTGTATTTTCTTGCTTCAGCTCAGATAGCTGAGGTTTATATTCTGAATGTTTTTGAGTCTTGTCTTCAGGCGAAGACACCGCATGTTTTGGGTTATGGATTACTTGTTGGTGAAGTGTGCAAGATTGCTTTGGGCTACTTGCTAATAATTCGATGCGGGCTTTCGTTGTTCGGAGTGCTTGTCAGTCTAATTTTGGGGATATTTGTTCAACTTGTGTATTATTCGTGGCTTCTGCTGAAGGATTTGCGGGAGAGTGTCGTTTGGGCTTATGTTAGGGAGTGGCTTAAGGGTTCTCTCGCGAACATTTATAATGTTATAGGTAATCAGATAGCTGCTTTCATATTTATAATGTTGTTTGCTTATGGCGGAGAAGCTGCTAGAGGCAATTATGGAGCAGCATATCAAATAGCGATCATAATAACCTATGCTTCATATTTGGCTTTTGCCTTGTACCCTAAGTTACTGGCTGAGCGGAAAAGCCAAGACATAACCATCACGCTGAAGATGGTTTTGATGTTTGCAATTCCAATGACTGCTGGTGTGCTGGCAATACCTAAATCATATCTTGCAATGTTAAATGTTGAATATGTCGCTGCTTGGCCTGTGCTTATGGTTTTGGCGATTGACGCGTTTACATTAACTCTTTCCTCAACCTTCAGTTTCGCACTTTATGGCTTGGAAAGGATGGATGAGAAAGCTCAAATATCCCTCAGGGAACTTGTTAGAAGCAAACTCTTCCTTGCTTTTACACTTCCCTACGTTCATTCGGCAATAGCGCTGCCAACAGCATACTACATTCTTACTGTTTATACGCAAAACCAGCCAATTCCCTCAGCACTATCCGTTGCTGTCATAAATTCGCTGACCAGGTTCGCCATGTTCCTGATATTATTCAAAATTGTAAACGGGATGACTGAGATAAAAATTCCATGGAGAGACATCACCAAGTACGTTTCAGCTTCCGCCTTAATGGCGTTTGTGCTTCACAGTATAATGCCTCAACCAACCAGATTGAGCCTAACCCTGGGGATAACTGCTCTAGGCGCAATAATATACTTGACCACGCTGGCGGTAATAGATGTCGAGGCAAGAAGCCTAGTAAAATCAATATTCCAAAAAATTAGACGTGGTTATGTAAAGCAAGCTCAGGCTTAGGCGCTTTAGTCTAGGAATCTCAATAGTTCAAGATTAATTAATAACGATAGTTAAAGTTTTGTTGTCACTTGTGCTTAAGAAATTCATTAAGCATCTTTTTCTGTTCATCTATGAAATCCTGCAGCTCATTTTTCATCTGCTCTGAAACTTCTGCAAGTTTCGTGGAGTGATCAACTATGGTGTGGGCTGCCTTGCCCACGTTTTCCACCTCCGCCAAGATTTCCTTCACAAAGTTTTCCACACTGGCGGCTGCATCCACGACTTTCGTTGCAAGCTCTGCTACTTCTTCGGCGCGAACAATTACTTCACGGTTTATTTTTGCAACTTCGTCCGCGGTTTTGGAAACTTCTTGGGCTATCTCCGCTATTTTTTCGGAAACAGCAGTCTGTTCTTCAATTGCGGCGGAGGACTCCTCTGAGGCGGATGAGCTTTCCTCCGCAACGCTTGCCACCTCCTCTATAACGCCTACAACGGCCTCAAGGGCGCCCAACCCCTGTTCAACACCGCTTGCCAGTCTGCTTACTTTCTCAGCCATATCATCCATTATCTTAGCAGCTTCACTGTACTCTCTGAGAGCCCCTTGTACTATTGTGGCTCCTTCTGTGGCTCCAATCTGGGACTGCTTTGTTATTGTGCTTGTCTGATCGCATGAGTCCTTAATGCTTTTCACAAGGTTCATGGCTGAAACCGCTGCTTTCTTCGATTGCCCCGCAAGATCTTTGACGGCATCGGCCACCACTGCAAATCCTCTCCCAGCATCGCCAGCCCTTGCAGCCTCTATTGCAGCATTTAATGCTAGCATGTTTGTTTGACCCGCAATGTCTGAAATGGCGTTTGCCATTTGCCCTACCTGTTCAATAGAGCCTATCATGGAGGACACTGCATCATAAACCTTCATCATGTTATCTTTAATGTTCTCAATCGCTAAAAGTCCCTTTTGTCCTTTCTCACCTGCTTCGTGAAACTTGTTTAGTGCATTATCCCTCACAATTGAGGCTTCTCTTGCAATGGCGCCGACATCATTCATAAGTTTTCTAAGCGCCTCAATGCTTTTAGCTGCGTTCTGCGATAGTGTAGCTAATTTCTGCGCGCCTGATGCAACTTCCTGAGCGGCGGTGCTTACCTGCTGCATACCTGCAGTCATCTGATTGGATAATTCAGAGGTGTTCTTTCCCATCTCCGCCACTTTCAATGCTGCTTGCGCGGCTACTTCAGCGTCTGCAGCCACTTTCTTTGCAAAATCTTTTACGCTTTTCGCGCTTTGCGCAACATTTGCCGCTGTTTCAGCCACTTTCATCGCTATCTCAGCGACGTTCGCAGCGTTTTTCTCGGCGCCGTAAGCAAGATCAGCCATTATGGCAGCGTTTTGTAGTGCCAGATCAGCTTTTGCAGAAACACTTTCAGCCTTCTCAATAAACACCCTTAAGATGGAGATTAACTTATTTCTTAACTCCCTGTTTTCAGTGATAAAGCTGGTGTTATCAGCATCAGATCTCATTCCAGGGGATATGATGATGCCTGACGCGTTTTCCTGCGTATTCTCCGCCATCCTGCGGTTACACCTCTTATTGCCGGTTTCATTTTCAGGGTCAGTTTATAAGTGGATTATGAATTATGAATACTTAAGATTTATTAGTATCCCTGCTATAAACATTCTGCTAAGATTTACACATTCTCATTATCTCGCCAGGTATTTTGAAGAGGGGAAGCACCTTGTCTACGCACCCTGCCTCTATTGCAGCTTTAGGCATACCGAATACTGTGCAGCTTGTCTCATCCTGTGCAATGGTTCGACCGCCAAATCTCTTTATTTCCCTCATGCCTGAGACACCGTCCCTTCCCATGCCTGTAAGAAGCACACCTATAGTTTTGGAGCGGTACACTCCTGCAGCAGTAATCATCATGGGATCAACGGCTGGTCTAACTCCATGAATGGGTGGATTTTCCAATAAGTGCACTTTCTTGTCATCTCCAACGATCATGTGATAGCCTCCAGGTGCCAGGAGTGCTTGGCCGGGAACTATGGGATCACCCTCCTTTGCTTCTTTAACTTCAAAGCTGCATAGGCTATTCAGTCTGGCCGCAAATGATTGTGTAAAGCCTGGAGGCATATGTTGGACAACAAGTATCGGGGGTACATTCTCTGGGAGGCTGCGTAAAATCTTCTCAATGGCTGGCGGTCCTCCTGTTGAAGCACCTATTAAAATGACATTGTCTTTATCTGTTTCCATATATGGCGCTTCTTCAGATGCCATGTATTCATACTTAATTATTTTCGCCTTGGCTGCTGCTTTTACCTTCGCTATTAATTCATCCCTTATTTTTTCGATGTCAAGTGATATTTCTCCTGAAGGCTTTGCCACATAGTCAATTGCGCCATATTCAAGGGCTTTGAGTGTTTCCTCAGCCCCTTCTCGAGTAGCGTTGCTGAGCATTATAACCGGGAGGGGATGTTTCTCCATAATTAATTTGAGGGCGGTTAAACCGTCCATGATTTTCATGTTTACGTCTAGAGTAACTACATCGGGAGTCAGCGTCTGAAGTTTCTCAAGCATCTCAACACCGTTTGACGCTGTATCTATGACCCTAATCTCAGGGTCAGATTGTATCAGATCCCTTATCATTCTACGCATAAGTGCCGAGTCATCAACGACCAGAACACGTATCATGGTTCCGCACCTCTCGTGAGGTGCCTAAAATTATGAGGGAATGGTTCAACATGTTTACTTTGATGGCAAAACTTCTCCTTCAAGGATTCCTGTGGCCGACATTTCATTCATTTGGATTTCTTCAGCGCTTTTTGAAATTAATTTAGCCAAATCTAATATTATTATAAGCTTATCCGCAATTTTTCCAATACCTATCAGGCTGTCAGTCAGCGTTGTTGCAACTTTTATTTTCCTTTCAATATCCTTCCACGGAATCGTCAATACATCTGTAACTGCGTCAACCACAACTCCAACAGCCTGTTCCCCCATCTCAATAATCATTATTTTTTCACCATCCCCCTCCTTTCTCGCCGGGAGTCTCAAGCGCTTACGGAAATCTATAATGGTCACTATCTGACCTCTGAGATTAGTCACGCCTAAAACGTATGGCGGGGCTCCAGGAACCGGGGTTAGAGCCTGCATATCCCTGACCTCCTTAACCTGCTCCACTGGAACGCCATAGTTTATCTCTCCAATAACGAAATTGACAATTTTTAGATAATCACTTTTTGACATCAAATCACCTCAACAAATAAGCATGTATAAGCGAAAGATCCTTGATCGCAAAGGTGCTTAAACACTCCCTTTTGGAGATTTTCCATACCTCTATTAGGCTCCTTTTAATTTGTATCAAGTAAAAAGAATTTTTACTTCAGAATATGAAGATAAAATACTTATTTGAACGTTAGTCATGTTTAGTCCCTGTTAAGCCATTCGGTAGCTTTTAAGACTAACAGTTGATACAGTTCTCTGCTGAGGAATATTATCAAAAGGCAGTTGCCAGTTCCTTGATTACCTATAAAACGTGTTTCAAACACTAGACTGATATTTGAGAATATTGCCTGTTTGATGAGGAAATTGTCAATTATCGCGTCAAAGGAATCCATCGCCCTCTGAGGATAAGTGGGTAATAATTTAATTCCCGTGAAGTTTGCGATGGCACTCAGAAATGATCCAATCAATATATTGCCCAATTCCTCTATGGCTGATTTAGCCATCTCTGGATCAATCTCTTCAGCGGATGAAACGCTTGTCATTAGTGTAACTATTTTTTTCTCTTCATCAGGATCAAATAAAAGCAGAATATCACAGTCCATATCCCCACTTAGTTGTGAGTAAATAGCCGTTACTGTTCTGTCGTGGTAACCATAGTATTTCTGGATAAGGTGGGGTGGAAGAGTGTAAACTTTCGGAACCTCAATCGTCACTGGTTGCTGTAGAATTTCGGATAGTGCTGTGGCAGCATTTCCTGCACCGATGCTGCCTAATTCCCTTAGAACTTCTAGGTTTAAATCATCGTTCAACACTGGAACCCTGTCTCTTTCAGACATTTCTTCAGAGGATTTTTTACTCATAGTACTCTCTCCACCCCGTTGAGAGTTCTAACGATCATAACTCCTGTAAAAACATTGAACGAAACCCTGCGGCCGTTTTTTCCACCCACATCGCAGGCTACTAATGGAACATTATGATTTTCCAATGCCTTTTTGACTGCTTCAACGTTTTTCGGTCCGATATCTGTAACGCGATATTTAGAATCATAAAACATGCTTGCTCCCCCAGCCATTTTTGCAATTAGACGTGTCTCCTCCCCACTCATGTTTCTAATGGCGGATATTAATGTTGGAACGGCTGTATCCGCATACTTGCACGGTAATATTTCTTTATCCCGTCCTCCATCTGGAAGCATTATATGCGCCATGCCGCCGCATTTATTTACCTGATCGTAAATACAAAGCGCTACACATGATCCAACATTGGTAACTAGCCATTGCGATCTGTTTCCGATTTTCATACATGCCATATCCACGCGGATCTCCTCTAACCCATGAGTTGTCGCTAATGCAGATGTGAACTGGGGCATTTTTAATTGTGGTTTAATATCCTTTGGAGGGGTTAGATGGCTTCCAATGCTTGCGCGTATAGTGAGGTCTGAGGATCGAACCAAAGGGTGTTCCTCAGCACCATTTGTTCAAGACTTCCATTACTTTTTGGGGTTGAAAGGGCTTCACTATGAAGTCTTTTGCCCCGCATTTTAGAGCCTCAACAACAAGGGCCTGTTGCCCCATGGAACTACACATTACAATTTTAGCGTTAGGATCAATTTCCATAATCTTTTTTAAAGTGTCAATTCCATCCTTTGTTTTACTTCCAGCGGGCATAATTATATCGAGTAGAACAATGTCCGGTTTGTAATGTTGATATTTTTCTATAGCTTCATCTCCGTTTCCCGCTTCAGCCACAACTTCATGCCCACATTGGAGCAGTATCTTCTTAAGGAGCGCTCTCATAAACGCGGCGTCATCAACAATCATAACGGTGGCTATATCTATCCCCTCCGGCATAGAATCTATTTATTCCGAAATAAAAATATTATGTCGCAATACATGTGATTTATGATGCGGGCTTTACCAAGGCTTCATTTGATATTTTCAAAGGCATTTCATCATTATTAATTAGTTTATGTATATCCAAGACCAATACAACCTGCCCATCGCCAAGTATTGTTGCTCCGCTAAATCCCTTTACATTTAGAAGATTCTCGTCCAGCGGCTTTATTAGTATCTCTTGTAGTCTCAGAACAGAGTCTACAATTATCCCATATTTTAGTCCCTCTCGGTCAACATTTGTTAAAACGACTTCGTAATGGTCCGTCTGTCTCGGGTTGTTGAGTTTTAGTAAATCATGTAGCTTTAGGAGTGGTACAACTTTTCCACGCACCTCGATGACCTCGATCATTCCTAGGTCCTTTACCTCCTTTTTAGGCATACGGACGACTTCAGAAATGTGAGACGATGGAATTGCGAATGTCTGTCCATTAACCTCAACTAGAAGAGATTTAATTATGGCAACGGTCAAAGGAAGTCTAAGTGTAACCTTTGTTCCTTTGTTCACTTCTGTTTTCAGCTGAATTGATCCGCCAAGGCTCTCAACCTTAGTTTTGACGACGTCCATTCCTACGCCTCTACCGCTGGTTTCAGTAACTTCCTTAGCCGTGGAAAATCCCGGGATGAATATCATATTGATTAGCTGATCATCGCTCATTTTTTCAACTTCAAACTTAGAGACAAAACCCTTCTCCACAGCGACTTTTTTGACGACCTCAGGGTCTATGCCTGCACCGTCATCCTCAATTTCAATTATAACATGATCGCTTTCACGATGGGCAGATAACTTTATTAGTCCAGTAGGCGGCTTACCTAGCTTAATCCTTTCTTCCGGATATTCTATTCCATGATCTACACAGTTTCTAATGAGGTGCACAAGCGGTTCGCCAATCTCATCCAAGACTGTTCTGTCAACTTCAATGTCTTTCCCTTCCATGATTAATTCCACTTTTTTACCCTTCTTTAATGAGAGATCCCTAACGAGTCGTGGGAACCTGTCAAAGATCTGACTGACTGGAACCATACGTATCCTTGTAACTAACTCCTGAAGTTCCGTGATAAGTCGGTCCATAGCTCCGGATACCCGTTTCAGCTGTTCATATTTGTTCATTGAGACGGCTTGGAGTAAGGCAATTTTGTTTATGACAAGCTCTCCTGTTAGGTTCATGAGTTTATCAAGCTGTTTGAAGTGAATGCGGATGGTTTGAGTTGAACGGAAATCGAAAGGTCTAAGCATCTCTGAAACTTCGGCCAATTGTTCATTCTTTTCTAATTCATCTTCGGCAGCTTGGATACGCTTTGTTTCGAAAGTGGACTTGTCGATTTTTTCACTTCTAGTGCTTTTCCTTTTCACTGTCTTATCCTCGACCTTGACGGAAGTCTCCATGGTTTTTGCGCAAGTTTTAAGCTTCTCTACGAGGGTCTCAGTTTCCATCAGTACGTCAATTCCATTCTGTAACTGATCCAGCCTGTTTGTAAGTGCATCTATACACTCAAAAATTATGTTAACAAGCTCTGTTCCTACACTTTCTCCTTTACGCAGTTTGTCAAAAACATCTTCCATGGCATGTGTTAAGTCAGCAATATCCTTGAATCCCATCATTGCAGATGAGCCCTTCAACGTGTGAGCTGAACGGAAAAGGCTATTAAGTGCGTCAGTGTTTTTTGGGTCCTTCTCTACCGCTAAGAGCGCCCTCGTCATGTTGTCAATATGCTCTCGAGCTTCTTCAATAAACAATTGCCTATATTGACTCATGTCTATTGACAAGAGACAACCCCCATTATTTTCTGAAATGGATTAATTCTTGAAAGCTGGAATACAGTCTTCAAGTTTTTAAAAAACTCAATTATACATATATTACGCGGTATCACTCTCAAGTTATGCTTCATTCGGAACCTTCCGATAAATTCTTAATTCAGGGTTTACACACCTAAATTTTTCATGGAAGCCATCCGGTAGAAGCTCCGCTTTTCCAAGTATGAGATATCCGTCATTTGTCAGTGCGTCATAAAAGTTCTTGAGAATGTGCTTTTGTCCTGGTTTATCAAAGTATATTAGGACATACCTACAGAAGATTATGTCCAGATTTCCATAGACGAGCTTCTGCGTCAAGTCAGCCTTAACGAAGCGAACAAGCTGCCTAACTGTGTCCTTAATTGTGAATTTACCATCAGCCAGTGTAAAGTATTTATCGAGTATCTGCTCGTTGACTCCTGCAACTTCTTTCTCACAGTATTCACCAATCATGGCCTTTTTTAGGCTTTCATTATCTATGTCAATGGCGTAGATTACTATGCGGAAGTTACTCAAGTTGGAACCAAGTGCCTCGTTGACGGTTATCCCTATCGTATATGGTTCCTCACCTTTTGCGCAGCCAGCGCTTAGAATTCTAAGCGCTCTCTTTTTTGCTAGCATTTCCTTAAGTATACAATTCTGAAAATATAGGAAAACATCTGGATCCCTGAAAAATGAGGAATAGTTTATCGTTAGGTCCCTTATTAAAAGAGCATATTCATTTTCGTTGCTTCTTAAGTACCGCCAATATCCCCAAAAACTTTCTATCCCTAGTCTTCGCATTCTATACCTGATTCTACGGCGTAAGTAATTTTCTCTATAATATGTGCAATTTAGCCCTGTGACTTTCAAAATATGGCTTTTAATTAGCTGAAACCCCTGCTCATCCACCATGAGTATGCTGGAGTTAGTTTTCTGAGACAATCCCTGCCCACTCCATGAGCATGTTTTCTATCATTTCTGAAGTAGTGATGGTAAGTGGGGTCAACATCTCGACTTCCAGCATTTTCCCCGAGATTATTTTATTGTTAAACAATCGATAAAAATATTATGTATTAATACACGATATTTCGTTTACGTGTCCTCATTGCAATTAGCAAGAGGATTCATCATTAAGAATATGGCATAAGGTTCAGCTTAAAAGTTCAGAAAGCAATTTAATTAATGTATTTTTGTCTTCTATTTTTCTGGCTAATATTTTGCCGCTGGCATAGACACGAAGTGGCACACTTTTGTAATTTATTTCGAAGATTATGGAAGAAATGGAATTTTCCAACTTTGCCTTTTTCAGAATTTTAGATAGAGCTTCATCTTTTTTCTCATGTTTCAGGAATATTATAAAGTGTTTTTCTTCTCCACAGGTTTCTTCTATCCTTGAGATGTATTCTTCCATGGGCGGCATCTAAATCTGCTCCATCTCCTTTAGTATTTCGATAAAACGATCAACTTCCTCGTGTGTGTTGTAAATGTAGAAGCTTACCCGCGCTGTGGAGGGTAACCCAAGTCTCTGATGCAGGGGCTGGGCGCAGTGGAACCCGCTTCTTATCATGATGCCATAGTTATCAAGAAACAATGCCACATCATGTGATTCGAAACCATCTAC
The DNA here is from genome assembly GCA_038868255.1 of Bathyarchaeia archaeon. GTDB lineage: Archaea > Thermoproteota > Bathyarchaeia > Bathyarchaeales > Bathycorpusculaceae > DRVV01. The sequence continues at coordinate 38,134 of JAWCTJ010000004.1, forward strand.
ATTAAAGGGGATGATGCCACATCTTTTAGTGCAATCTATCGGACCATAGGTTCTCACCCTTTTCAACTCCACCATATGCTTAAGCGTGTACTCTGTTAGGTTACGTTCATGCTGGAACACATTTTCCATCCCGAGACTCCTCAGATACTTCACAGCAGCCATAAGCCCTATGCCACCGCAGATATTAGGAGTTCCCGCTTCAAATCTCCATGGAACATCATTCCACGAGATCAAGCATCGTCCATATACGGGGTTATATGAGACATCCCTTATCATTTCTCCCCCTCCATGGAAAGGCTCCATTTCCTTAAGAAGTTCAAGTTTTCCGTAAAGTACTCCTATCCCCGTGGGGCCAAGCATTTTATGTCCTGAGAATGCCATGAAGTCGATGTCCAGATCTTTAGCGTCAACAGGCATATGTGGCACAGATTGGGCACCGTCAACAAGTAGCAATGCATCATGTTCATGTGCAATTTTGGCTATCCTCTTAATATCATTTATCACACCTGTCACGTTAGATACGTGGCTTATGGAAACTATCTTCGTTTTTTCAGAAATCATCTCCTCTAAGGCTCTGTAGTTTAATGTGCCGTTGCTGTTCACATCGACGTATTTGACTTTGAATCCTCTTATCTTGGAGGTTATTTCCCATGGGACGATGTTGCTATGGTGCTCCATAAGTGAAAGCAGAACCTCATCATCTTCTCCAAGTTTTCTCAGCGCCCAGGAATAGGCAACTAGATTTATTGCTTCAGTTGTGCCTCTGACAAAAACTATTTCCTCCGCGCTTCTGGCATTGATAAATTCTGCAACTGCTTTATGGGCTTCCTCGTAGAGCTCAGTTGCTTCCTGTGAAAGTGTGTGCACTGCTCTGTGCACGTTTGCATTATGTTCCCTATAAAACTCAGTAATGGCCTCTATAACTTGTCTAGGCTTTTGTGATGTAGCTGCATTGTCAAAGTAGATTAGCGGGTAATTATTTACTTTCCGATTCAGAATGGGAAAGTCCTCTCTAACTTTATAGGGATCGAGCATTAACCGCCCTCTTCCGTGGTTTTCATCCGCTTAGAAAGAACTTTCGCTAGCTCTTCCTCTTCCAGAGCCTGTTTTTCCTCAAAGGTTAATTCGCTTGGCAGCCATTCAGGGGTCACTTGTCTATTTTTGTAGTAGGCCCTTATCGCCCTTCTTAATGCTCCAACCGCAAGAACCCCACAGTGAAACTTTACCGTTGGAAGTCCACCTACCTCTTCAACCAGGTTTTTCCATGATATTTTCCAAGCATCTTCTAACTTCATCCCTTTAACTTTCTCCGTAAGTATGCTTGAGGTAGCTATATTTGCTGCACATCCGTAGCTTTCGAATGTTGCCCTCTCAATAACTTCCTGCTCATTAACTTTCAGATAGAACGTTATCATATCTCCACAGGCAGGATTCCCAGCAACAGCGGACACTGTGGCATCATTCATCCTTCCAAGATTCTTGGGATTCCGGAACAAATCAAGAATTTTCTGACTGTAAGGCATCGGCGCACGTGACATACTATCCAGCCTCTATCGACCCGGTTATTCCTCTCAATCTTTCAACAGCTTTCGGTATCACTTCTAATACATAATCTATATCCTCATCCATGTGTAGCCGTGTTACCTTCATGAGTATGCTGCCATGAGCTTCCTCGTATTTTCTGCCTATGGCGACTAAAACATGGCTTGGCTGGAGAATGCGTCTCGTGCAAGCACTTCCGCTGGAGACATAAACCCCATTCAAGCTTAACTCTATGGTTAAAGCTTCTCCTTCACATCTGAGGAAGCTTATGTTAACGTTATCTGGCGCCCTCTTTTCACCCCTAGGTCCGTTAAGCTTCACATCCGATATCATCTCACATATTCCATCTATTAGCTTATCCCTAAGCCTCCTCATGTGGCTTACATGGGCTTCAAAGTCTTGAAAAGTGAGCTCCGAGGCCTTGGCAAAACCAACAATTAATGGGGTGTTCTCAATTCCAGGCCATAATCTCTGCGTTCCTATCTGTCCCTCCAGAATTCTTTCAACGTTCACGCCCTCCTTGACGTACAGGGCGCCTATCCCTCGAGGACCTAAAATTTTATGGCTGCTTACGGTGGCCAAATCAACGTCTAGGTCTTCAACGTTGAAGGGGATTTTCCCGTACGCATCCGATGCATCGGTATGGAATATGGCCTCTGGATTTTTGCTTTTCACTATACTTACAGCCTTTTTTATGGGTTGCACCGTCCCAATTTCATGGTTTACCGTGGATATGCTTACTATAACCGTATCCCTATCCACGGATTCTTCTAGTTTTTGAAGGTTTATGAAGCCCTCGTTATCCACAGGTATTTTCACTACAGAAAAGCCATATTCTTTGAGCATTTCCGCCGCATAAGTTACGCTTAAAGGCTCAACCTGAGATATTACGATCTTCTTATTCCTTCCTCTCATCTTAAGCGTTGATCCCAATAGTGCCAGATTGTTAGCTTCAGTTTCGCCCGGCGTGAAGTTAATTTCCTCGATGTTCTTGCAGCCGAGAAAGCCAGCAATTTTTTGAGTGGACTCTATAATTGTCTCATATGCTTCCCATCCTGGCTTATGAGTTAATGTAGGGTTGCCGTATCCGCGCTGATTAAAGTAAGGCAGCATGCTCTCCAAAACCTCGTTGGCAACTACGCCCCCATTCTCAATGTCCAAGTAAACTTCCCGCTTAAGCCCCTCATGAGCCTTTATAAGCTCCTTGACATTTCCTATCATGAAATTAAGCCTCCACCATGAAACATACAATCTCTGCAGCTTATACAAAAAGGAATTTGCAGCAACTAAACCTTATGGTCACGTTTACGGCTTTTCATGCTAACAAAACGGCTCCTGGACTTTAAAAATAGCACTTTCATACGCGTTTCTTTTATGAACGTCGACGTTTTCGAAGATTTCCTTTTGAGCATGGAAAATGTTTAATTAATTGGTTTAGCGTTTAGCTTGCAGGTGGAAGGATAGAATTTGAGTGAAGAATTATCTAGGCTTCCCCCACAAGTTCAGGAGCGTCTCCTGAGGCTTCAGCAACTTCAGCAGACTCTGCAGGCTGTTTTGGCTCAGAAACAACAGGTTGAGTTGGAGTTAACAGAACTTGAGCAGGCGCTAAGCGAACTTCAGAAGATCGCAGACGACGCAGTAATATACAAGTCTATCGGCTCCATACTCGTGAGAACAGATAAAGCCAAAGTAACAGCTGATCTTAACGAACGCAAGGAACTATTAAACACTCGAGCGGCCGTGCTGGGAAAGCAGGAGGAACGCCTCAGAACCCAGATGAAAGAGCTTCAGTCAAGGCTTCAGCAGGATCTAGCTCCAATATCCGGTCCCTCTTCATAATAGCAGATGTCTGATGTTTGCGTCTGGTGAAAAAGTGGCAGAGTTCCCGGAACTTTCCCCTAACCATATCGAGAAGCTGTGCACCATAGCTGAGGAGGCTGCTAGGCAGCATATCCTCTCAAGGGTTCCAGCGAAGTTTGTGGAAAAATTGGATGTGACCGTTGAAGTGGAAGGTTCTGGGCCTCTAACTCTGGCTGTTGAGGTGGAGCTGACGCTTTCACCAATAATGCAGTACATAGATGTAGAAAAACTTGCAGAGGAAGCTGTGAAAGAAGCTTTTACGTCAGCCGAGAATTACTTGAGGGAACTGAAGTGTCCTATGAGGAAATAGCAAAAATAATAGATGACTTGAATGCTGGGCTAGTTGTTTTACTTTGCCATCATAACGCCGATCCGGATGCGGTTTGTTCAGCCTACGCCCTTGGTTCGTTGATAAGAGCCACAAGGCCGTCAACAAGAGTGGAAATCGGCGCAGCTCAAGGGGTGAGTCGTCTCTCAAAGCATATAATGCGTCATCTGCCGATCTCCGTAGAGAAAGCACCCCATATTGAGGATGCTGCCCTTATAATCCTGCTGGACACTAACACCCTGCAGCAGCTTGACGATCTCGCTGAGCGGGTGAAAATTTCAAAAGCTCCAATAATAGTTGTTGATCATCACGCAATACATCCTGAAACCGAGAGAATTGCAAGGCTATGCATAACCGATGAGAACGCTTCCTCCACATGCGAGATGATACATCGCTTTTACAAGGAGGCAAACGTTAAAATCGGATTAATGGAGGCCGGGGCTCTATTCTTAGGCATAGCTTTTGACACGCGCCACTTTGTTCTGGCGAACTCCTCAACACTGAAAACTTTAGCGGAGCTTGTGGATGCTGGTGTAAACGTTCAAAAGATGCTTTCCCTGCTATCTTTGCCCATGGATTACTCGGAAAGAGTGGCGAGGTTAAAAGCCTGCAAACGCGCAAGACTCTTCAAGGTTGGGGATTGGATAATAGCTCTATCTCACGTGAGTGCATTTCAAGCTTCTGCTGCACGCGCCATCATCGACTTGGGCGCGCATGTAGCTGTCGTGGCGGGACAAAAGAATGAAAACCTGGAGATAAGCCTCCGTTGCTCACGAGAATTCCATGAAAAGACTGGAATACATTTAGGCAGAGATATAGCTAAACCCTTAGGGGAACATTTGAAGGGTATGGGCGGTGGGCACTCCACCGCTGCCGGTGTCAACGGTGTAGGCGAAATTGAGGATGGGCTTAAACGATGCTACAAGCTTCTGAAGGAGAAGATTGAACTCAAAATTAGGTAGCTACTCTTAAATTGAAATTTTCGGTCTCGCTTATGGTTTGGTGGAACATGCAGTCATGCCGGTGATTGAAACCAGAAACCTCACATACACATATCCAGAATCCTCAAAACCCTCAATCATAGATGTTTCCATAAGGGTGGAAAAGGGCGAATTTGTCCTGCTCACAGGCCCTAGCGGATGCGGCAAGACAACTCTTTGCCGATGCTTCAACGGGCTTATACCTCACTTCTATCACGGCAGACTGGAGGGTGAAATAACTGTTGCAGGGCTTAACGTCAAGGAGAACCCTACATATGAAATGGCTAAGCATGTGGGTCTGGTTTTCCAGAATCCTGAAAATCAGCTTTTCGCGTTGTCTGTAGAGAAAGATGTAGCATTCGGGCTAGAGAACCTTGGAGTTCCGAGAGATGAAATCCGTAGCAGAGTGGACTGGGCTATGAAGATGACTGGCATATATGACTTAAGGGAGCGTGCACCCTACGAGCTTTCCGGAGGACAGCAGCAGCGAGTAGCCATAGCCTCGGTTCTCGCCATGAAGCCTGACGTAATAGTGCTGGATGAGCCAACATCCTTCCTTGATCCTTTGGGTGCCAAGAAGATATTCGAAGTGATACATCAGCTCAACAGAGAACTTGGGATAACAATAGTTCTTGTTGAGCATAGGCTTGATTTGGCGGTCAAGTATGCAGATCGCATAATAATAATGCAGGATGGAAAAGTTATTTTAGACGGGGATCCTCGCAAGATTTTGGACTCTGAAGACATGCGCCTAATTGGCATCGGAATTCCGAAAGTTACGCGTCTATATCACCTTCTAAGGGCCGATGGTGTGAAACTTGGTGGAAAAATTCCCCTCTCCCCAGAGGAGATGGCTGAAAAGATAAGGGGGATACTTAAAGCCCATGATTGAGGTTCAGGATCTACATTTCACCTATCCAAGCGGTGTGGAAGCCCTGAGGGGTATATCCCTCAAAATAGGTGACGGTGAGTTCGTAGCAATTATGGGAGAAAACGGAGCGGGCAAAACAACTCTCGTTAAACACTTTAATGGGCTTCTAAAACCCACTAAAGGCCGTGTCATTGTTAATGGCATAGAAACAACAAAAGTCAGCGTGGCGACGCTGGCGAGAAAAGTAGGTTTTGTCTTCCAAAACCCTGATCATCAACTTTTCGCCGAAACGGTAGAGGAGGAAATATCCTTCGCCCTTAAAAACTTCGGCTTCAGCCCAGACGTTATAGAGAAGCGAGTGACCTGGGCGCTTAATCTATTAGGGTTAACACAATATAGGAAGACTTCACCATTTATGCTCAGCGGCGGAGAAAGAAAACGCGTTGCTTTGGCTTCTGTACTAGCATGGGATCCTGAAATCTTAATCTTAGACGAACCCACAATAGGACAGGATTACCAGCAGAAGGAAAATCTCCGCCAATTCATCATGCAGCTTAGAACTCAAGGAAAAACCGTGTTAGTGGTGACCCATGATGTCGAGTTTGTGGCCGAATGTAATCCAAGAGTTTTACTAATGCGAAGTGGTAAACTTATCGCGGATGGAGAAGCCCGTAAAATCCTCACAGACCCTGAAATTCTAGCGCACTCATCGATTATTCCGCCGCAGATAACTCAACTTTTCCTCGAGCTTTCAGACTTTAACTTCCCGGCGGACGTAATAGACCTTTATGAAGCCCATAAAATATTGCTAAAAGCTTTCGGAGTAACCGCAAAATGAGCATGTTTGATGGACTTAAGTATCGAAGGGTTTCCTCGCCAATTCATAACTTAGATCCAAGAGTGAAATTCATATATGCCTGCACTATATTTATCATCGCCATATTGTTTTGGGAATTCATACCTCTTATGGCACTCTTCGTTGTTCAGATCCCATTTGTTATTCTAGCCCGTGTTAGGCGGGAGTGGTTACGCTCCATGAAAGGCGCCGCCTTTTTGGCATCAGTTATATTTGCCGTAAACTTAATAGTCTCTTTCATAAACTCGGGATACAGTATAACGTTCACAGCGCTTGAGTATGCCTTAGCCATGACTTTCCGATTCCTGGTACTTGTGGAATCCTTCTCCATATTCTTTCTAACTACTTCACCTGATCATTTAGGTCTAGCCTTAGAGCAGACCCGTGTGCCCTACGAATTCTGTTTTGCCTTCACGACAGCAGTGCGCTTCGTTCCGGTGCTAGCTGAGGAAGCCCAAACCATAATGGATGCCCAGAAGGCGAGAGGCCTTGAACTGGAAAAGGGAAACTTTCTCAAGAGGATTCGAAATTACATTCCCATACTTATACCTCTAATTGTTAGTGCCATACGGAGAAGTTTAGAACTGGCTGAAACTATGGAATCCCGAGCTTGGGGCGTATCAAAGAAGCGAACAAACCTATATGAACTGAAGCTGCATAAAAGCGACTATGTTCTATTGTCCATGGCAATTGGGCTGCTAGTAGCCGCTATTTATGTGCGTTTATACCTTTCTATACCCCGTTTGACAGAGATATTTGGATATTTAGTTCAGTAACCGTAAGACTTTTAATTAAGGCGTTCATGTAAATGGGTCTCGCGGAGCTTGGACCCCCTTGAAATGGCTAAAAGCTGCAGCAAGGGAGATAATTTCCGGAATTGAGAGATGCATCGAGGAACTTAACTCCAACGAAGTCGAGCGCTTCATTGAATTGCTGCTTGGAGCCAGAAACAAGAAAATTTTCGTCGTAGGCATGGGAAGAAGTGGATTTGTGGGAAGAGCCTTTGCCCTCAGGCTTATGAACATAGGCTTTAACGTCTACTTTCTAGGGGAAACCATAACACCTGCTGCTGAGAAGGGCGATCTTCTCATAGCAATATCCGGAACAGGATCAACAAAAATGGTCCTAACGGCCAGCTCGGCTGCGAAGGACATAGGCGCTACGGTTATAGCCATAACATCCTTCCCAGAATCCCCATTGGGGCAGCTAGCAGACCTAGTAGTTACCGTGAAGGGTAGAACAAAAGCAGGCTGGCCTAGGGAGGAGGATTATCTTGCAAGACAACTCATGGGTGAAAAGGAGCCTCTAACACCTCTTGGAAGTATCTTCGAGAATAATTGTATGGTTTTCCTTGACAGCCTTATAGTAGAGCTTATGCATAGGTTGGGAAGTACTGAGGAAGATTTAAGGCGGAGACATGCAACAATAGAATAACTTTACCGTGGAGAGTGTTGAAAATCCGGGCTAAATGGAAAAAGAAAAGGATGAAGCGACAGAAGAAGAAGCGGGAGAAGCGAAAGGCACGTTACAAGTGATTTTGGTTTTGGGCTAATGCTTATTTAGGGGTAGTTATCCCCATTTCATATAGTTTATTAATACTCGCGATATTATCTTTTTTGAGCATAAACAGTCAAGACCCTTAAAGGGAAAAAGATGGCTGAAAACCAGAAAAGCGCTGAGGAAATGGAAACCGGCGTCATAATTCACGGTAAACCAAAAAGGACAGCTATATTTAGGGAAGTCTACCCCATAAACGAACCCTACGTATACGCGGCTATAGTGAAAGATCCTGAAACTCAGAAAATACTCTACGAAGTTATAGAACCAACCCTGCAGAAGGATGAGCTGGAAAGGCTGAAGGAGATAAAGGCTCTCCTTATGGAAGAGGTTGACATAAGCCTAAAGGACATAGAAAGCAAAGAAAAAGCCGAAAAATATCTGAGAAAGAAAACCTTGGAAATTCTGAAGAAGTACCGCGTCAAAATCCCACAGGAATCCATTGACAAGCTGCTTTACTACGTCTCAAGGGACTTTGTTGGCTATGGGAAAATCGACCCGCTTATGAAGGATCACTATATTGAGGATATCTCCGCAGACGGCGTGAACATTCCAATATACGTGTGGCACAGGGTCTACGAGTCACTTCCAACCAACATAGTGTTCGAAAGCGAAGAAGAACTGAACTCTTTCATAATACGTCTAGCCTACATGGCTGGCAAAAACATCTCAATAGCCTCTCCAATTCTAGATGCCTCCCTCCCCGATGGCAGCCGTGTACAGTTAACCTATGGCAACGAGGTAACCCGCAGAGGATCAACTTTCACTATCCGCCGTTTCCGATTGGATCCGCTTACTATCTCAGACCTGATAGCCTTTAACACGCTTTCATCCGAAATGGCGGCTTATCTATGGTACATAATAGAGAACCGCGCCTCAGTGCTTGTGGCTGGCGGCATAGCCTGCGGAAAAACTACGGTGCTTAACTGCTTATCTATGTTCATAAAGCCTGAAATGAAAATCGTAAGCGTTGAGGATACTCCGGAACTCAACCTTCCCCATGAAAACTGGATACCCTCCGTAGTGCGCCTCAGCTTCGGCCGTGAAGAGTCTGGCGCAGGAAGCATAACCCTTTTTGATCTGCTTAAGGCGGCTGTTAGACAGCGTCCAGATTACATCATAGTCGGCGAAGTTAGGGGCGAAGAGGCCTACACGCTGTTTCAAGCCATGGCTACAGGTCACCTTGGAATGTGCACAATGCACGCTGAGTCCGTGGAGGCCGTAATAAGCCGTCTAGAATCTGAACCCATGAACATTCCGAGGCCCCTTATCGCTATGACTAACGTTATAATGATCATGGCAAGAACCGAGGTGGCTGGAAGACCCGCTAGGAGGGCTACTACAACAACAGAGGTTGTCGGGCTTGATCCCGCCTCAAAAAACATCATCACCAACGATGTTTTCCGATGGAAAGCCAGAGAAGACCAGTTTGAGCATGTTGGACAAAGCTACCTACTAGAGAAGCACATGAAGAAGATGGGCCTTAAAGATGACGAGGTTAAAAGCGAACTTCAGCGCAGAAAGACTGTTCTTGAGTGGATGGTTAAGAAGGGCATCCGCAGATACTTGGATGTTGCCAGCGTGATTCGTGAGTATTATGCCAATCCTGATAGAGTTTTCCAGAGGGCGAGGATGGAGCTATATTGAAAGAGAAAAAAATGGCGAAAGCAAAATTTCATAAAAAGGAGGATGCGCCCGCAAAGGCTAGTCCGCAAAATCTAGCCTACAGCCTAATCGGGCGGAGAATCAGCCGGCTTTTACCGCTTTTCCGCGATGTTGACGTGAATTTGCAGAGGGCAGGGATTAAAATAGGCTTTAAGGTTTACGTCAGCCTAACAATTTTAACCACCGTTCTAATTTCAGCCCTAACCTTCGTAGCCGTCCCGCTGATATTACTTTTCACATTTAATTTCCCAATTATTCCCTCGTTGTTATTTGGCTTTGGCGGGGGGCTTTTCGCAACAGCTTTCACAATTTTCGGGTTTTATTTCTACCCTGTTTATAGAGCTGACAAGCTTAAGAGAGAAATTGAAGACGAGCTTGCCTTCACGACGGGATACATGTCTATCCTTGCGAGTGCTGGCGTTCCACCGGAGAAGATATTCTATTCCCTCTCAAACCTTCCAATACCCCTAAAAGTATCGGCTGAGGCCAGGAACATTATAAGGGACATAAGCCTTTTTGGACTAGACATAATCTCAGCTCTGGAGCTTTCCTCCAAAAGATCGCCCTCGGAAAAGTTCCGCGAGATGCTTGAAGGCCTAATCGCCACGATACATTCTGGAAGCAGTCTCTCCGCTTATCTGAGGGAGAAGTCAAGGGAATACATGAAACTTAAAAAGATGTCCCTGCGCAAGTTTTCAGACACGCTTTCCATTCTCTCCGAATTCTACGTGGCAATTCTTGTGAGCGGTCCACTTCTTCTCATCGTAATGCTCGCAGTGATGGCTATGATGGGTGGTGGCACCATATGGATGCTAAGCCCAGAATTGCTGCTTAGCATATTAACATATGTCGGAATTCCAGTAGGCTCGATAATCTTCCTCCTAATACTGGACGCTGTTTCACCTAAATGGTAGGAAGGGTTTATGCCAAAAATAGGAAAACGGCTAAAACGATTTGCGTTCACTTTGGCGATTTTGTCAGCTGCAACTATAACAGCCGTAGGGGCTTATCTGGCATGGGGCAGCTCTACTTTTGATGAGTTCGTCTTCTTCGCAATCACCGCTGCCATTACACCGCCCACAATCACGAACTACTTAGATCATCGCTGGAGAAGGTCCATAGATGAGCATCTCCCGGACATGTTCCGCAGCATCGTGCAGGCTCAGGAGACGGGAATGACTCTTCCAAGGGCCTTCGAGGAAGCTGCCAAGAGGGATTACGGACCCCTAACGGCTGAGCTGCGAAAAATTAACGTTCAAATATCCTGGGGGATGACGCTTGAGGAGGCACTGCTGTCCTTTGCAAGGCGCGTG
>JAWCTJ010000005.1:0-33381 GCA_038868255.1 Bathyarchaeia archaeon
TCTTAGGCGTGCAATAAACACGCTGCAAGCAGCAGCTTCACTGGGCAAACCTATAGACGCGAAGGTTGTTTACTCCATCACGGGAAAGGCGAATCCAGCGGATGTCAGGAGGCTTATAGACATAACCATGAAAGGTAATTTCATCGAAGCGAGAAAACAGCTGAGGGAAATGCTTCAGAAATACGGTGTAGCGGGAAGCGACATAATCCGTCAAATCCACGGTGAAATATTCAAGGCAGACATCCCTGAACCTTGGAAGATAAAGCTCGCAGAAGTAATAGGTGAGATAGATTATAGGCTTGTTGAAGGAGCAGACGAGGAGATACAGCTCAGCGCCTTATTGGCTAAGCTAATCGAAACTGCCTATGAAGTTAAGGGTGCAATAAAGGTGTAAAGTGTGCATCAGCCCTGGACTGTCAAGCATAAACCCACCTCCCTCAAGGAAATAGTAGGAAACAGAGAAGCTATACAAAAACTAATAGAATGGGTAAGATCCTGGGATAGGGGCATCCCCAAGCATAGAGCAGCATTCATATACGGACCGCCAGGAATAGGAAAAACCGTTACGGTAGAAGCTCTGGCAAAAGACTTCAATATGGAACTCATCGAGAAAAATGCCAGCGACTATAGGACAGAAGAGGCTGTAAGGCGAATCGCAGGCTTAGCTTCCCAATATGGGTCGCTGTTCGGTGCAAAGAAAATAATACTTTTCGACGAGCTTGATGGGCTTACAGGATCTGCTGATAAAGGCGGGGTAAAGGCCATGATGGAGGTCATACAAAATGCACGCTGCCCAATAGTTTTGATAGCCAACAATGCTTATGATCCGCATTTCTCAATTCTTCGAAACTACTGCCTACTTGTAGAATTCAAAAAGCCCACCGCCGTCGAGGTTATGAACCACCTTAAAAGCATATGCCTCAAAGAGGGAATTCATGCTGATGAAAATGCTTTAAAATTTATAGCGCAGCGATCTGAAGGTGACATTCGCTCAGCCATAACAGACCTGCAAGCTGTGGCTGAGGGGAAAAAGAAGATAACCTACGAGGATGTCTCTTGGCTTGGCTTCAGAGACCGACAAGAAATAATCTTCAATGTTCTAAAGATGATTTTTTACAGCAAAACTTGTAGCGGTGCGAAGCGCGCCGCAAGCATGGCCGACGTGGACCCGGATATGCTTCTAGAGTGGATATACGAGAACATTCCTAACCATTTTCAAGATCCACATGATCTGGCAAGAGCCCTAGACGCTGTTGCAAAAGCTGATGTCTACCGAGGAAGAATAAAACGTACACAGGACTGGAGCCTCACCAGTTACATGTTAGATATGTTGACCGCAGGTGTGGCGATGTCAAGGATCCGCTCTAAACCTTCAGGATGGACTCCGTTCCATTTTCCAACGCGTATATCAACACTTTCAAGATCTAAAGAACAAAGAGTGCTGCAAATGGAGATAGGACGCAAAATTCGACGAAGATTTCACATATCCGTCACAAGAGCCATAAGGGAGGTGCTTCCATACCTGCGGATAATATTCAAGAACAACACGAAGATGGCTGCTGGCATCGCTAAGTGGCTTGATTTAACTCCTGAAATGATATATTACATAGCCGAGGATGAGACGAAAGCTGAGGAAATAAAAAGCCTCGCAGGTACATGAAATGTCTTTAGTGAATTCTGCTTCCTTCACTTATGTCTTTTTCAGGTTGCAGAACAACCACGTTGCCTTTATCATCTTCCGCCGCCAAAATCATGCACTGGGACTCTATGCCCATGAATTTTCGTCGCTGAAGGTTTAATATGAAAGCGCATTTCTTCCCGACGAGTTCCTCAGGTTTATACCACTTCAAGAGCCCCGCAACAGCTTGTCTTTTCTCTGCTCCAAAGTCAACAATCATTTTGATAAGGTTTCGTGACCCGGGAATCTGACTTGCCTCTATAATTTTGCCAACACGTAGGTCCAGTTTCTGAAACTCCTCGAAGGTTATTTCCATGCCATGCACCACGCTCCTTCTCAGTTGCTGTTCTTCTTTTAAGCTTTATGTTTCATTCTTCTACGCTTTATTTTCTCAACGGCATTTAAAACTCCTTCCCAGCCCTCGCTATTCTTCGAATTAATTATTTCAAATGCCTCTTTAGTGTTTATTCCTTGAAGCTCCTCGCCTAAAGCCTTCCTCACTAGGTATGCTGCAGCTCTCAGAATTTCATTATTTAATCTTGAATCTACCAGATCTGCCAAGTGGCATATCAAGGCTTCAACTGTGTGTGGTTTAATGGGGCCATACTCGCCATGGTGCGCTGAGACCACGTGAATTAATTGTATGGGAAAATCCCTTCTTACTAGTTCAGCGATTACAAGGGACAAGTGATCCATGTAATCCGCTATTTCTGTGGAGTTTATGCTCCCATTTTCTCTTATTGAATAGGTTAGTGGCTTGAATATGTCATGAAGTATTGAGCCAGCTATAACTAAGTCACGGTTAACTTTTCCATGATAAACTTTCTCCACGGAATTGCAGATAGCCAACGCCAAATTTGTCGTGGAAATAATGTGCTCAATGAAGCCTCCGAGATAGCAGTGGTGATGAGACAAACCTGCTGGTGAGGTTTCAAGGGGTAGACCTGAGTAGACTTTTCCATCAACCTCAAATGTGGGATTTTCGAGCAATTCCACAACTTTTTTTCTCAAATTCTCATCCTGAATCTTATCTGTTAGCGCTTTAAGCTTTGGATGAAGCAAGCATGTCACCCTTCTAAGAGGATAGGCTTATTTCTACAAGTAATTATTTAAAGTTATTATGGAATTCTTCTCCTTTCCTCCGTGGCTATTTTATGAGCAGCTCTTATGGGCTCTGGAATGTTACCGCAACGTATACAGTGTTTAACTATTGACACAGCCCTCTCCAAGGAAACCATGTTTCCCACGCTGACATAAATAGGTCTGCCTTCTCGGTTAACTCTTAGGACTGCACCAATAACTTTTCCATTATGCCTTAGATAGGCAACCTCTCCATTATAATCCTCAATCTGCCCTATTAGTCTACCCTTAGCAACTCCAATTGTAGGTCTTCCTAGGACAACGCCTAAGTGGCTTGCAAATCCGCAACCCCTTGGATGAGCACACCCATGCCCGTCAACAAGGAAAACATCGGGCTGCATCTCTATTTTCCTTATACAGGATATCGCTGGAGGGATTTCTCTAAATGAAAGAAGTGTTGGAATATAGGGGAAAGTTACTCTGCAAAGAGCTGTTTTCGACTCGATTATTTTTAAAGCTGAATAATCCATGATGGCGACAGCGCCTACAGCCCACTCTCCAGAATAGGCTACATCAACACCAGCAACATAACTGATCTTCTCAGGCAACCTATCCGTAAAATCGATACGCTTTGACAGCGCCAACTGAGCTTTGTAAGCTTTTTCAATTGAGAAATTCCTGTTTAAAATGTTTGTTGTCATTTAACTTAATTAGGGTGACGGTGACTTTTATGCGATACTCTTACAATAAGTTGTATGTATAGCCATGTTTCGTATAGATTTACATGTTTAGCTTTATAAAATAAAAATAAACAAAAAGATGGGAAAGAGAACATTCAGAATGGCTGTTGATATTATTTACTGCTGAACGTTTCCGTTGCTGCCGTTATTGTTGTTATTGTTTCCATTTTGCCAGCGTTCTACAATGAGTTTGTCATCGCCAACTCTGAAGCTTACCTTGACGAATGTTGAGTCTGAAACCTTAAATGGGAACATGCTATCCTCAGCGAGGTCTTTTGGTAAGTATATCAGGAATTTGCCGTCCTTTCTTCTGAACAGCCTTGCTCTTCCTTCACTAACCATAGCGTATCACCGATGAAACTTTTAGTTGCAAACATTAAAGGCTGTGATATTTAAACCTTTACTCCTTCCATAAAAATAATATAACATTTTATGTGTTTGAGAACTTTATGGGCTTTTCGAGGCGACTAAGTAGTACAACTCTGCTGTCCTCGGACTCATCCAGTACCTTATACCCTGTTTCCTCAGCTAGTTTCAGCGCAAAGTCACATATTTCTCTGTGACTGGGCATATGGTTATAACTAAGCCGTAACCTTGAAAAACCCACGTGCATAAAGGCTTTAGGTTCTATGTATGTAGGGTTAGCCTTCCCAATAAGCCGCACATAATCCGCGATTGGCTCCATGTTCAGCCCTCGAACAGCGGTTATGCGGATGACTGTGGGACATTTAAAGCTTGGTAAAAGCTCCAACGTTTCATTCAGCCTTTCCCATGCATTTGGAACTGTGGGACGACAGACTCTTTCATAAGCTTCCTTATTTGGAGCACAAACAGATACATAAAGCTGTGTGGGCTCACTTCTTAGCCTAGCCAAGGCCTTGGGCATCGTGCCATTTGTAACAAGAAAGGTTGTGAAACCTCGCGTATGAAACGCTTCTATAAGTTCGCCTATCGGTTCGTAGAGGGTAGGCTCGCCGGTAAGGCTTATGGCTGCATGTTTAGGTCTTAATGCCTCCATGAGCTTCTGAGAGTTAACTTTGCGGTTTCCCTTGTATCCGCTTAAAAGGCTCAGCTGCGCCCTTATGCATCCTTCAACAATTTCTTCCGGAGAATCCCATTTCGGAAGCTTACTCTCATTCCAAGATATATTAAGATCATTGCTCTGAGCCCTCCAGCAGAAAAGACATCTTTGAGTACAATAGAAGAGCGACGGGGTCATCTGTATACACTGATGAGACTTTATACCATAGAACTTCTGTTTATAGCATGGCCTGTCATGGATTAGTGACTCATACAGCCACCTACATCTTTTAACGGCGGAGTGACGCCCTACAATATGGTATCTATGCTTCTTCAATGATTCAATTAGTTCCTTCGGCGCCAAACTCATAAAGTGATCGCCATGTTTTGCAAAGCATAAAAGTAGGTAAGCAGCATATAAAAATGTCTCATGTTTACATTTTCCTTACAGATTTTACGAGAAAAGCTTATATTAATTCAAATAAAATTTCATCAATGGATAGTGTGACGAAGTTTCTATAACATGGAAGAAGGGTTGTATCTGCTTTGTCGCAGATAAAAATATGTTCTCCAACATGTAACCTTTTCAAGTGCGGCAAAAATGCTGCAATATACCGTAGAGACGGTGTATGGTGTAGATGGACAGAGGATAAATGCAACGTTTCCAACTGCTCTTACGCATTATGCGTAAAGAGAAGGTTGCTTCCCAGAGGCATCTGCGGAGAATCTGTAAAAAGGAAAACCTCCGAATCACAACCGGAAGAAGTTGTAGGCCCATCGATAAAGCTTAGAGGACGAGCACTACGTAAAATAGGTGAAAAAGAGATATTCTAGCATGAAGCAGCATGGCAAGCGGATTTAAACAGCTTTTACACGCTTAACAATCGGCGGCCTTATTTTTTTCAAAACTCTATATCCGCATACGGTGCACTTTATTTCTCCGCCTCTGAGTTCAATATCCGTTGTAGAAACTTTTGCTCCACATCTTACACATTCGTAAACTATTCCAGCAGCTTCACTTTCCATATTACTCACTTTCTCTTTTACAAAAACATATATTCCTTTTAAAGGTTTCCATCTTGACCGTGATGTAAAATGAAAAGGTGGATAAGAAAGGCTCTGATGGGAGTGGTTCCAGAGGAAGATCTGAAAAGCATCTATAATTCCTATGATATCATAGGCGATATTGCAGTCGTACACCTAAACGAGCATTCAAAGAAATATGGGCAGATAATAGCTCAAGCCATAATGAAGGCACATCATAATGTCAAGGTTGTCCTGGGGCAGATAAGCCCAGTTCACGGAGAGTTTAGACTTCGCAAGCTTGAACATCTTGCAGGAGAAAACAGGACTACCACGATTCACAGGGAATCCAGCTGCCTCTTCGCGGTTGATCTAAATAAATGCTACTTCTCACCGAGACTATTTTATGAAAGGTTGAGAATAGCAAAGCTTGTAGGATATGGTGAAGCCGTTCTAAACATGTTCGCCGGAGTAGGTTGCTTTTCAATAGTTATGGCAAAGAAGTCCGACGTTGAGAAAGTTTACTCCGTTGACATTAATCCTGATGCGGTGAGGTTTATGCAGGAGAATGTCCGGCTTAATTCAGTTTATGGGAAAGTTGTGCCTATAGAGGGTGATGCCAAAGAGGTTGCACAAGGGCTTCGCCAAAAAGTGGATCGTGTTCTCATGCCGCTTCCGGAGAAGGCTTTAGATTACCTGTCTTATGCTGTTGAAGCTATAAAACCGGAATGCGGGTGGATACATTACTACGATTTTGAGCATGCATATAAAGGTGAGGATCCTATTGAAAAAGTCAAGTGTAAAGTTCGCAGAAAACTTGAAAGCTTGGGTGCTGCTTTTAATTTTAAGTCTGCGCGTATTGTACGATCAACAGGACCAAACTGGTACCAAGTAGTTTTAGACATTTATGTAAGTAAGTAGTATAGGCCTGGCAAATTTAATAAGGTGTACAGGGGATTATGTTATGGGATTTATATGAAGAGAAAGCTTATGGAAATATTGGCATGTCCCATCGATAAGCATCACCCGCTGGAACTATACGTTTTCGAGGAAAAGGATGAGATTGTTGAAGGCTTAATTGTCTGTCCGAAATGTTTAAGGTGGTATCCCATTAGAGATGAAATCCCCGAGATGCTTCCTGATGAGCTGAGGAAAGAAAGCGAAGATCTGCCATTCCTGAAAAAGTGGCGAAACAAAGTTCCAGAGAATATTATAAGTGATGGAAAGCCCTTTAATCTTAAAAAGGGCTAGAGGGTTCCTAATCCTTAATTTTTATGATCCTACCTGTTTTTGAGGATTTAAGTGCTGCTTCAGCTATTTTTAGCGCCATTAGTCCGTCCCAGCCTGTTATCAGCGGTTTTACTTTTCCAAGTACACAATTCACAAAGTGTTCTAATTCAAGTTTAAGCGGCTCTTGCCATGGGATTCTGGGCTGAACCGTTTCTTTTGCGCTTTCTATAGTGAGTTCCTGCGTTATGTAATCAAGCTTTATTATAGCCTCGCTTGCTGTAATTACAAGCGTCCGCGTCTTGTATGGCGTTAGCCAATTAGCCTCTATAAACGCATTTTTGCCGCCCTCAAAGGTCAGCATTATATGGGCGTAGTCCTCGAATTTCCTATGCCTCAGGGTTCCAGCCTTAGCATAAACTGCCACCGGATCTTCGTTGAAAAGGTACCGTATTATGTCTATATCATGTATCGCAAGATCCTTAACTACTCCCACATCACCTATCCTCTCAGGCCATTGGGAAACTCTCTTCGCGGTGGCGCAGACAATTCCGCCGAATCTTTTTTCCGTAAAGGCCTCCTTTATATACTGCACTCCAGGTATAAATCGCATCAAGAAACCAACTGTGAGCAGAAGCCCATTTTGCTCCGAATACTTGATTAAAGCCTCAGCATACTTTGAGTTTGCCGCCATGGGCTTCTCAACTAAAACATGCTTGCCGGCCTTGAGGGCCCTTAATGCTTCCCTAGCCAGACTTGTGGACCATGTGCATATGCTTACGGCTTCAATGTCTCCTCTGCGCAGCATTTTTCCAGGGCTGGTGTATGCTTTTACACCAAATTGCCTTGCAACAGCATCAGCCCTTTCATGATCTATATCGCATACTGCTAAAAGCTCCGTTACCGGAAGTTCCTTTAAGATTCTAGCGTGGTTTCTGCCCCAGAATCCAGTACCAATAACTGCTACGCCTATTTTGTCTGTCATTTTACGGGCATCCCTCTTCCAAATCCCTTGTACACAAGGCCTTCAGCCCTTACCTTTAAAGGATCCAAGGCCCCGTCAAGATCAACTATAGCTGCGGGCATTTTCATCATTAACTTTAGTTTTCTAAGGTTCAATCTTTTTATCTGATCATGCCCTACTGCAATGATTATGCAATCTGAATGTTCTAGAGCCTCTGTAAGACTTCTCTTTACGGTTGAAATTCTCAGCTCTGCTGGTGGTTTTCCGGGCAGATGAGGATCGTAAAGGCTTACTTTGGCTCCTTTTGACTCTAGCAGCTCGATAAGTTTTTTCACAATCACCTTCGGTATGTCCACGGTGTTCGGGGTTTTTGAAGCACCAATTATGGATATTTTCGCCCTGCGCAATGTTTTACCACATTCTTTAAGCGCTTCATTTATCAAGCGGAAGACATGCTTAAGCGTTTCATTATTTGATTCTTCCACGGTTTCAAGGATTTTTAGTTTCACGCCCAAGTTATCGGCATCATCAAACAGAAGTCTCAATGCTTCACAATTACTGTTCCAGCGGTCTAATGGGAGGGTTAAAAGCGGATCAATCAAGGCATTAACTGCAAAGTAATCTACGCCCATTTTCTCGCATATAATTGCGAATTCACGGGACACCCCTTGCCTCACATGCGTGTAGGCTGATTGGAACAGTGTTAGAACTTCCGCCGCCCTTACGTCCAACGTTCTAACAACATCAACTCGGCTTATCGTTTTCAACACTTTAGATGCTATTTCTAAGCTCTGCTTATCCGAGGCTGCCACAACTCTTCTGTAATTTGATAAAGTGTTTAAATTCTGATCTTCAGGATGAGTAATCGGACTGTAGGCTAAGAAAAAATCTATTCCGGATCTAAGCCCGGAAACACTTTCTAATGTATCCTTCACAAAACCATCGATAGCACCTATTTTGACAATTCCAGCGATTATAACAAGAGTCCCCTTCCTGATTCCTATAGCTGCTTGTCTTAATGCTCGCTCTAAATTAGAATGATCCGGTTTACCCTTATCATTAAGGGTAACAGGAACAGCAAATATTATTATCTCACTGTTAGCGGCTGTTAAACTTAGGTCGCTGTTAACTTTTAATCTACCCTCTTTTAATCGTACCCTAAGGAGCGGTTCCAATTCGTTTTTCAGGTGCGGGGTTCTCCCCTTTGATAGGTCATTAACTATAGCTTGGTCGCTGTCTCCGCATAAAACCTTGAATCCCGCTTCTGCGAAAAGGCAAGCATGGAGAATTCCAATACGGTTGCACCCTATAATACCCACGGTGTATTTTAATCTATGCTCAGGGTTTTCAATTTCCTCAATTTTTATTCTTGCCACCGATGACATTAAAGGCTCTCCATGATCTACAAAGTTAATGTGTGTTTGCGCTTTTTAGACTGTCGATTATTTCTCTTATCTTTACGCCATACTTCTGAATGAGTTCTTTTGCTTTTCCCTCAGTTTTAGCCTCT
Source organism: Bathyarchaeia archaeon (assembly GCA_038868255.1). Taxonomy (GTDB): domain Archaea; phylum Thermoproteota; class Bathyarchaeia; order Bathyarchaeales; family Bathycorpusculaceae; genus DRVV01. The sequence goes on from JAWCTJ010000005.1 coordinate 9,243, forward strand.
GCATAAACTCTATAAAGCGGTTCGGTTCCGCTTGGTCTGATTAATATTGAACTACCTTCTTCAAACCAAATTTTGACGCCGTCGATTGTGCTTATGTTTTGTCCCTCAGCATCTTCAATAAGCCTCTTCAAAACTTCAGGTTTCAATGTTTCCGGGCAATCTACCTTATCTTTCTCAATGAAATATTTTGGTAGCTTTCCAAGTAGCTCCGAGAGTTTACGTTTTTCCTCAGCTAATATGTTCAATATTAAAGCTGAGGCCATTCCCCCGTCCCTCACAGCTAAGTGTGGACCGTAAAATATTCCGCCGTTCTCCTCACCACCGAGTTTTGCGTTAATTTCCTTCATAGTGTGGGATACTGTCACACTTCCAACTTTGGTCCACACAACCTCTCCTCCGAGGGCATCTGCAACATCTTTCACAAGCATTGATGAACTTACAGGAGTCACTATTTTTTCGCCTCGATTTTTTTTAAGAAAATGTTCCACGACAAGGGCGAAGGTTTTATCGCCCCAGTGGACCTCACCCTTATCGTCAACAAATATGGCGCGATCTCCGTCTCCGTCGAAGGCAACTCCCAAATCTGCATGTAGTGCTTTAACCGTCATGGATAGTTCCCTGAGGTTTTCTGGACGGGGTTCTGGTGGTCTTCCTGGGAATGTTCCGTCAATGTTCGCGTTTATGGTGGTGACTTTGCAGCCTAACTCCCTGAGAAGTCTTGGAACAGTTAAGGCGGCAACGCTATTCGCGGCGTCAACAACCGCATAAAAATTTTTGTCAGCTATTTTAGAAACGTCAACGTGCCTTTTTATGGCTTCAATGTATTCATCTATAACGCCCGTTAGAGGTTCAACGCTTCCAAGTATGTTCCAGCTTGAATAATTTAGTTTCTTGTTAAAGAAGATGTTTTCGATTTCCATTTCCTGTTCTCGGGAGATTTCTATCCCATCGCTCCATAGAACTTTTATTCCATTGTATTCTGGCGGGTTATGTGATGCAGTTATTATGATGCCGCCGTCTGCTTTTAAGCTTTTAACGGCGTACTGTAAAGCTGGTGTAGGAGCCATTCTTGCATTTAGAACTTGGCAGCCCGTTGCAACTAATCCGGAAACAACGGCATTTGCAAGCATAGGTCCGCTTGTTCTGGCGTCATATCCGATTATGAGCTTACCTGCATTGAAGTAGGTTCCTATAGCAGCCCCAACGGTCGCAGCTATTTCCGGGGTTAATTCCTTGTTAACAACTCCTCGGATACCGTTAGTTCCGAAGAGCCTTCTGTTAACCGACATCAACATTCCTCTAACCTAATTTTGTGGTGCAAGCTTATATTAGCTATGCACTCTTAAATTCGTTCTAGAGCTTGCTTGAGGTTACCTAAATGAGGTTTTTGCTTCATGAAATGAGTTGGACAGAAGCAAAAGAATACTTCGACAAGAATGATATAGCAATATTGCCTGTAGGTTCAAATGAGCAGCATGGCCCCCACAACCCCTTAGGGACGGATCACCTTATAGCGAAGGCTATGGCTGAGGAGGCGGCAAAACGTACCGGTGTCGTATGTTTGCAGGTTATTCCTTTCGGCGTTAGCGTGCATCATAAACAATTCTGCGGAACAATAGACATCTCGCCAAGCGCATTTGAAAACTATGTAAAGGATGTATGCCTATCGCTGAGACGCTGGGGGGTTAAAAAGATAGTTATAGTAAATGGGCACGGCGGAAACCTCAGCGCGCTTGAAAAGTTGGCAATTAAATTAAGAAAATACATGTTTATTTCAATCTTTCAATGGTGGTCAGCAGCTAGAAAATTGCTTCCCAACATGTTCGCCCAAGATGAACGGGCGCACGCTTGTGCAGAAGAAACTTCAGTAAATTTGGCGTTGCATGCTCACCTAGTTAACATGGAAAAGGCTTTAGACGAGATAATCCCAAGGCATCCTGCAGAAGCCGCTGGTGTCATGCTTCCTTTGTTTACGGCGGATTTATCTAGCTCGGGTGTTTGGGGTAAGTCCACCACTGCTTCAGCTGAAAAGGGCAAAAAAGTTTTTGAGGCTGTGGTAAACGAGCTTGTAGGGCACATAAATAAACTCAGGGAAATGAGGATCTAGCCCGTATCCTCGGGTTAACCTGTTTACTACTCCCACTCTATGGTTGCTGGAGGCTTATGCGTTATGTCGTACACAACTCGCGCAACATCAGATATCTCGTTTGTTATTCTTGAGGAAATTCTTTCCAGTAGCTTATACGGGATTTTCGCAAAGCTTGCAGTCATAGCTTCACGGCTTTCGACAATTCTGATGGCTACAACGTATCCGTAAGCTCTAGTATCTCCTTTAACTCCTGTGCTTTTTGTGTCAGTTAGAACTGCAAAATACTGCCATAACCTATCTTTTAACCCGCTTTTTTCGATTTCTTCTCTGACAATCCTGTCAGCTTTCCTTGCAATTTCAACCTTCTCCGCAGTTAGTTCACCTATAACTCTTACTGCCAGCCCAGGACCGGGAAAAGGTTGCCTGTAAACAAGCTCCTTCGGTAGTCCAAGGGCTAAAGCAACCCTCCTAACTTCATCCTTGTACAAGTCGCGTAGTGGCTCAACAACTTTCTTAAACCGTATTCTCGTCGGCAAACCGGCTACGTTATGGTGTGTTTTAATTTTGTCTGAGAACCTTCTGAAGCCCGATTCTATCCTGTCAGGATATATTGTTCCCTGGATTAGATATTCTGCACCTGTTTTCTCAGCTATCTCCTCGAAAACTCTAATGAACTCCTCACCTATGATTTTTCTTTTGGTTTCTGGATCAACTACGCCCTTTAGACGCTTCATAAAGCGTTCCTTTGCATCGACTATTATTAGGTTTAGATTGAGCCCTTGGAAAACGTTCCTCACGAAATCGGGTTCTTTTTCCCGCATAAAGCCATGGTCAACGAAAACTGCTGTCAGTCTGTTTCCAATCGCTTTAGCAGCAAGCACCGTTGCCACACTAGAGTCTATGCCGCCGCTGAGGGCAATAATAGCCTTACCATTTCCCACATCGGACCTTATCTCTTCAATCATTTTTTCTATAATGTCTTCCATTTTCCAGTTAGCCTCACATTTGCACACTTCAAAGAGGAAGTTGCTTATCATTTGCATTCCTTTTTCTGTATGGACCACTTCAGGATGCCACTGTAATCCATAGATGGGTTTTCTTTTATGTCTGAAAGCGGCTACTGGAGAATTTTCCGTATGCGCCATAATCTCATAGTCGCCCGGAACAGAGAACACCGTGTCACCATGACTCATCCAAACTTTCTCTCGCTTGTTCAGTCCCTTCAGCACGCCGACTGGGCTGTCAATGATGACGTACGCTGAGCCATATTCTTTCTTTCTGGCAGAACCTACTTTTCCTCCTGCAATATGAGCTATAAGTTGGTGGCCATAACATAATCCTAGAACAGGCAATCCAATGTTCAAGATCTCTGCATTAAGTCTTGGGGCTTCAGGCTCAAATACGCTGGCAGGTCCACCTGAGAGTATTAATCCTCTAACATTGAATTTTTCGTTCAATCGCCTTATCTCTTCGGCTGTGATGTCGTGGGGTACAATTTCAGAGTATACTCCGTGCTCTCTTACGCGTCTCGCTATTAAGTGGCAGTATTGCCCTCCGAAGTCCAGCACCAGCACGGTATCGTACTTCAAATTGTTCCCTATCCGAAAGAGCTAACTTTTATTTGCGTTCCTTATAAAATTGTCTTAGGGCTTCTCATTACTTTAAAATCGCGATTCTTCAAAAAATCCTGCTATGTTCTATAAAGAAATAGGAATTTGTGGATGCTTTTAGACCATATTTGGCGGCGGGTGGAAGAGGGATATCAAAGTTTCAGTTCGCACTACGTTTGGATGTTGCTCTATCATTTCATAGATTATTCGCTTTAATTCATCAAGGCTTCCGGCTTCTATGACTATTATGGCATCGTATCTTCCAAGGACTGAGTTCGCCATTTTAACACCTTTTATCCGCCTCGAGCGCACAATATCTTCAGAGGTGCCTGGCTTTGTGGTGACCAGCACAAAGGCTCTCAAGACTTTTCTGCGAAAATCTTTACCTGAATTCATCAGGGTTCCCCTGTCCCATTCAGCTTGATAGAGTCAGTGAAGTTTCTGTGTGGATTATATTGGGATCCCTTTCAATTACCTTATAGAGTATTTCATTTATGCTTTCAAGATTCGGTGCTTCGATTATTATGACGGCATCGAACCTTCCATAGATTGAGTCAGCCTGTACAACCTCTTTTACGTTATTCCTTATCCTCTTAACAACTTCTTCCGAGGTTCCTGGTTTGGTGTTTATAAATATGTAGGCTCTAACCATAATTTTCTCCTCCATAATTATTTTCTAATAATCTAAATATTTCATTATCTCCCAAGGTGTCACATAGAGACAGTACTGATTCCAGTCGTTTGTCTTATATTCTATGAATGAATCAAATATATGGCTTCCTAACGTTTGGTGGATGATCTCGTCGCTTTTCATTTCCTCCAGAGCTTCTTTCAGGGTTGTGGGTAATTCACGTATTCCTAAGGCTTTGCGGCGCTCAGGGGTCATCTTGTAGACGTCCTCATCCACAGGGTCTCCCGGGTCTATTTTACGCTTTACTCCGTCCATTCCCGCCATTAGCAGGCAACTGAACGCCAGATAGGGGTTGCATGATGGGTCAGCGCCTCGATATTCTACGCGTTTCTGGTGGGCGAACTCGGGTCCACGGTAGTATACTGGAATGCGTACTAATGCGGATCTGTTTCTACGGGACCACATAACGTATATGGGAGCTTCGAACCCCGGTACTAAGCGTTTGTAGGAGTTTATCGTTGGACAGCATACTGCTGTTAGGGCGCGAGCGTGCTCTAGAAGCCCGCCTATGAAATACCTGCCTGTTTGGCTTAACTCCGCGTAATCGTCGTTTTCGTCATACATCACGTTTTTCCCGTGGCGCCATAGAGATAGGTGAGTGTGCATCCCACTTGCGTTATCCAGGTAAACAGGTTTAGGCATGAAGGTGGCTATTAGCCCGTATTTTTTAGCCACGTTTTTCGCCACGAATTTATAGTATATGGCTTTGTCAGCGGTTTCAACAAGGGGTCCATATTCGAAATCTATTTCTATTTGGCCTGCGGTGGCCACCTCATGATGATGTTTCTCAATCCTGAAGCCGAAATAATCCTCAAGAACCGATGAAACCTCATTGCGATAGTCTATTGTGGTGTCCTCTGGAGGGGGTCTGAAATAGGCTTCTCTGGGCCTAAGCACAAAGTTTCCAGGAGTGATCTCAGGTGACTGCGGAACAACTCTGGGCGCACCCCATGAATCGCCTTCTCCGCCTTTTGGGCTAACCCAAAGATCCCAAACGAGCTTTGTTGGATCAATTGATGAGAAAAGGAAGTATTCCAACTCAGCTGCAAAAAAGGCTGAGTAACCCATTTCCTCCACATTTCTCAAGGTTCTTTTTGCCACATAACCCCTTGGACACACCTCTGATGGGCCGCCTCCGTAGGCCTCATGAACGTCGCTTAGGACTATGGCGCTTTTCTGTTTCTCCTCCGTAGTCCAAGGGATTATCGCCAGTGTTTTCGGATCCGGCATGAGAGTCATGTCAGATTCCTCTATGGACTTAAAACCCCTTACTGAAGAACCGTCGAAACCGAGTCCAGCTGTAAACGCGTTTCCCTCAATGTATTCCCTTGCAGGTACAATCATGTCATGCATTATGCCTCTAATGTCCACGAAAGCCGAGTGAATCCACCTGACTCTGTTAGCCTTAAGCAGTTCAATCGCCTTTTTTATTTCCGCCGCGTCTGTCATCCTATCAACACCTATTCAACGATTTCAGCATTTTACTTCATGAAAATATATAAGTGTTTCCATTTAATGGAAAATCTTTTATAATATGCATGAAAAAATGAATAAACGTTCAATGGATGTGAGCCCCTATGGAAACGAATCTAAACAGCAGGCACCCGCTAGATGAACTGGACCTACAGATCCTAGGTCTGCTTCAGGAGGACTCGAGACTATCCTACAACAAGATTGCATCTAAACTCGGAATATCCGTTGGGACAGCTTACAATAGAATAAAAAGCTTGGAAGAGCAGGGTGTAGTTAAGTGCTACACGGCACTCCTAGACGCTTCCAAGATAGGATATGAGTTAACCGCACTAATACTAATTCAGGCTGAGGGGAAGCATCTGGTAGAGGTTGAAAATGAAGTTGCCGGACTCAGCAATGTTATGGCTGTATACGATATCACAGGAGACTTTGACATAGCGGTGGTAGCTAGATTCAAGAACCGCGAAGGCTTAAACCACTTTATAAAGAAACTTCTAGCCATACCCTACATAAAAAGGACCGTTACAAACGTGGTCTTAAACGTGGTTAAAGAAGATCCCAGAATTGAAATCCCTAAGATCTCATGACAAATTTCTAATCCAAAATTTAAAAACATTTTAGATCAAAGGAAAGCTTAATTTTACCTCTAAAAATTAATACAAGTAACCGATATGCGCGGGGGTTGCCAAGCCAGGTCAAAGGCGCAGCCCTGAGGAGAAAAAGCAGAATTTCGCAGAGCGGCTGTCCCATAGGGGTTCGTGGGTTCAAATCCCACCCCCCGCACTAATTTACCACTCTGCCTTATGAATGTATAAAAGAGCGTGGAAGGGCGACAAATGTTGGTTATTCTGTTTGGCTATTTATGATCTTGTTTATGGCTTCTATACGTTCTGATTATCAAGTTGATGAAGGAGAGTGATTCCAGTAATAGATGTTCCGGTACTTGCTGTTTATCGGAAAATTTTGATCGTCATATGTTATATCCAAGTGTAAACCGTATTTTTCAAGGAGGGCGCATGCGAGCTCCCATATTTGTTGGGATTTCTCGTCAGGCTCCCACCAGCCCCATATTTTGTCGTTGGGATGCCGCATACCCCATCCGTAGTTTTTAGGGAGAACCATGGCAGCTTCCGCTTTTATTGAGCCGTGAATCACTTTTGGATCTTTAACCACTTCATTCCAGAAGCGCTTTAATGCTTCAAAATGCTCCTCTGTCATGATGCCGTAGGGGCTTTCCATGTTATCGGCATAGTTGAAAATGAGTATGTATTTGGCGCCGCATTTATATGCATCAAGCATTTGCATATAGATATTTTCTGCCGTATCCAAATACGGCGGATGCCTATACTTCCAAGTTATTATTATACCCCAGCTTTTGTTCTGAGCTGTCGCTGCGCCTCTTACTAGGGCGATGTCCCTGGCGAAGGTGTGATTCCATCCTATCTGAGCAAGAACAACATCGTAACCCGCCAAGTAATCAAACCAGTAAAGCGCATAATCAGATACGAAGACATCAATACAATTAGCTTCGAGAAACTTAAAGCCGTTATCCATGTGGAAAAGATTAACATAACTATTAGCCGCCATATCATAGCTTAGGTTGCGGGGTAAATTCTGGGCGAACGGCTCGAGCTCACTCCATTTATAGTCAATAAATATCCCTCCTGGCTCGTCGTAATAGTAAACGCCTAAAAATTGATCACCCCACTTCTGCTTCGCCATCTTAATCCATGATAGACGCCACTCTAGATTTTTGATCTTAAGAACACGTGAATCTAAATCTCCGAAGAAAACTATAAGGTGAAGCCCCGCGTTAGCCGCGTATTCACATATTTCCGTCAAAGCTGTTTCATTACAGCTTACTGGCCCGGATAAAACCACAAAAAGGTTCGTGTAATCCTTAACCCGGTCAATGAGAAGCTTGGATTCAGCAAATGTATTCCCGCAGAAAGTGACACCTATGTAAAAATTTTTTGCCACCTCTTTATCTCCTGAATATGAAGAAAGCAAAAGCGCGACAAACAGTGTGGCTATAAGGGAAATTATAATTATCCATCTAGCTTTCATAGCTCAGCCACTTCCAAAGACAATGAAATGCCTAAAATAGATAAGAGGTCTGCAAACTTAAAAATTCAGGTAGAGAAGCACATATCAAGCTTATCGCTTTTTATATTGCTTTGCATCAGTTCCCCGCCTCATATAATATGCCAGTGGATGGTTAATCCTCACGCATATGTCGTTTGGATTTATGCATAATCCATGTGTCTTAAGCAGCTCGCATTTTGGCGGTTTATATTTAGTTCGGGAACCCCTTTCTCCTGCGATATGCTCTACTTGGTACCTTGTAAGTCTTTCATTAAAATCTGAAGCATTCCTGAAGAGGTTGATTATTGCGTCCGTTGGCATCCCAACGTTTACGAGGAAAGATGTGAGTGTGAAGCGGCCTATATGGGACATGTGGCGCCCTGCTGAGACAGCCTCGTAAAGGGCGCTGACGCATGGTGGAAAAGCCTCAACCACTACGGTTTTAGGTATTCCCTCCATCTCGGTTTTTCCAATTTTTTCAACGGTTAACATGGAGAGTTTCTGAGCAGTGTCAGTTATGAACTGCGGCATTTTCGGAACTTCTGCCCCTTCTGCACGGCGTTCTATATGCCGTCTAACCTCCTCGCTCAGCAGCCTTGCAGTTTCGCTTTTCGTCAGGTAGACGTTTCCACTGGTCATGAGGCGATTCACAAGTTTCCATTTCTTATCGCGCAGGTGAACTGCATTCCTAAGGTAGTCTGCGAAGTGAACCTTGAATGCGTAGGGGGCTTCATGTTCTGATGCCTGCAATATCTTCCAGTTGAAGTTTCTTGCAATGGCCATGATCTTCTCTTTGGATTCAGATTTCATTTCAAGATAAGCCTGCTTAGCCTCTGCAAGGGCGTACCTCTTCTTTATGAAATTATTTTTAGTGGCGACAGTAAGCATTATCGCCACAGGGAAGGAGAGGATCTCTATCTCCTCATTCTGGAGCTTTCGGCTGACCAGCGTGTAAAGAATAGCCTCTTCCACACGTTCTCTCGCCCTGTCAAGAATTCGTGAAAATTCAGGACTTTGGAGGTCATCAACCTTGATATCTAAGGTTTTCACGTATTCCGCTGACTCTTTAAGAAAGGGGTATCTTGCAAGGTCGCTCTTCGTAAATTTTATTGTTGAGGGCAGCATTTTCCCCGCTTAGGCGGACTCAATCCTCGGGGCAAGGTAGTAAGCCAGTTTTCCGCCTGCTGCCTGGTGGAAATCTAGTTTTATAGGCATGTCAGTTGAGAACTCAAGGGTTACGATTTCGGAGGTTGCGGAGGCCGCCTTAATTATCTCGGAAAGGTAGTTCAGGCTGAAAGTGGCTTTTGAGGGTTCTTTAACCTCAAGATCCAGTAACACGTTGCTGCCCTTTTGAAATGTTATCGTTGCTCCCATGATGTCTCCCGCTGCTTGCAGAACTAGCTTCTCCGGGTCAGCTTCTATGCGAACATGATCGCTTACAAGCCCGGCTTCCTCTATTGCTCCCTGTAGTCCGTCGGTTGTCGCTTTAGCCCTCACGTTAAAGGGTATTTTCGGTGTTGGAACAGTCTCCTCGGAGGCTTCAAGAAGGGGCATGGTGAAGCTTCGGACATATGCGCCCGTTATATTGACTCGAAGTTTCCCGGTTTTCTCATCTATGGAGAGCTCTATTTCCTCATCCTTTCCCGTTCTTTTAATGAGCTTAAGCAGCTCACCCAGGTTTATGCACATCTTAGTAGGCTCGGTGCAGATGAACTCTTCAAAAACTGTTTTAGGCCATTCAAAGTCCACCATGGCCACGCGGGAGGGATCCATAGCTCGGAGCCCTAAACCTTCTTCGGGAGTTATGTGGAAAGTAGCCTCATCTACAAGAATGGATATGGCTGAAACTAGGTCCCTCAGAAGCTTAGCATTCGAAACTTTAAGCTTAAACATGCCGCTCACCTATCTATCCTTTCTACTCGATAATGTTTTTGTGCTATAAAAAATTGGTGCTGCTTGTTGGATACGAGAAATTTTTAACGTTAACGGTCAATTTTATTTTGTGAAACTGGCTTTGATTTCACAGTTGCTTGGCTCCTTCCTCGGAGGCTTTCTGGAATGGGCAAGTAGCCTGACATGGGTTGATTTTATACTAATTTTTTGGCCACTTTTAATAGTTGATTTCCTCCGCACCCTGTTGAAGGTGGCGGTTATAGGATCCCATGCGATATACTCGAGAATTCGCAGGGTGCGCTATCCCGCATACTTCACGCCTAAAGTTTCCATAATAATTCCCGCCCATAACGAGGAAAAGGTCATTGTGCGGGCTATCGAATCCGCGTTGGAGACAGACTATCCGAATAAGGAGATAGTCGTAGTTGATGATGGATCAACGGACAGAACATATCAGCTGGCTTATCCCTACGCGGAAAAGGGTCTGATAAAGCTTTTACGCAGGGATGTGGCCAGTGGATCGAAGGCTGGAGCTTTAAATCATGGTTTAATGTACGCTACAGGTGATGTGATCGTCACGGTTGACGCGGACACCATGCTGGAGCGCCAGGCTATAAAGGAGGCTGTTAAGCCGCTTTCCAACCCGAGGATTTCAGCAGTATCCGGAAATGTCAGGGTGATGCGTGGAGAGCATGGAAAAAACAACCTGCTGGTTAGGCTTCAAGCCTATGAGTATCTGCTGTCGCTTGAACTTGGCAGACGCTTCAACTCGATCGTTGGAACACTGCTGATAATTTCCGGAGCCTTCGGGGCCTTCTGGAAAAAATATGTGGATTCGCTGGGAAGATACGACAAGGACACAATCACCGAGGATTTTGACATAACTGTTAAAATGCGAAAACTTGGCAGGAGACTTTTCTTCGCTGAAAACGCCGTTGCATGGACCTTTGTGCCTGAACGGTGGCGGGACTGGAGGCGACAGAGGCTTAGGTGGACCATAGGGCAGGCGGAGACTCTTTGGAAGCATAGGAACGTTTTCCTGAAGGAAACCTTCGAGTTGAGATTTGTGCTGGCTGTTTATGACATGCTCTTTATGGATGTCATCCTACTCTTTATACGAGTGTTGTGGCTGGCGTTTATTTCCGTCATCTTTAAACAGACGACCTTATATGTCCTTATCCTAAGCATCATAATTTACTTGCTGCTGGAGTTGTTCCTAGCGTTTACTGCAGGGCTTCTTTCACCGCGGAAACAGGACCTAAAGAGGGTGTACCTTACGCCCCTTATGGTGATATTTTACCGTCCATTATATGCGCTCGTGAGGCTCGAGGCCTATGTTAGGTGGGCTTTAAAGAAAAGGACAGGATGGTGAATTATTTATGCATAGGATCTTTGGGCTTTAATTTTCTGAAGCTGATCTCTTCCATGTTCAGTTAGCTCGTAAGTATGCTGCGGGGTCATATGTGCTTCTTCCAGACTGAAGGATCTGTGGCATTTGGTGCATGTGAATCTTATCATGGGACTTGAGAAAATGTGGCCATTAGAGCACTTGTATAGTGAATGTATCTTCCTATAATCAACACCTACGAGTCTAAGCTTCTTTCGACATTTAGGGCACTCCAGCTCTCCATCACGCTCGAAGTTTCTCTGGAAATCTATGTGTCCGCAGTTGAAATGCTCAATCGCCTCGCCTTTATCGAACAGTAAGCTTTCACATTGGGGACATTTAAGGTGGAAATGCGCCCTATACGATCCGCAGTATGGGCATGATAAGGATGAGCAATGCGCTTTTGAGCTGAGAACATCTGCTTCCCTGAGCTTTTCCATGGTGAATATCAAGTCTTGGGCGTCAGCGTTGCTCCAAGGCATCTCCAACGTTAATAGGGGATTAACACTCACAGAGTTCGTTTTGGCGAAGATGTTTAAAACCTCAAGCATCATGTCCCGGCTTATCTCCCGAGGCAGAGCTGGCTTCAGATATATCTTGCCATGCTGATCCTTCGTGATGAGGAAAATTTCGCCATTAACAGGAACACCGAGGATGTGCCCTATGCGAAGGGTTTCCTTGTCTATTATAAATTGTCCATCTGCGTTCGAGCAAAGGGCGCTGAAAACCTTCGGGTCCAGCGAGGAGGGATACATTACTCCTAGGGTTATAAGGTTGAATGGGCGTGTCAAAAGCTTAAGAGCCCTTGTTAACTCATAGGCTTTTCTCGGATCCATGTTAAGCGTTAACGTGGATATCGAGTCTATGATCAGAAAACCCTCTTTAATCCAGTCTAGAAATTGAGCTATGGCTTTGAAGGCCTCTTCAGGATCATATTCTAAAATCCCAATTTTTGCCTGCTCCATAAGGGCTTTCTGGCTTTCAGTGAAGAAGTCAAGGTAAAATATGCTGTAATCACTTTCATAATGCTCCAGGTTTATTCCCAAACTTTTCATGTGAAATTTTACGTCTTCAGCTGAGGAGTCTAGACAAACGTATAATCCCCTTAAACCAGCTTTCAGAAAATTTTGTGTAAGATTAAACAAGAAAGGGTATATCTGCGTGGCATGTTCGCCGCAAATTCCTACACAGGATGGTTTAACAAGTCCCCCATTTAATCGATTGTCAAGTTCAGGGAAGCCTGTGGGAACATAATTAGGCATTCTGCATCACATTTTAATTAGAATAAAACAGCTTTAAGAATATTCCCTGAAGGTGTATCCGCATTGAGTGCATCTTAAGAATTGGGTTGAGGCCTCATCCGCCCCTCTTGTCTGCACCTGCCAGACATAGGCAAGGTTATTCCCGCATTTTGGACATTCAACCTGCACTGTTGGGAGTGTACGTAATTTCTGTTCTTCTTCGCTTATAACTGCTACAAGCCTCTTCGGGTTATGCTGAATAACCTTTGCAACCTTCGGAGATGCTTTCTCAGCCTCCATGTTCTTCTTGTAGCCGCATTTGGGGCAGACCATTGAAAGAGCTTCCTTCTGCCCGCTTTTACCCTTCTTCGGCACTAGCCTTGTTCCGCACTTAGGACAGAATTCCATTAGTTCGCTCCACTCTTCGTCTGTTATCCCTTATCTTAGTCTCTTTTAAACTTTTTCATGTTTTAATTATGATTTCCGCCGCAGAGCATTAAGCCCCGAGGCTATTAGATGAGCTACACGAAGCGCCTCAGGTATGTGACTTCGTGTAGCTGTTAAGCGAATAATCTTTTCGGCATCCTCCCTAGGTACGCCTGAGATTTGCATGTAAATCTTCTCGCCTTTTTCTCCAACAGACATCTCATAAACTTCTCCAGCGTTAAGGACTGCTTGCCATCTTTTCTCGGTTTCAGGCAAATTCTTTAAGGCTTCGTATATTTTCTTAAAGTCCGGCTTTTCGCGAGTAACTGCTATAACGGGTAAAAGTGTACTTTCGTTAAGTCTTTTAATATCTACTATATTAAACCCGGCGAGGGTTATGCCATCAAGCATTATAACTCTTAACTGCTTGTAATGTGACGAACTAATGATCATGGATGTAATTTTTTCGGTGGCATCAAATCCGTCAACTCTAACTCTTGTGTGCATTACCCCGTCAAGCCAATATCCACCGCGAAAAACTACACCTACAACGGGCACGAATCCTCGCGAGCGGGGCTTAAATGAGCCGTCATCGACGCCCAGTACACGTATCTCAGGCTTTATAACCCGAAATCTTCGCAAGCCCAAAATCTCCCTCTCGAACAGACAAAAATGATTGGGTGTAAACTTGTTATAAGTCTAACGAATTACAACATGAAATCACTAGTCAAAAGAAATAACATTTAATACATTTCACTAAACATGTATGTGATTGAATGGTTAAGATGAGGAATTTACGTGCAAGAAACTGCAGTAGTCGTTGAGGGACTCGTCGTAAAGTACGGGTCCTTCATGGCTGTTGATAATCTGTCTTTCACAGTTAACACGGGCGAGATATATGGCTTGCTTGGGCCGAATGGAGCTGGCAAAACAAGCACTATAAAGGCACTTGTAGGTGTTCTTCCACCGCACTCAGGTAGAATTCAGGTTTACGGGAAGTCGCTCTTGGAGGATGAAGTTACCGTTAAAAGCATGATAGGATATGTTCCGGAGGAAGTTGTACTGTTTGATTCGCTTACCCCGAGAGAATTTTTCGAGTTCATAGCTTCAGTTCGAGGGTTAAAGGCAGGCATGGTTGCCTCCAGACTTGAAAAGCTTGTTGATGCTTTCGACGTCAAGAAATATTTTGATACGCCTATTGCAGCGCTATCAATGGGCAATAAGCAGAAGGTTGCTGTAATTGCAGCGTTAATCCATGAGCCAAAGCTTCTGATCTTAGATGAACCCCTGGTGGGTTTAGATGCTCGTTCTTCAAAGATACTTAAAGAATTGATAAGTTACCATGCGAAGCGCGGCGGCGCCGTAATATTTTCAACCCATATAATGGAAGTTGCTGAGAAGCTCTGCACAAAGGTGGGCATAATAAACCGGGGCAGGCTGGTGGGTGAAGGAACAGTTGATGAGCTTCGAAGACTTGTTAAAATCGCCGAGGGATCTCTAGAGGACATTTTCCTGAAAGTGACTGAACAAGAAACAAGCTTACATGAGGTAATTAGGGCCCTAGAAGAGGCGTAGCCTATTGAAGTTTATGGAACTTTGGCGTGTATCCCAGAAAATATACAAGGAAGTTTCCTTTCAATCAATTTTTGCCCTTCGTGGAGGAGCATCACTTCCGCAGAAAGACCAGAACATTTTGCAAATAGCAAAAAGAGCTGAGACTAACACGCTGATCAGCAAAATTTTAACCGCAATTTTCATAGTTGCCTTCGGATTAAGCATATTTATCTCGCCAATTGCAGGTCCCGGGGTAGAGGCTTCAAAGGAGTTCGCCTTGGCTGGCGGTGCTACAGCCTTCTTCGCAACTTTGCTTTTTCTGATAGCCATAATGGGATTGCAGGTTACAACTTCCTTTATATCTTCAAGGATCCTTGACGTTTTAGGTTATCTTCCCCTTTCAAGACTTGAAATCTCATATATAGCCCTCATAACCTTCATAAGAATTTTTGATATACCCCTCTTTGTGGCGCTAGTTGCTTTTCCAGTAATTTACGCCATTCAAAGCGGATCTGCAGTTGGCAGTTTCATCTCACTCATCGGCATTGTCGTCACTGAGGTCTTCGCTTTAACGTTCACTATAGGCTTAGCGAGATTTTTCTACCGGAGGGTTTTAAGAGGCGGCGGAAGATCAAAAGCAAGCACCCTTTTAAGATTTATTTTTCTAATAGTTTGGATTCTACCTACGTTAGGTGTATATCTCGTAATAAACCTCGCTGGACAGATCGCTTCGGCCTTCGCATCAATAGCACAAACACTGCAGGCTGCAAACTATATAGCCTTAATCTACCCCTTCTCATTCAGCCTTCTGATGTTAAATTTCACTTTTCCAGGCAAGCTTAACCATCTTACTATTGTACTTTCTGCCGCCGCCTCCATTGGCTACGTTATCCTTGGAGCTTATTGCCTTATGCAAATAGGCACTTCGATTAGAAGGGTTGTAAGCGAGGCGGAGGAAAAGGCTGCAGTGCAGGATCAGATTCTGGAAGTAAATATCCAACCCACCGGATCCTGGCTGGGTATTATTCGAAAAGATCTTCGAATAGCCTCAAGATCGCCAGCTTATGCAAGTTTATTCCTGCTGCCAGTCATACAAACTGTAGTTTTAGTGTTTTCGTTTTTATCTATAAGCTACATAGGTTTAAACGTTGCCCTTGGAATGCTTTTCGGCATGTCCTTCGTAAGCCTTATGCTTCCACCTACGCTGTTGGCTATAGAGGGGTTGGCTTCATCCTATACCCGGAGCCTTCCGCTTAGAAGACGAACTATGATAGTTGCTAAGGCTGTGGTTACAACGCTTACTTATGCTATGTCACTTTTCGTTCTGCTTCTTGCCGCTGTCTTTTTAAGGAAAGATTTCAGTTTAATTCTAACCTTCGGTGCAGCACACATTTTTTCAGTTGCAGCTGCGGGCATGCTCGTGCTTTCAATATTTATTAAGAAGTTATGGAATGAGGGATTCGCAATGGGAAATGTATACGCTAGACTTGGAACTTTCCTTCGCATTCTATTACCCGGAGTGTTGATGGCGCTGGCTCCCATAGTTGCAGCGTCCATAGCCCTCTTTCTAGCACCAGCTCCTGTCTTTACAGTCTTCTTTACAATAGCTTTTCTAGAATTTGTAATCATGGCGATTGCGGTTCTACGACAATAGTTTATAAGCTCAGCATATTTTTCTTTAATATTTCTCAAGTTATATTTTAGGAAGTGGAGGCCCGAGAATGGAGCTAATGATCTATAATGGAACAGTTGTAACCATGCGGAATAATGAGATAATTAGGGATGGCGCTGTTGTAATAGAAGATGGTGTCATAGTGGATGTTGGAAAGATTCATGATGTTAAGAGGCGCCACGCGGGCACCTATGAAAGGATAGATGCTAGGGGAAAAATTGTGATGCCTGGTCTGGTAAATACCCATCAGCATGCAGCCATGAGTCTTCTCAGAGGATATGCAGATGATCTTCCTCTCCAAGAATGGCTTGAGAAGTGGATATGGCCTGTGGAAGGACACATGACATCTCATGACATTTATGTTGGAGCTTTGCTTACGGCTGTAGAATCCATTATGGGCGGAACAACCACGGTCAACACCATGTATCATTACACGCCTGAGGAAAATGAGGCGAAAGCCTTTGCCGATGCAGGGCTTAGAGGGGTGGTGGGGCATGTTTGCTTCTCCTGGCGAAAAGATGACGATAAAAAAGCTCTAGAGGATTTGGCGCGGAACTGGCACTGTGGAGCAAAGGGACTTATAAGGGCAAGTGTGGATCCTCATGCTCCATACACGGTGGATCCTGACTACATGAGAGAGTTAAAGAACGTTTGCGCGGATTTAAATGAAAGATACGGCTCGGAAAAGTCACCTATCATATGGCATATCCACGTGGCGGAGACATATGACGAACATGAAAAAATCCGCAGAATTTTCAATGTGGAAGTGAAGGATAGCGTGATGACGTACTTGGACTCCCTTGGTGTTCTAGATGATCGCGTAATAGCCGCTCATTGCGTAGCTTTCAATGAGAAAGACATGGATATATCGAAAGCTCGGGGGGTTAAAATCTCCCACAACCCAATTTCGAACCTTAAATTGGCTTCAGGAATAAGTCCTGTTCCGCGGATGCTTGAAAAAGGTTTAACTGTTTCACTGGGAACTGATAGCCCATGCTCAAATAACACGGCGGATATGTTTCAAACTATGAAAGTTACTGCGCTGCTTCATAAAGGAGTGAACCAGAACCCCACTGCCATCACTGCCTGGCAGGTTCTGAAAATGGCGACGTTAGGAGGGGCTGAAGCCCTGTGTTGGAATAACGAAATTGGCTCCATAGAAGTGGGTAAAAAGGCAGATGTAATTATTGTGGATCTATCTAAGCCTCATCTAAGGCCTGTCCATAATGAGGTAAGTCACCTAGTCTATGCTGCCCGGCCGGAAGATGTTGAAACAGTTATAATTAATGGCAGAATCGTCATGGAAAATAGGAAGCTAACAACATTAAATGTTGAGAAGGTCATAGAGGAAGCTGAAAAGACTAAAAATAAACTTCTGGAAAAGGTGAAGGCACAACGTTAAATAGTTAATCATAAGAATTGGCTTGAAGGAAGGTTAGCTTTATGGAGTTCAAGGTTAAGGATGAAAACCTAGCGGAAAAGGGTCAGTTACAGATAGAATGGGCTTTACAGCACATGCCAGTGCTGAACCAGATAAGGCGAAGATTCAGCGAGGAAAAACCATTAAGGGGCATAGTAATAGGTGCGTGTTTACATGTAACTAAAGAGACAGCGGTGCTTGTTGAAGTGCTTATGGAAGGGGGAGCCAACGTAGCCCTCTGCGGATCTAACCCCCTTTCAACACAAGACGATGTGGCCGCTGCACTAGCAGTGGAAGGCGTGAATGTATATGCATGGAGAGGCCAATCTACAGACGAATATTACTGGTGTATTGAAAGGGTTATAGATCATAAGCCCGTGGTGACGCTGGATGACGGTGCGGACCTTGTATCAACCCTGCACGGCAAGAGAAAAGAAGCTCTTTCCAACGTTAAGGGTGGAACGGAGGAAACAACAACGGGAGTTCTGCGGCTGAGGTCAATGGAAAGATCGGGAGAACTTAGATATCCCATAATAGCCGTAAATGACGCCTACACCAAGTATCTTTTTGACAACAGGTACGGCACTGGACAAAGCACAATAGACGGTATCTTAAGGGCGACCAACATACTTATTGCAGGCAAGAATTTCGTAGTATGCGGCTACGGATGGTGTGGAAGAGGCACGGCCATGAGAGCCCGAGGAATGGGCGCTAATGTGATAGTGACTGAAGTAAATCCCTTAAGAGCCTTAGAGGCCGTTATGGACGGATTTACAGTTATGCCTATAAGTGAAGCTTCTAAGGTAGGCGATATATTCGTAACCACCACAGGCAATCTAAACGTTATCAGAAGGGAACATATGGAAAAGATGAAGGACGGTGCTATACTGGCTAACAGTGGCCACTTCAACGTGGAAATAAGCCTTAAAGACCTTGAGGAATTATCAGCATCGAAAAGAACATTAAGACCTAATCTTGAGGAGTTCAAGCTTAAAAATGGCAAAAAACTGTACTTGCTTGCAGAGGGAAGACTTGTAAACCTCGCCGCTGCAGAAGGACACCCATCTGAAGTTATGGATATGTCCTTTTCAAATCAAGCCTTAAGTGTGGAATACCTTGTTAAAAGGGAGAAGTTGCCGCCAAAGGTCTACAATGTACCAAGGGAGATAGATGAGGAAGTTGCCAGGTTGAAGCTTGAAGCCATGAACGTGAAAATTGACAAGCTAACGGAGGAGCAGAAAAAGTATTTGACAAGTTGGGAGATGGGCACAACATAACAGTGATAATAAACTTTAAATGGACATTATAACATTAACAAGGCTTTGTGTGGTGCACATAAATGGTTAGTAAGGATCAATCAATAGGCGGTCTAATATTCATAATCTGTGTTGCACTGGCCATCTTCTACGTTGTGACGCTGTTTTACCCTAGCTGGATGGTGGATCTCGGATGGGCAAAGGATGCAAGCGTTGTTCAATTCTGGATTGTGGCTGTTCCAGTATTTCTAGCATTTGTGGCAGTTATGGCTATAGGTGCATGGATAGGTTGGACCATGGCTACAACGCCACCGCCCAAACCCATCGAGGAAATAACCAAGGAACTTGAAGAGGAAGAAAAGAAGGAAGAGGCAAAGGAGGAAACACCTCCTTCACCCTCACCGGCTGAGGGATCTAAAGTAAGTAAACGGAAAGAACCTAAAAAGTAGGAAAACCAGCCCTCTAGAGGTTCGAGACCGCCCTTTGGGATACAGCGGAAAAGGTTTTCCTTCCTTTTTCTTTAAACCCTTTTATGATTTACTATTCTAAAATGCTGGCTCTTTTAATCTGAATCGCTGATGCCTGGTGCCGCTAATTCTCTTAAATCCTCAGCGCCTTCAGCATAGCCTGATGCTATGAGGATATCTCCGCCCTGTATCTTGGAGTCAGGCCTAGGGCGAATACATTTGTCGTTGCGTTTTATTGCCAAAATCCACATCCCAGTTTTTTCAGGAATTTTTGCCTCCCGCAGGGTTTTGCCCACCAGCGCAGAGTCCATGGTTACAGGTGTGTAAATAATTGTTTCTTCAGCCTCTTCTATGGTGATCTTTAAAACTTGGTGAGGTTCTATGCCTCGCAGCACCACCTCCGCGATCTGTGCAGCTGCGTCGGAAATCTTCTCAGCAGCCACGCCGAGTCTAATCAGCCCCAGTAGACCTTTGGCATCTTCCTTCTTGAAGCCGCTGGAAAGCACAAGCAGCTCGAACCTGGTGTGCAGTTCATCCACGTACTCCTCGAGTCTTTGAACCTCCTCAGCGAGTTCCTTGCTGTTAAGCAATAACGCAGAATATGCCAGGTCAATCATAAGCTCCGACGTATCCTTAAGTTCGGCGAGTTTCTCAACTATTAAGTCGAAATTGGATTCCACATTTCCAGTCATCACTAACCCTCCCATTTTTCACGGATTCCCTCGCTTATCTCCTTGAATTCTTTCAGGCCTTCAGGTGCACCTCTAACTATTAGGACGTCTCCAACGTGGATCTTCTCATCTCTCCCTGGGTTGATTATCCAATTTTTGCCTCTGAGTATAGCGAGGATATCTATGCCCATTCTTGGAGCTAGATCAAGCTCTTCTATGGTTTTATCCACAATAATGGACTTTTCATGCACCCTCGCTCTGACTAGACGTTTTTCCACCCTTTCGAAAATTTGGCTTGCTAAGAAGTGAACTCCAATGTCGCGGGTGACGATGGCGGCGATGTCTGCTGCAGCATCTGAGATTTTGTCAGCTGCGGATGCCACTACAGATACGCCTACAAGGGACTCCGCGTCCTTCGCATCTCTGGCCGCAACCATATTCATGATGTGTAGAAGATATGTTAAGTTGTCCACCTGTTTCTCAAGCTCAAGAACCTCTTCTGCAAGCTCCTTGTCATTAAATAGTGCAGCGGAATATGCCAGGTCAATCATAAGTTCTGAGAGGTTTTTCATCTCTAATAGAAGTTCTCTGACGGGTATGGGTCTATATTCAACCTTTTCAAATGGTGGCATAGCCTCTAAGGCTCTCCATTAAAAGATTAAACAAGCACATATTTTAAACCTACCCCTTCTAGGCTGGGCGATTTTCCTTAAGTTGTGGTCCATAAAAGGAGTGCTACGAGAAGTGATAGTGTAGTTATGCTGTCCGCTGAGGAACTTTCTAACGGTATGTCGAAGTTGTCAGGGTCCAGTCCACGCTTGTAAGTTACTATGGCAGTTGAGTAGGCGATTGATATTATGAAGATAGCTGCTATGATATTTGCCGTCAATAGAAGGGCTGTGAATTTTATAATGTTCAGCGGCGTCAGAATACCCCGTATGATGAGCGCTAGAAATGAATATATGAAGAACATGATGAGGGAAGCTGCCCAGGCACTTGTAACTTCTGTTAAGTGTTGTTTTATGGATGCAAAGCTCGGCTTAAGTGTTCCAAGGGCAAGTTTTGTTGTGGCTGTTGACCCAACGACGGATCCCACATCGCCTATGGTGTCTATCAACGCAGGATAAACTACATAGATGGGATAAGTGCGGTACACCTCTTCTCTTTGACGTATGATCTCGTCAACTTTGCCAAGTGTGGCGCCAGCGATGTTGATTATGAATGAAACGATTACTATTGTTAACAGCGACTCTTTGAGGGTTTTTATGAATTCAGTTTCATGTTTATTCTTGGTGAACAGGTAGGTTGCTATTAGAACTGAAAGTAGGCTTAGCGTGATTATGAGCGGTCTTGCAATCAGGTTCTCCGCGAGCAGGAAGCTGAGTAATGAAATGTAAACTGTTGTTATGAGGAGGTCGGCGATTGTGGATTCTATCGGGTAGAGAATTATGTCAGGGTCTAGTCCACGCTTGAATGAAATAAAGGAAACTGTGAGTGTTAATGGCGTGATTATGATCAACGCGAGGGCCATCGTTGCTACTACGAGGCATAGCATATCAAGAAACAGAGGGGCGGATATGCCCTCGTAAATTCCTCTAAATAGAATTGCCACGAGACCCATTAGGAGGCTTGCCTCTAAAGTCATTACGACTATTGCGTGGAAAAGGATGTAGAATGTTCTTGTGTTTCCGAAAAATCGTGCTTGAATCGTTCCAAGGTGTAATGCAGTGCTTAGGCGGCCGCAGAACAATCCGCCTATTACTCCTCTTGCGCTAAGGATAGGTGGGTAAATCACCACAGCCCATGGAGCTTCTTCGAAGAGTCCTGTGCTATATGCAATAATGGTTCCGGCGGCTATTCCGAATATGTTAAATACATAAGCCATTAAAGCCTGCTTTAAAGCACCGCCAAAACTTTTACCGCTTAAGCTCATGGAGAACCCTCCATGCGCTCTATATGCGCTGGAAATGAATGCAAAGTGAAGCGGTAAATCGTTGAGAAATATGTATTTCGATTAAAAACTCTATGGCCTAGGATAGCTAGTGATGCAGAAAACGTTCCCAAGTATATACTGGCGCTGTTGGTTGGGTTCATTATCTTCGCCTTCTATGTCACCATCCATTACTGATTCTCCCTGCAACCGGATTATCTACGCTTAAGCCTAAGATAGTTGATGAACTTCCTTAATTAATTTTCCAGCATTAGCTGGAATTCATACTCAGAATTCACAATTGTTTTAATTATGCTGAATCAAAACCTTGATTCAGCGTGGTGGAGAAAATTGTACGCTATATGGGTGAAGGTTGATGAATCCCTTCCATGGATAGAGCTTGAGCATACCTACGGAACAAAAAGAGAAGCAAAGAAAGCTATCCGCGAGTTACATGTTAAAGCCAAAGTGGTTAGGGTTAGTACAGGTACCCAGGCTGTTAAGTCTGGAAAACTGTCTGTGCTGCATTCGGAAGTTAAACAGGTTTTGGTTTAGGGTTGGCATGCAGGGCATTTGCACTCTTCGAGGCCAGGCATGTCCTTTTGATGAAGCTTACATATAACCTTTTCATATCGTATGCTTGAGCAGATTTTGCATATCTTCTCTATAATGTGATCAGCAGGTACGTCATTCGTCTTTGCTAATAACTCTGCAAGCTCCGAGACTAGCTCCATGGTTTCCTTGGATTGGGTTATTTCTTGAACTATGATGGTTCCTCTCTCCCCTTTGAAGTATTGAGTTATTGCGGCGGGTGTTAACTCCATTCTTTCAGAAACCTCAATTTTACGTAGTTTATACTTCTCCACTAGTTCCTTGGTGACGAGCAGCCTTATAGCTGGCAGAAGATATTTGACTACGACTACGCATGGGGGTTTCATTTTGCTCCTTAAGTATTTTGGCGGCAACTTTATATATTTTTAACGGCGTTAATTTTTCTTCAACGGTGTCGAGTTGTCTGGAAACCATGCCAACCTACCAAATGTGCATATCGTTGACTTGGATAAGCTCTTACCCCATGAGGATGTAAGCCAAGAAATTTTGAAGAGGATTTTGAATGAATTGCTGGCTGATGGGGTTTTTAGGCAAGCAATAGTTGTGGATAGAAATACTAATGTGATCCTTGACGGGGAGCATCGTCACGCTGCGCTTAAATTTTTAGGATGCAAGGTGATTCCGGTTGTTTATGTTGATTATAACTCGCCTGAAGTTGTTGTTCAATGTTGGGACGGGAGCAGAAGCCTTACAAAAAGAGATGTGATTGAAGCGGGACTGAGCGGTAAGAGGCTTCCGCCAAAAACGTCAAAGCACATGATAAGGGAGGGACATGTATTATTGCATATTTCAAAAATAGAGGAAACGGTGAATCTTCCACTCTCAGCACTGAAAAATGGAATTACCCACATTAGCATGGAAAATGTGAAAAGCGCAATGCTCGTAGACTTGAGGGATGCTTTGCCATACTATGCAAGATTTCTAAGCACAGGAGTGGTGGACACCCCGATTATAATAGATGAGAAAACAAATGTGCTGTTGGCGGGCTACGAGGTTTTCCAAGCACTTGATTTGCTGACAGCAGAAAAGGCTCCGGCACTGAAAGTGCGCATTGAGGAAGTGGAGATAAAATCGAAGTTATGTTCGAAGCAGCTGACCAAGGAAGATATCTTAACCGCCGGGATTAAAGGGCCTAAACTGCCTTCGAACAGCTTCGAAGTAGAAGTTAAACCACTAAAAATCAGCGTTCCATTAAGCGATCTGCAAAAATCAAGCAAGGTAGGTGATTCTAGGGCTCTCAGAGTTTACGGCAGCACTTTAGAACTCCTGTGTGGATCGTGGCCTACACCCTTAGTTAAGTTGAATTCCCTGTCAACTGAAAAGCGAAGTGTTTGGGCTAAGCTTGAAGGATATAATCCCTTCAGCAACAGTGTGAAAGATAGAGTTGGATGGGCAATGATAGCCGACGCCATTGAGAGGGGTGAACTAAAGGAAGCCATTTATGAGGCAACCTCAACCAACACAGGCATAGCCATAACCTCCATAGCGAACATGCTTAAGGTTAAAACCAAGCTCTTTATTCCTAAGCCCATACAAAAGTCCAGCGACACATACCTGAAGGTTCTGGGAGCAGAAGTAGTGAGGCTTCCGGTGGAATTAACTGTCGAAGCCATAAACCAGGTGGATGCAGAAGCGAAAGCTCAAAAAGCCACGCATCTCAAC
>JAWCTJ010000006.1:0-28314 GCA_038868255.1 Bathyarchaeia archaeon
GAAAAGTTGGACAACTTGTTGCACCATGGGTCCTTATAGAAAACGTTAAAGTCGTAGGCGGCGAAATGTAGGGGCTACGTAATAATAATACGTAATAATAATAAATTGTTAATTTAAAAAATGAGAAACCCTAACTCCAGAAAGTTTTTGAGAATTCGTCCAATACTTGTGAATAGAGCTCCTTGGTACTCTGGCTTATCTTATGCCAGTTGAATTTCTCCTTTACTTTTCTATAGGCGTTTTCTCTGAGTCGGCGGGCATATTCTTCGTTAAGGAGAACCTTTGTAATGCCTTTTGTAAGGGAATCTGGATCATTTGGGTGAACTTTAACACCGGTGATGTCATGTTCAACTATTTCAGACAACCCTCCTGTGTCAGAGGCCACGAGGGGACTTTTCGCCGCCATTGCTTCTAAAGCAACTATTCCGAATGGCTCAAAGAGAGAGGGAACTACAGATACATCAGCGCATTTTTGCAGTTTCCTTAAGGTTTCTTCGTCAAGGAAGCCCGTGAAAAGAACCTTATGCGATATCCCCATACTTTTAACTAAACTGAGTAGGTTGTCTTTCATATAGCCATTTCCAACTATGATGAATTTTGCATTGACCTTCTCTAAAATCTTGGGTATTGCATTAACAAGCACGTGTACACCTTTTTCATAGACAAGTCTGCCAACGAAAAGAACTATTTTTTCTTCTGGAAGAGCGAATTTACATCTTAGTTTGCTCATCTCATTATCTGAGTACTTATCATAATCTTCTGTTTCTACGCCGTTAGGTATCATTATAAGCTTGTCTAACGGAAGGTTGAAAATCTCCTTGACATGTGAAAGCATATAATTACTGCAGCATATGACCTTCCAAGCCTCATAAGTTAGCCAAGATTCTGTCTCATGAATCATTCTCTCGTAATCTGAATGCAGACCTCCTCGCCTGCCAATTTCAGTTGAATGTATAGTGGCTATAAGGGGTTTTCTAAAAACATGTTTTAAACCTATTCCTGCGTTAGCTACAAGCCAGTCATGGGCATGAAAAAGATCTATCCCGCCGATGTTTTTGACTATTGTTGCAGCTTCCTTTTGCATGTTCATATTCATAAGGTAGACCCAGCTTGCAAAGTCTGGTGAGGGATTCTTGTAAGAGTCCACTCTGAAAATCTCAATACCATTAATTTTTTCGTATGGAGCAGCGCCCGGAAAATCGCAGGTTACAACATATATCTTCACACCGTTTTTCGTTAGATTTTTTGACAAGTAATATACGTGAGGAGATATACCCCCTATTACCCGAGGGGGAAACTCCCATGTCAGCATCATAACCTTGATTTTAGAAGGCAATGGATGCCCCCTTATCGGCGGTGTTCCTGTAGGTTTTAAGTATTCTCCGGATCCATCCGGTTGTTGTTGGCTTTGTAACTATGATCTTATCTTCAGGAACTTTGTATATTCGTTTTGCTTCTTCAGCCATCCACTCGGACTTTACGATAATTTTATGCGCTTCGTAAGTGCCTAGCCACTCGATACTCTTTATGGCCATGTTAAGGGGCATATTAGCTCCTGGAGCACGGTGATCCTCAAAACTTTCAACAGAATATATGAAAGGCATGTTTAAGGCTTTTTTAAGGGTTACTGCTGCAGGTATGAAATGCCAATCTTGCACGTCCATTAAATCAACGCCTCCACCTGTCTGATAGTATATGCTGGCTGCAACTCTCTCGATCTCCTGATTTAACGTCAGGACCCACGTGAGGATGCTTATATGAGTCCTCACGGGGTTTGTAACTCTATGGATTAAGACGTCGCCTTCAACAAACTTACCAGTAGCATATTCGTGGTAGGTTATTACATGTGTTTCAACATCATTTTTTACGAGAAGTGAGGCTAATTCAGCGACGTAATCTGCAAGTTTTCCCACGATTCTTGGCGGATATTCCCATGAAAAGATTACAACACGCATTGCTTATCGCCAGTTTATGTAAAAAGCGCACAGACCTTGATTATTCCCTTTCCGGTGAGGTAGTAGCATTTATTTCCTTCATGATTTGCGAAACTCTCCACGTATCCTTCGTATCCATATTCTTCAAGGATGCGCTCAACCTCTGACTTATCCATTTGGAGGAAACTTGCCAGTTCCTCGCTTCTTCTCGCAAGATTAGGGGCTATGGCGCATAGGTTGTGAAGAATCTGCAGAATCTTCTCTGAAGCTGGAAGATCCTCCCTCAACAATGCTCACCATAACACCCATTAACTTAGTTACGCGCCTTAAAAGTATTGGGTTGTAAATCGGATTTGGCTTGTCAGTTGCTTTAGCCTCTGGTTAACCGTCTTAACAAGCGCTCTTCTAAGCTGTCGTCCATTAAGATTGGATAACCTAATTTCCTTTAACTTCTCAGCTAATTTTTTATCTTTAAGTGAGCTTTCAGCCCATTTCTCGAAGTCTCCACGGATGCTGTGAAAAACCAGGGAATCCAAAGGAACATGGCGTATAACTCTCAAAAATCCCTTTAAACTCCATGTAGTTAAACCGAGATAGTTCTGATCACCCTCGCCGTTATAGAACAGGAAAGGCTCATTCGCCGCCACGGTAAAAAGCCTAACGCGGTTTTCAAAATCAAATATTACAGCCTGAGAGTTTATGTACGCCTCAAATGGTGATGAAAATGGACTAAAGTAGGAGTGGACTTCGCCAGGACCACCTCCGCCGGTGAACATATAATACATATGGTCGCTCGTTTGTAAATATCTCCATATTCTCAGGAGTGCTTCGTCCTCAGCCTCCTTAACTATTGGTTCTAGACGCTTTACGGACGTGAAGTAGGCCCACTGCATGACGTTCCCAAGCCAACAGCTTGTATTTCTTTCTACGTCAGCCCAAGAGATAAAATCATGCTCCGGTACATCTAATTCCCCGACTGGAGAGTGCTTCTCTATAACCTCTGAAGGAGTGGCCATGTCCAGATGCGGCCACTCTAGAATTTTCTGCGGCAAACACCTGAGGAAGTCATGGATGCCTGTTTCTGGCCAGTGATGCTCACCGAATGTTTCATAATCTGGAAAAATTACTATACATTGCCCAGGAGTTGCCGCCAACCAACTGGCGTACTTATCGGCAGTTAGAGGCCACTCACTCCACCATCTTGCAGAAAACCTGAAGCCTACATCATCCGTCAATTTATAGTTGCGCAATAAAAGCTTTATGCTTTGACATCCTTTTGGCTTGTACACGTAATTAGGCGACTTTTCCTGCAGTACTCTTTCTATACCCTCGGTTATGATCCCCTTGTAGCCAAGCTCTTCAGCGACTTTTGCTATGCCATTGTTGTACAATAGTTCAGTGTTCTCGAAGACCTTAGGCGAATAACCTAAAAGCTCTTTCATGACTTCTAAGTGCATTTTAACTTGCTCTATAAACTCCTCCTTTTTTGGATACAAACTTGCCAGCGAATGATAGTAGGTTTGACCGAGAAGTTCAACACAACCTGTTTTAACAAGTTGCTTGAAGGACTCCAGAAGGTCTTTGTTATACATTTCGCATTGCTCCAAGAAGACGCCTGAGATGCTGAAGGAAACTTTAACTCGTTTTCTTTCGTGCTTAAAGCCGTCAATTAGCTCCAGCAAGATTTGGTTTGATGGAAAATAACATCTCTTACAAGCTCTATTGAAAATTTCCCTGTTAAGCTCATTGTTAAAGTAATAGTTGAATAGTTCTTCCTTGCTTAATCGCCTAAAAGGTTTACCTTCCCAAAAATAATCTCTTCGCAACCTGTAAGGCTGGTGGACTTCAAAAATAAAAACTATGTCTGTCAACTATTAACCACCCGATGGAATGTCCTGAGTTAGAGATTATCTGCATTTCATGTTTTATCTTTTGCTTACACCCGCGATGTTCTATGCTGGGTTTCCTGTGATTTTCAGCCGCGATGAAGATGAGTCGCCAAAAATAGGAAGGGGGATTGCAGGAATTACTTTTTGCGTTGTGCTGCCTTTTCGAGGGCAACTACTCCAGGAAGCTTCTTTCCCATTAGGAATTCGATTAGTGCTCCGCCGGCGGTGCTGACATAAGAGATTTTATTTGCTAGTCCCAGCTCCTGTAGGGCTGCGATGGTGTGTCCACCACCAGCTAACGAAAACGCCTTTGATTTGGCGATTTCTCCGAAGATTTTCTCAGTTCCATAGACGAATTCAGGGTTTTCGAAAACACCCATTGGTCCGCTTACTACAATTGATTTTGCCTCACTTATGATTTTAGAGTATTCCCTTACTGTTGCGGAGCCAATGTCATAGATTGGATAGTTTGTTGGAAGCTCATCCACAGAGATTTCTTTACGCTTTTTGTCAACTTCCACAGCCAGGTCCAATGGAGTCTTGATCTTTTCCGGGTACTTCTCAATCAGCTCCTTGATGCCGGGCACTAGTCCCAGCAGTTTCTTTTCTTCTAGGAATTTCATGTTCGGCTCACCCAGATTGATGCCCCTTGCTACTAAGAAAACGTGCCCTACAACTCCGCCTGTTAGCACGTAGTCGGCGATTTTGTTATCCAGCACATACCTAGAGATTTCGAGAGAATCGTCAGCCTTTGCTCCCCCAAGCACATAAATACATGGCTTCTCAGGGTTTTCGAGAACTCTACTCAAGGATTTAAGCTCCCTCTCCATTATGCGTCCGGCAACGCTTGTTAGAACAGCTGTAAAGCCAACTATTGAAGCATGCGCCCTATGAGCTGCGGCGAAAGCATCGCTGACAAATACATTGGCAAGTGGCGCAAGTTCCTTAACCAACTCTGATTTGGCATGATCCTCAGGAGTTCCTTCCTTGGTTTCTCCTGCAAAATTTCTGACGTTATCTAAGACGAGTACTTCACCACTCTTTAGCTCTTTTATTGCAGCCTTAGCCTTTTCACCGTAAACGTCTTCAACGTATTTCACTGATTTCCCAAGCACTTTGCCCAGGATTTCAGCATGCTGTCTTAGGGATATAAAGTCTGGGTCTCCTTTTCTGCCCTGATGCGCCAGAACAACAACTTTTGCGCCTTTCTCCATCAGTTCTTTTATTGTAGATTCTCCATGAGCCCTAATCCGCGTGTCGTCTAGGATTTTCTTCGTTTCAGGGTCTACAGGCGAGTTGAAGTCAACTCTGACAAGTGTAACCTTGTCTTTCACGTCAACATCGTCTAAAGTTAAAAACTTCACCATAGATTTTCCCTTCTTCTTTTCTGCTGAACAGAAAAATAGGAAGGGATATTTTTAAACTTTAAATTAAAAGTTCTAGAATCCGGCTTTCTTTCCTATGAGTTCAATAAGCTCAACCATTCTGCAGGAGAAGCCCCACTCATTGTCGTACCACGCTAGTACCTTGACAAGGTTACCTATAGTCATTGTACAAAGTCCATCAACAATGGCTGAGTAAGAGGTGTGGTTTACGTCAATTGATACTATTGGATCCTCGGTGTATGCTAATATGTTCTTAAGTGAACCCTCAGCCGCTTTCCTGAAAGCCTCGTTAACTTCTTCCTTTTTAACTTCCTTATCTAGAACGGCTGTTAGATCGGTTATGGACACGTTTGGAACAGGAACTCTTAGGGCTAGTCCGTCAAGTTTTCCTTTAAGACGAGGTAAAACGAGTCCTGCGGCCCTAGCTGCCCCCGTAGTGGTCGGTATTATGCTTAAGGCGGCAGCTCTTGCCCTTCTAAGATCCCTATGAACCAAGTCATGTATACGTTGATCATTTGTGTAGGCATGAGCTGTGGTCATAAGCCCAGCTTTCACTCCGAAGTTTTCATCCAGAACCTTCGTTACAGGGGCTACACAGTTTGTGGTGCAGGAAGCATTTGATAGAATATGGTGTTTCTCATGGTCGTACTGGTCGTGGTTTACGCCTATAACTACTGTTATATCAGGATTCTCGGCTGGTGCTGATATGAGGACCTTTTTAGCACCTGCTTGGAGATGTTTTGCAGCGTCCTCCCTCTTTGTGAATAACCCTGTGGATTCAACAGCCAAGTATACGTTCATGTCTTTCCATGGAAGTTGGGCAGGATCCTTATACGATAGCACTTTTATTTCTTTACCGTTCACCACTATGGCGTCGCTTTTAACCTGTATGTCAGCGTTGAACCTTCCGTGAACAGAGTCATATTTCAGCAGATGCGCCAGCGTTTTTGCGTCGGCCAAGTCGTTTACAGCCACGAAGTCTATGGCTGCATTTCTCTCAACTGCAGCTCTGAAGAGAAGTCTCCCAATTCTTCCAAAACCGTTTATCGCAACCCTTATTGGCACATAAACCACCATCTTGCATTATTCGGGTTAGTAATTGAAAGAAGTTAACTTAATTAACTTTCCGTCGTAAAATGGAAAAAGAAAATGGAAATCGAGAATTAGCTAGCGCAGCTTCATCAGAGCCATTTCCGCGGCGAGAACTATGGGCTCCCATGTTTCGTTTAGCGGTGGAGCATAAGCAGTATCTGCTTTGGCAAGTTCGCGCACACTCATCTGCTTCTGGATGGCGAAGGATATGGCGTTTATCCGTTGGGTTACATCCTCCCCGCCTATTATCTGAACGCCTATTATGCGCTGGGATTCTTTCTCAACGACAAGTTTCACTTTTATAGGCGAGGCGCCTGGATAATAGTCCGCCCTTGTCTTCGATGTTATTGAACCTGCAACAGTTTCTATTCCAGCTCTCTTAGCGGCAGCCTCCGTCAATCCGGTGGCGCCTATCTGCGTGTCATACAGCTTAGTCACAGCGGAGCCTATTACACCGGGAAATACTGCATATCCACCTGCAGCATTTATCCCAGCAACTTTGCCCTGTCTTACAGCAACGGTGCCCAGCTGCTGTACGACAGGTCTTTGAGTAACCATGTGTATAGACTCTACACAATCGCCAACAGCATACACATCCTTTATGTTAGTTTCCATCCTTGAATTTGTCTTTATCAATCTTGTTTCTCCAATGGCTACGCCAGCATCAGTCGCAAGCTGGACATTTGCTCTTACTCCGAAGGCGCTTACGAAGAGATCCGCATTGATCTGCTCTCCACCAGCCACTATCCCCGTAACTTTGTCGGTGCCTAGAAACTCCTCAACAGGCTTTCCGGTTAAGATATTTATACCCTTCTGTCGAAGCATCTCATCAACCATTTTTGCCATGTCAGGATCCAGCATGGCGGGCAAAACTTGAGGCAACATTTCCACAACGGTTACTTTGAGACCTCTTTCGTTAAGGGCTACGGCAGTTTCCAGACCTATAAGTCCCGCACCCATTACAACGGCGGATTTTGCTCCTTCCCTTATTGCTTTATCTATCCTTTCTCCATCTTCAATTGTTCTCAATGGCATAATGCCCTGCTTCTCTCTCCCCTTTATTGGCGGAGTAAAGGCACTTGCACCCGTGGCAATTATTAGGCTGTCATAAGGTATTTCCTCAGTCTTACCCATTTTGTCTACAGCTTCAACAACTCTCCTGCCAGTGTCTATCTTTGTTACCTTCGTTTCAGTTTTTAGATTAAGCTTCATCATTTGGTAGAAACTCGGTGGAAAAACTATTAGGTCTTGAAAGCTTGGAATCTTACCCTCAAGAACAAAGGGCAATCCACAGCGAGAATAACCTGCATTTTTTTCCTCAGTTATCAATGTTATCTCAGCTGTGCGATCAGTTTTCCTGGCTGCTGAAGCTGCATCCACGCCTGCTGCGTGAGCCCCAATTATTACTATACGTCTCGGCAATCAAATTCCCTTCTTTAGCCTTCTAAGCTATGCCTTTATCAGGCTTTTATGCCACTCAACTGCTTGATTGAAGTTCATAAGTTTTGCCAATTCCACCTGAAGGTTTGCTGGTTTAACCACCAATAGCCAGCCCTTTCCATAGGGATCCTCGTTTAGGATCTCCGGACTGGATTGGACTTCCTCGTTTACTTCTTCCACTGTGCCACTTATTGGGGCTATTAGATCTGAAACCGCCTTCACAGACTCCAGCGTACCATATGTTTCATTTTGTCTTATTGTAGATCCTGGGCTTGGGAGTTCAGCATACACTATTTCACGAAGTTGTTTTTGAGCATAATCTGTTATGCCCACGCGCACCTTGTCCCCTTCAATTTTCACCCATCCATAATCCTTGCTATAGTATAGTCCTTCTGGAACTTCGTATCCGTCGACCTTAACCAAACATTTTCACCCCTTATAGTTGAACTATGTTTTGCTGTTTTTAAGCGTTTAAAATTAACTGTTGAAGAATCACCATTTATTATTGTCTATCCATATCACATGAGAACATGCATAAATAGGTTTAATGCAACTGCTTATATCGGCGAAAACCCTGATGCATAATTTTAGTACGTGATCATTTGGTAAGCTGCACCATAACACCTTTTAATAGGATGCTGACTTAAGCCGGTTCATGGAAAACCCTATTGGCATTACGGGCTCCATTGCTTCCTTAAGAGTTTTGTTAGCATCCTGCTTTTTGATGCAGTTGCTAATAGGCGTTGTCGGCATAACTGTGCCCATATACGCCGCTGGTTTAGGTGCTTCTCCATTACTTTTGGGCATTATTGGGGCTACTGGCGGGTTTATTTACTCATTCATGCCTTTTGTTTCAGGAGTTTTATCAGACAGGATTAAGAGAAGGATTTTCATATTCACATCTATTTTTCTCTATGGCTTAGCAAATTTTCTTTATTTCCTTGCTGAAAGCCCATTGACGCTTCTCCCCATTAAAGCACTCGAATGGGTTTCCGTGGCAATATTTTGGCCATCAGCCGAGGCGTTGCTTACAGATTTTAGCGGGGAAAAACTAGAGGTGAATCTTAGGAAATTTAACTTGTCGTGGAGTTCAGGCACAATTGCCGGACCTATAATTGGAGGGACATTGATCAGTTTAACTGGAATTAAAACACCATTTGCTTTATCCTCAGCCTTCGCTTTTGCTTTATCATTCCTCGCGTTGGCGAAAATTAAGGAAGCGACATGTAAAGAGACAAACATGCAGAAAGAGGTGAATCAAAAATGCAGCGAGAAAGTTCCAATCACTACAGCCGTAACGGCGGTTGTACTGTTCTCCTCTATCAGCGGCATAATATATAATCTCTTTCCAGCACATGCGACAAGCCTCGGCATTCCGGCGCACGAAGTCGGATTAATCCTTT
Source organism: Bathyarchaeia archaeon (assembly GCA_038868255.1). Lineage (GTDB taxonomy): Archaea > Thermoproteota > Bathyarchaeia > Bathyarchaeales > Bathycorpusculaceae > DRVV01. The sequence continues at coordinate 9,144 of JAWCTJ010000006.1, forward strand.
TGGCGAATGGGCTTTTCAGAATGGTGGCTTTTGTTGAAGCCTACAGGATTGAAGCTAAAATTGGCATGTCTAACATTTTCCTGACGGGTTCATTGATTATTGCTTCTGCCTCAGCCATAACATTGATCAGTTCCACAACAATAATGTTCTTTTCAGCTTTCTCAATTTTTGGCTTAGGAATGGGGTTACTGTACGCAACTTCAATAGCGCGTATACTTAGAGGTTGGGGCGCAGCAAAGGGACATGCAGCAGGAATATTTGAAAGTTTTATAGGCTTAGGAAACCTTTTAGGATCATCAACAGGAGGGTTGCTTTCAGAATATGTCGCCTTAAACGCTCCATATATGCTTATTTTTATCGCTAGTTTAGCTTTATTCATTTATCAGACAGGATGCTCGCTCAGAAGAAAGATATGAGTGCATCATGATTGTGTGCGTAACACTTTAAATCACCGCTGCTTTTAATGTGCAGTGAAAGATTAAACAGGCGTATAACCGTGAAAATTTTAGAGTTACCAGTTCCAGAGTCAGTCAAGCAAGTGTTAATCAAGCTTGGGGTTTCTGAACTTTATCCACCTCAGGAGGAAGCTGTAAAAGCAGGTGTGCTCGATGGGCGAAATCTTGTTTTAGCCAGTCCAACAGCTTCAGGCAAAACTTTGATTGCTGAACTATGCGCAATGAAACATATTTTGGAAAAAAATGGCAAAGTACTTTACCTGGCGCCTTTGAGAGCACTTGCCACAGAAAAGTATGAGGAGTTTAGAAAGTATTCATCCATAATCAAGCCCGACGGGAAACATGTGGCTGTAGGGATATCAACAGGCGATTATGATAGCTCTGACCCTTGGCTTGAACGTTACGACGTTATTGTGGCGACAAATGAGAAGGTTGATTCGCTTTTGAGACATAGGGCCAAATGGATGGATGATGTCTCTTTGGTTATTGCTGATGAGGTACACTTGCTGAATGATGCTGAGCGAGGACCAACGCTTGAGGTGGTTCTGGCAAGACTTATGCAGGCGAATCCAGACATCCAAGTTTTAGCACTTAGTGCTACAATAAGCAACGTAAAAGAAGTGGCTGAGTGGCTTAAAGCCGACTACGTCGCAACAGAGTGGCGGCCCATAACCTTAAAAGAAGGCATTCTGCTACATGATGAAATTCAATTCAAAGATGGTGAGTCTAGAAAGATCGAGAAGGAAGTTAAAAACCCAGCTATAAGCTTGGCCTTGAATGTCATCAAATCCGGTGGGCAAACGCTAATATTTGCGGCTACGCGGCAGAGCGCGGTTAACATTGCAAGGAAGGTAGCGCCTACTATTGAGAAGATTTTGTCAAGACCGATGAAAAGGGCCCTAGAACGTGTGGCTGGGAATATTATGAGTGCGGGTGAGAAAACTCGCATAAGCGAGCTTCTTGCTGAACTCGTAAAGTACGGGGTTGCCTTCCACCATGCTGGACTGAGAGGGGAGCATCGTAAAATAATTGAGGACTCATTTAAAGAGGGACGGATTAAGGTTTTAACAGCTACGCCAACATTAGCTTTTGGCGTGAATTTGCCGGCTAGAACTGTGATAATTCATGATTATAGGCGTTACGAACCGGGATATGGCCATTACCCCATCAGCGTGCTAGAGTATAAGCAGATGTGCGGCCGCGCTGGTAGGCCAAAATATGACAAGATTGGCGAGGCTATTCTGATAGCTAGGACTACAGATGAAGCAGAATACTTAATGGAGAATTATGTCCTAGCGAAGCCTGAGAGGATCTGGTCACGGCTAGCTGTTGAAAGAGTTTTGAGAACCCACGTGCTTGCCACAATTGCTACAGATTATGCTAATAGTGAATATGGCGTTTACGCGTTCTTCGGCAAAACATTCTACGCATATCAGTATGACGTGGACACCATGAAACATATCATAGCACGGATTCTAAAGTATCTTTACGATGAGGAAATGATCGATGTTAGGGGAGGAAGCCTTTACGCCACGAACTTCGGAAAAAGAGTGAGCGAACTGTACATTGATCCCGTCTCAGCGGTTATAATCCGCAACGCCATTAGACGAAATCCTGAAGCACTAACAGACCTAAGCCTACTTCACATGGTCACTCATACGCCGGACATGCGTCCATTGCTCAGACCATACTCAAGCGAGCTTGATAATGTTGCAATTTTCATGGAGGATCATAGGGATGAATTTCTAGTTGAGGTTCCTAGCGAGTGGGATGAAAGAATGGAGTATGAGGAGTTTCTAGGCGAGGTTAAAACGGCTATGGTTCTTAAGGCGTGGATTGAGGAGACAAGCGAGGATGATATAATCGAGCAATTTAAGGTTCAACCTGGCGATCTTTACAGAGTCATTGAAAGCGCTAGGTGGCTGTTATATGCAACCCATGAGTTGGCAAAGCTTTTTGAGAATAACGAAGTGCCGCCAATAGCTCTTGAGCTTATGGAGAGAGTTGAGAAAGGCGTTAAGAAGGAACTTCTACCGATAGTTAGGCTTGAAGGAGTTGGCAGGGTGCGTGGGCGCACATTATATAATGCTGGGTACCGAACAATAGGGGATATTAAAAATGCTAAAGTTGAGGATTTGGCGAAGCTTCCATCAATAGGTCCTAAAATAGCAAAGAAAATTAAGGAGCAGATCGGTGGGTTCGTGAGAAAGGAAAGTTGGAGTAAACTGGATGGCAGGGAGTGGCAGCAGAAGGCGTTAACTGAATTCTAGTCCCGCAGCCCTCTGGACATTCGCTCCTTTAGAGTCTTCTCTACAATGAGCTCAATCTGCTTCAGAGCGGTTCCCAGATAATTTCTCGGATCTAAAGCTTCGTCAACCTCCTTCTCGCTCAGTGTTCTACTTATGACCGGGTCTTCCAGAAGCACTTCCCTGAGAGGACGTTTTTCAAACTCGCTTTTTAATGTTAATCTTCTAAGCAGCTCATGCGCTTCCTGACGGTTAATTCCCTTCCTTGCAAGAGCCATCATCACTGCTTCAGACATAGCGCGTCCCCGGGATATCTCGATATTTCGTAGCATGCGCTCCTCGTCGACACGCAGGTTTACAATTATGTTACACGTCAGAAAGAGCATATAATCCACGAGGATGAAAGCCTCAGGAATTATGAAACGTTCAGCAGAGGACTGAGTCAGATCCCTTTCATGCCAAGTTACAACATTCTCCAACGCTGGAACCACAAGGCTTCTAACAATTCTAGCCAGTCCGCAGATTCTCTCGCAGATCTCTGGATTTCGCTTATGAGGCATTGTTGAACTACCCACCTGTTTTTCAGCCTCAAAAGGCTCGAAAACCTCAGCTATTTCAGGCCTTTGAAGTTCACGAATCTCTGTTGCGAAGTTTTCAAGGCTTGAAGCAATTAGTGCCAGCTTGCTGATTAGCTCTGCATGACGGTCTCTTTGGACAATTTGGGTAGATATATCCGCGGCCTTTAACCCAAGCCTCTCCATGACGAGTTCTTGAATTCTGATGGCGTGTTCTCCGAGTCCGGCTTGAGTCCCTACTGCACCGCTAATTTTCCCAACGACAACGCGTTCTCTACATTCAATGATCCGCTGAATATGTCTTGAGATCTCCCTCATCCAGACGGCGAATTTAAACCCTAATGTTATGGGCAGTGCATGTTGTCCATGAGTGCGTCCCATCATCAGCGTATTTTTGTATTGGAGCGCCTTATCCATCAGGATTTTCTCAAGGTGGTTAAGCCTTTCCTCTATGATGTTGAGAGCATCTTTTATTTGAAGGGCCATTGCAGTGTCAACTATATCGTAGCTTGTAGCTCCAAGGTGAACATAAGCTCCGCTGGGGCCGCTTGCTTCAGCTAAGGCTCTGACTAGAGCCGCTACATCATGCTTTATTTCATGTTCAATCTCCTTTATGCGGGATATCTTAACCTTTTCAATATTGGCGGAAGCGATAATCTGCTTAGCATCCTCCTCTGGAATGTTGCCTACTTGAGCATGAGCCCAAGCAAGAGCAGCTTCCACGTCGAGCATTTTCTGAATCCTTGATTCTTCCTCGAAAATTCTTCTCATTTCAGGAGTCCCGTAGCGGCCGGTATCGATTGGAAGTATGGGCAACTCTTTCCCTCGAAGAAAAAGAGCACGATTAAACATTTAATGCTTTACTAGTCATTTAATTTGAAGGATCAAAGCATGAGGACAATTGTGGCGGTGATGGATAAAAAAGGGAGGGGCGCTCTGCGAAGGGCAGTTGAGATGCTTGAAGTTTTTAAATATGGAGGCTCTGAGGCCTTCGGAGTGGGTACATCCAGGGATTCGGATGTAAAAAGCAGCCTGGAAGAGCTGCAGATCCAGCGTTTAGAAGCGCAGACTGCTGTAGGACAGGCATTTTTCAAGGTTATGCCCTGGGACAAACCTCAGCCTACATTTACGGACGGCGCAGCCTTAGTTTTCAATGGAAGAATCTACAATCCTCCGGAGCCTATAGATCTGCGTAAAGAGTTAGATGGCTCTAAATTAGAAAGTAAAGCCAAGTCCATAATAGGTAAATTTGAAGGCGGATTTGTCTTTGCCATAGCTGAGAATGACAGGATCATCGTAGGGAGGGATCCGCTCGGTCTTTACCCGTTATATTATTCCGAGAACGGAAGCCTATTTGCGGCGGCTTCCGAACGTAAAGCACTATGGAGGCTAGGCTTTGATGAGGTTAAATCATTTCCACCGGGTTACGTGGCCATCGTTGACGATTACGGTGCAAAGATGGAAGATGCAAAGCGTCCAAGCGGTTTATGTATAAATCCAATGGGTATGGAAGAGGCTGCTGAAGAATTGAAAAGTCTTATAGAGGGATCCGTAAGGGAAAGATTATGGGGATTGGATAAGGTCGCTGTGGCTTTTTCCGGAGGGCTTGACAGCAGTATAATCGCAGCTTTGGCTCGACAGTGTGGTGTTGAAGCGCATCTTATTCACGTCAGCATGATTAAACAGTCGGAGACGAAATATGCTGAAGCGGCTGCGGAGCTTATTGGGGCTACTATGAACATTCGGCTTTATGATGAGGGAGAGATTGAGAAGACACTTCCCAGGGTTTTGTGGGCTGTCGAAGAGCCGGATCCCCTTAAATTGGCTATTGGCATGCCGATTTTTTGGGCCGCTGAGGAAGCTGCAAGATTGGGGTTTAGGGTTTTGATGGCTGGGCAAGGGGCAGACGAGTTGTTTGGGGGTTATATGCGATATCTAACCATATACAAAAGTTATGGAAAAGATATAGTCCAAAGAAGCATGACCGTGGATATCATGAACATGTATAAAGAGAACTTTGAAAGGGATGTTAAGACATGTCTTTTCCATAATGTTGAGCTGCGTCTGCCCTACGCCAGTAGAAGTCTTGTGGATTTTGCCTTAGGACTTCCTATCGAGATGAAGATTGATCCTGCAGCGGATGGACTTCGAAAAATTGTACTGAGAAGGGCCGCGGAGAAGATGGGGATATCAGCTCAGATCGTGAGAAGGCCTAAAAGGGCTATTCAGTATTCTACAGGAGTTGCCAAGGCCCTTAGAAAGATTGCTAAAAAAGAGGGATTAACGCTGAGGGGCTTTATTCAAAAGGTCTTTCAGGATTTTAAAAGCCGATTTATAAAGGGAGGGGTATAAAAGTTGGCGTGCAACAAAATTAAAAGCTTTGGGGGCTATTCGATGACTTGGATTGCGCCCTCTGGACACTGGGCTTCACAAGCCCTGCAGACCAAGCACTCGTCAACTTTCACGGGAACAGATTTGTTGTCCTTTAGCTCATACACGCCAACTGGGCATGTGTCTACACAAGTTCCGCATCCTGTACATTTAGCACTGTCAACCACTATCTTCACCATATGAATCCTCTCCGAGCAGATTTCCTTCATGATAAGTTGTAGAATAAAAGTCTTTAGGTGGCTTCAGCCGGCTTCCTCACGTAATCTCACTAGAATTCCGCCTATCCTTGTCTCAGCGTTATCCTTTTTCCGCTGATGCTCCTCAGCCAGCCTATTGTATGCTTCAAGCGAGATCTCTCCTCTGCGATGCCTAATCTCAGCGTCCCTAAGGTTCTCTTCAGCCTCATTTACCTCAGCCTCTGCGATCTCGAACTCATGCATAAGTTCGGCGTATCTGCCTCCGGTTGCTTTGAACTTCTCCTTTAAATCTTCAATGGCCTTGTTTATAGCCTCAATTCTAGTTAGTAGTGTTTTCCGCCTAACTTTGTATACGCGTCTTGGAATTCTGCCCCTGCGTAAGCCGGTTTCGAGCGTTTCCAATTCAGAGAGAATCTTATGCTTCTCCTCATATGACTCTATGAAGGAGTTGATGTCCTCGCGTGTTATCTCCATAAAGGTTGTTTTCATAACCACTGGTGCTTTTGGAGTTGTAGGCTTTCGGTATGTAGCCAAGGCAGCAATAACAGCTCCAAACACGGCTAAGGCCCATACCCATAATGTTGGCCGGAAGGACAGCCATAATGGGTTATATTGATAGATAACCCTCAAGTTGAATGAGTCCATGAAAAATGAACCGCCGGTGCAGACGGTTCCTTTTTGGCTGTAGGTTTCCTCAGCTAAATCATGTTCGGTGACCACGGGGTTGTTGTCCCAGCTAAACTCAACGTTTTTGGATCCTTCGGGAAGCATGAAGGTTAGGGATGCTTGTTTAATATAGTAGTCCATGTCTTTGAAAACTGGTATGACAAGCTCTAAATTTGAGTCGCTCTTCTTTAGGTAAAGCTCTTTGGGCACGGTGTATCGAACAATGAACTTTGTGGATTTACCAGCGTCCAGGGGTATTCGCAGGCTAACCCTGCAGTAGGTTCGGTTGTTGGAAACTGTGACTTCGGGGGATTCCATTTTCCGTCCGAATTCATCTTCAGCTGAAACAGAAGAAGCGTTGGATAGCAGCACGACTCTAACAGTTTTTATTTTTTGACCTGACCTGCTAACTATGTAATATTGGTCTGAGACCTCTAAATCGCCAGTTCCGCTTACGCGGATTTCCCTGTGGAAAGCATTTATTTCTAATAGGCGCATGGTGTCTGATGTTAATGAGAAGGTTAAGTTTGCGTGCTCGTTGTTGTAGGCGGGTAGGGGCTGCCTCGAATAGCTAAGTCCCTCAACCGTGCCGTTCACATAGGTCGCATAGTTTGGGAGGACTATGGACGCATTGCAAAGCGAAGCCTGCGTTATAAGGCTTGGATAGGGTGGAAATTCAAGGATATAATTGTTCATGTTCCCCGCATCTTGCTTTAGGAGGCTGTTTGACAATAGGAAAACCACGCTGACCTTCAGTGGACTCCCGCGGGGCGGAACCTTGATGCTTACACCGTAAAAGTCCACGCGGTTGCCGAGGGGTACGCCGGAAACAACATCGAATTTTTCAGCAGGGTTTTCAGGGTTGTAGGCGGCGCAGCGTAGAACGTGCTTTCCATATTCGCTGGGAAGACCTAGCAATATACCTTCAGAAGGCGCCCCGTTGATTTTCAAAGTGTCATTTATGAGTATTGAGCCATCATACATGACGCGGATTTCGTGAATAACCCACTCTATGGCATAGTTGGCCTGGGCATTTACGTTTATTACGGCGACGACATTTATGGTGAGAATTGAAAGCAGTATCGTAATGAATAATTGTAAATCAGGCTTTGCCTTCAACTGGTTTCCTCCGCAACATTAAATCTTGCTGTTAAATATTTTAGGTGCATTTATTTAACTTTTAGAATTTGAGACCACAGGGAGCGCGTGCATTTTAGCGCTTTTCTAGAGGGTAGGCTATACCTGTTTAGGTTAGTCCTGCACGTTTAAGGTAGTAGTTTTCCTCCTTCTTTGGTCCGAAGCTTCGGACCCCTTTCTCTTTAAGCTGTTTCCGCAATCCTTCAGCATATTCCTTGCTTATCTCTCCTCTTCGCTCCATGTAGGCTATTATTTCCTCAGCTTGCTCATCAGTGTCACATCTTCTTATGAAGTCTATAACATCAGGATTATAGTGGCGAAACATGTCTATGGAAGCAGCATTTTCACCTGCTGAAGTTTCCGTCCTCACGGAATTGATGGATACCTTTTGATTTCCGGATTCCATCTCCTTGGCGAGGTTTGGGAATATCTTCTTGAATGTTTCCCAATCGAGCTCCAAACATGCACCTTCTGGTTGGCTACGAGGTACTATGGAGAAAACGCATATTTAACCGTGCCCTTTAAACACGAGAAATCCTACTAGAACGGGGCGAATCGCTGAGTTGGATTTTTTGATAACAACTGTTCAAGCTCGCGGAGTCTAAGCCCAACGTTTTCATCTCCAAAGATTTCGCAGCGTTCCCTTGAGTGAATCTCATCGATGCTTCTGATGGTTATCTCAGCATTCTCGCCAGAGGGCAATTCTAAAATTATCTGAAATGATGATTTTGTTCCACCATGCTTCGTGACAGACTCAGATTTAGCCGTCAATACCTTGAAGTGCTGTTTTAAAAGCTCCAGAACCTCAACGGGGTTTTCAGAGTATACTGTTATGTCTATATCGCTGTTACGGGTTATTGTTCCTCTCCATACACTGCCCAATAGTACTGGGTTGTATTTTTCAAGAATCCTCATTATCATTAGGGCTTCATGTCTCATGCGGATAAGCCGCTCCAAACGCGTGAAACCCTCATTTTCTTCAGCTATTTTATCTAGTTCAATTGCAACTTCAATATTTGTGGGTAAAAAGTGCACACCTAAAGTTTTAGCTGCTTTCAACTTCGCCTGTTTATATTCTTTCTCCATCCCCATGTAAAGAAGAGCCGCCGCCTCTCGGGCAACAATTCTCCTTAGGTCTGCATGTCGACTTGAACTCAAAAGGCTTTTACACCGTTTAAAGATGGTTGGCTAGCGCTTTAAAACTCTTTCATAGATGGCTATAGTCCGCTCAGCCACTTTTTCCCACGTGAACTCTTTAAGCACTCGTTGACGGCCGTTCTTGCCAAGCCATTTCCTCTTCTCAGGGTTTTCGAGAGCGCTGTTTATTCCCCATGCAATGTCTGAGGGGTTGCTCCCGTCCACGTGAAAACCGCATTGTTCCTCTCCTTGGCATATGACAACTTCTCGCATACCGCTCACCCCGGCCGCTCCAACCACTACTGGACGCTCCATGCTCATGGCTTCCAGCGCTACTATGCCGAAGGGTTCATAGAGACTTGGAAATACGGCTACGTCACATGCTGAGTAATGCAGTATCCGTTCGTCTTCAGATACAAAGTTAAAGTTGAATTTGACATGATCTTGCAGTCTCATGACGTTAACAAGGTTTTTCAGATGTTCCTGCATGTCGCCTACGCCCACTATCACGAGTTTAGCGTTAGGATATCGGCTTATGACGTGAGGCATAGCCATGATAAGCCTGTCTACGCCCTTTACACCCACCAGTCTTCCTATAAATAGAATCATGAGGTCATCATTTTTTATGCCATAGAATTCCCTGAGACGCTTCACATCTTCAGGGTTTACAGCTTCAGGATTATATTTTTGAGGGTCAACACCATTATAGCATACTTCTATCTTCTCAGCTGGAAATCCAAGCCTTATGAGTTCATCCTTCATAGCATAGGAAACCGTTATGATGATGTCTGCGGCCTTACCTCCGCGTAGTTCTATGTTGCTTACAACCTCAGAACCGTTTCCAAGGGTTCGACCTCTTTCTGTGGAGTGAACATGAAACGCTAAGGGTAACCCGGTTTCCTTTTTTATCGTTATTCCAGCTATAACTGAGAGCCAGTCATGAGCCACAACGATATCGTACTTGAAGTTCTCTTTTCTGACGAGCTCATTTACAAGTTTAGAGGCGCTTAAGTAATTGTAAACTAGAATTTTTGAGAATAGTTGGATGCCTCGTCCCCACTTCTTAACATCATCAGCCACTACATCGGGAAGTGAGTCTGATACGTCGATGTGTAATGGGCGGTGAATCTCAATGCCGCGCCAGATCTCCCGGGTGGGGAGACTTCCTTGGTCGTCGTTCATCGTGAAGACTGTTACATCGTGATCTATGAGAACGAACTTCCTCGTGATCTCGGCTGCATATGTTCCTAAGCCACCAACGATCTTCGGCGGATACTCGTAGACCAGCACTACCATTTTCATGCACTATTCACCATTTTGTCGCAATTTTACATGTTTAAGCGTATGCAGCGTGTTTTAAGTATAGGAATGACCTTTTGCCCTAAATGGGTTACTCTTCTATGGAGACTTGTGTACGGCGTTTGAACGTAGTATCAATCTATTATGCTTGTACAGGCTTAAACCTATCTTTAAGTTTTTCAAGGATCAGCGGTAACGTGGTGTATTCCATAGATTCAACACTCAGCCTTGCAGGTTCAAATTCGCCCATACGTCTCAGCATGGACGCATATTGCAGAGCTTCTTGTCTCACCATGTCGAAGGCTGGATCAGCGAACATGTCGGCTATTAAGGGTTTGCCCTCGTCGTCGCTGGCTATTGCGCCGTCAGCGATCTGTAAGCCTAACGCGACGAGTCTTGGGGGGCCGTCAAATATTGTGCATCGTGCATCCTTCAGCCCTACGGGCATCATGGGACCCCAGTGGCTGCCTCTCATCCATCCTGCCACAAGATAGCTGTGCATGAATGGGGCGAGGATCTCTCCCACTGCGGGAAGCCCATGTTGTGCTCGGACAAGCATAACTGGGTCATCCTTTCCAACATACTTCCCGGCGATTAATGAAAGCCTTGTGATGCTTCCAGCCGCACATATCATGTTGTCTCTGGCTCTCCAGACTCTTGAAATAACGTAACGCTCCACGGTGCCGATGAGGGCGATTAGCTCGTACATCTCTTCGGGACACTTTAAAACTATGCTTTTACCCTCTTGCGTATCCATAACCTCAAACTTGAAGCCTCCCGCCATGTTGGGGTCAATTACAAGGCCAGCAGTATTCATCGGGTCAGCGAAGATTCGGAATAACGGGAGATTGAAGCTTCCAGCAGAGGTTTTGTCCGCTGCGAACACGATTATTGGGTCTGATGCTCTTTCTTCGATCTCCATTTCAGCTACTCCAGGACCTAAACCGCGGATATTGCCGCTGAAAGCATTCTTCAGAAGGTCCTGTCCGGCGCCGTATAGCTTAAGCTGCATAGCTTTTTGGGCGGCTTCTTGGAATGTGTCCCATGCAAGCTGATGAATCTGAGGATTTGATTCGCCTTTCTCGTGGACCAGCAGGAGTTCCATGTCATCTCCAACGTTAAATACGTAGTAACTGTTTATCAAGCCCTTTTCCTTAGCCGTTTTAAGGTTCTTTTCTCCAATATCAAGCAGTGGCTTCGGTACAACATGATGTCCAGCTAGAGAACCTATATCACATTTTATCAGCGAGATAGTGGTCCTTCTAGACATGTACACCATACCACTCAAGCGCAGGGATGTTTTAAGTTAAGCATTTAACCTCTTAAAAGACTTCCGAAAAGAATAGGAATAAAATAATGATAGAGTATTTGTGGAGAGATCGATGAATGAGTTAAAGATCATTTCAATAAAAATACCTGAGGAGGTTTATAGAGAACTTCTTCTAACGGTTCCGGAGGGGCAGAGAAGCAGTTTCATCAGAGACGCCATAGTTGAGAAATTGAGCAGAACGCCTAAACCTGACAAGATCCTAGAGTTGGAGAGTAGGTTGAAGAGGCTTGAGGAGGAGTATTCCAGAGTGCGGAAGTACCTTGCCGACCTGGAGTTGCTCACATATAGGAGGGGCAGTGTAGATCCCCACGCCTTCTGCATGGATGAAATCGACCGTAGAATAATCGACTATCTAATGCATTATAAGGGAGCCACGACACCTGAGCTTGCCGGACACTTGCAGGCGAACAGGTGGCTAATACTGAATAGACTGCGGAGAATGGAGAGAAATTCGCAGAAGCATCTTGGGAAATCCCTTGTGAAGTATTTCCCGGGAGAGCGAATGGGGAAGAAAAGAGCTTGGTGGATAAACGAAGAACTAATCGAAGAAAATGAAGAAACAGCTTAAAGAATGACAGAAAACTGTTAATCTATACGAGGCTTTAGCTACATGTCGGGCCCGTAGCCCAGCACGGATCAAGGCGCCGAACCATCTCAAGGTGGTGCGTAAGCCTCCGGTCAAAAGCATCAGGGAGAAAGCCGGAGAACAGGGGTTCAAATCCCCTCGGGCCCGCCACCTTTTGGGTTCAAGCCCTTAAATACGACTTAATTATTCTATTGAGTGAGTGTTCCTCTAACATCAACTTTTAAAATGTAAAACGTGTTTAGCCGACCACAAGTAAGTGTCAGAAAGCAGTAGATCTTGCGGAAAGGTATAAATAACTATGTAATTATATAATTGTACAGTGATAAGGTTGACTGAATACTCAACAATATCCGTCCCCGTAAATATTAAAAAAATTTTGGAGAAGGCTAAAGGCGATGAGGAGTGGGGCGAGTTCATTTTAAGGCTATACACCGAAGCGCAGAGGTTGAAAGGCGAGAAAGCTTTTAAGGAGTTAACAAAAACCCTCAGCGAAGACGATCTTAAAGCCATAGTAGAGTCCAGCAGAAGGTTCAGAGAGAGGTTCGCTTTCAGATGAATCTCTTGGATACAGATGTAATAATTGAAATGCTGAGGAAGAAGGAATATGAAAGCGGGGCGATCTCGTTAATAACGCTTATAGAAGTATTAAGGGGATTGAAGGCTGAAAAAAGGCCTGAAGTTAAGCGGCTCCTCGAGGAAAGCTTCACCCTGTTAAACATAGATAACAAAACCATAGAAACTTATTGCACCCTCTACGGCAAACTCAGAGAAGAAGGTACACCAATACCCGACGCTGACCTCCTCATAGCCGCAACAGCAATAGCCCACAACCTACAATTAAAAACAAAAGACGAACACTTCCAAAAATTAACAACTTTAGGCTTAACGCTAACATAGACGCTTGGCAAGACAATGCTAAACAAAATCGCTTCGCGACAATGATATTTTCCAAATTAACAATGCATATTGCAAATCCCTGCGGCTTTTTGAAGGCGAAGTGAGTTTAAAAAATGCGGCACCGAAGCTCCTAATAACAAGCTTAAAGTTTGCTTGTTTATTTTTGGTTTTAAGCTGAAAATAATATGAAAGAAACAAGAATCTCAAGTGCTGTTGTAAGCCAAAAATTTTGGTGGGCGATATTTAAGCTTAGCCAGAGGGTTAACTGCTAGTTTACGACAGTTGGGCAAAATTAGATTTTATGTAGGGATTGTGTTTTTAATTTTTATAGAGTTCCTCGAGCTGAATTCTTTTTATGTATGGAATTCAGTCGAAGTCTTTGTCATAGCTTATTATACTTCTATTCCGTTTTCATTCATATATCTTGCGAAGTTATTGCGTCATCGAAGTCTAAATTATGATTTTCATGTGGCTTTTAGCTTCTATTCTGTCTGACAACGAAGAGATGTAAATGTGTAGTTCTCTAAAGCCGAGGAGGCTTGAAAGAAACGTCCGAATTTCATCCAGTGCCCCCTCATAGTTTTCCATGATAACTATAATAGTGTCGATCAGCGAAGTCAATGATCATTCCAGTTCTTCAATGCAAAACTTTTTAAGACTCTTTTTCGCGTATTTCTGCCTCTTTTCCCTGGTCTAATTCTAGTTTCAAGGATGATGATGGGCCTATGAGGTTTTGCGATGCCTCGGCGGCTCGGATTCTTCTGGCCTCTTGCTGAAGCTTTACCCTGCTCTTATTTACATTTGCAATCATTCCTCTTATCGCATTTATCGGATCTTCAGGTATGCTAACTTTTTATGGTCTCGATAGCCCATGATGGAAGCTGGGTGAAGGTTTTAAATATAAGACGTCAAAAATAGCTTTGGAAAAACGATTGACAGAAAGTTTTAATGAACAATGAAATTTTAAGGATCATTATGGATGTGGTAATTAGACTTGGCGACAGAGTCAGGTACAAGTGTCAAAGATGTGGGCAGTGCTGTGATAACGGTCCAAATGTTGGGTTGACGGCTTTCGACATACATAGAATAGCTGATTTTCTCGACGTAGATTGGAAGGAGCTTAGAGGGAGGTATATTGTCGCAGTTATAGCTGATATGGTGGCGATACCGACCCTCCGTGGAAAAGCAGGCGGTAAATGCGTCTTTCTCAAATTTGAAGAAGGACCCTCATGCAGCATTTATCCTGCTCGCCCAATGAGATGCCAACTATACCCATTCATGCCCTATAGCCCCAGCGATGATGAGAAAATGTATCTGAGCAGCCGATGCCCAGGGTTAAATGCGAAAACTGAAGTTGAACCACCATGGGGAGTTCTGAAAAGATATTATGCGGAAATTCAGCGGCACTATTCAAGACTTTATAGGCTGACGTTTCACGATGGGTATACGCCCATAGAAGCTCTTGAAAAAACCATTGAAGAACTCGCAGACACAAATTCCAAATTAAAAGATGCGAAGGGCCATAATTTAGCTTCACCTAATGCTGGTTATAGACTTTGAGAAGAAGCCTTCCAGTCAACGATTGAAATGCCTAGAGATCGCCGAAAGCCCTGTTGCACAAGGATCGCCTCTGTGCGAAACCTTTTTAGTGAACAAATACCTTTTCTAAAGTTTTAAGCCCCATAGGGCGAAACCTTTATGAGCGTGCAGAAACTAAGCGACCATGTTTCCATCATAGACTTGAAGCCACATGGCATTGAACGTTTTATAGCCTCTTACGTACTTCATGGGAAAAAAACAGCTGTTATAGAATGTGGACCGGCTTCATCCTCAGAAAACCTCCTTAAGGGGTTAAGGGAACTAAAGGTGAACTTTGAAAAAGTCGAGTATGTCATGGTTACACATGCGCATATAGACCATTGGGGAGGAGCAGGCGTTCTGCTGAAAAATCTGCCGAAAGCCAAGCTCATGGTGCACCCAAGGGGATTAGCGCACTTAGCTGATCCGCAGAAGCTCTGGGAACAATCAAAAAAGGTGCTGGGTGAGGTTGCAGACATCTTCGGGAACCCCCTGCCCATACCGTGGGATCGCCTAACACCAGCCCATGACGGACTAATAGTGGACCTGGGAAATATGGAGGTCCAAGTTTTAGAAACGCTAGGACACTCACCTCATCACGTAAGCTATTTCGAAAGGAACAGCAAGAGTTTGTTTCCAGGGGAAACCGCAGGTATGTACATAGAAAGCCTAGATGCGATTGTACCGGCAACACCGCCTGTAATAATCCTGGATAAACTTTTTAACTCTATTGAAAGGCTTGTTGCACTTAAACCAGAAAAAATCCACTATACGCACTATGGAGCAGCAGATAATGCTATTGAAAAACTAAGAGCTTATGATCGACAACTACATACATGGAGCGAAACAATCAACGAGTGCTTAAGAAACAATGAAGACTTGAAAGCCATAATAGAGCGCCTTAAGAAAAGAGATCCACATTTTAATAAAGCCTATGATTTCATAATGTCCCACCCGATAATCGGACGCGCCTTAAACAGTATAATTCATGGTTTCATTGTAAACTAATTCTCCTGAACGGGGCTTAACTGCTTTTTGAGCGCCCTATCAGGCTTCCGCCGAAGCCCATAGCCCAGAGGATGATTGGATAGGCTATAATGCGTTCCAGTCCTCCCCTGCCAATCCCCAAGTAATTAAGCGAAAAACCTTGATACATGTATATGCAGTACTCTGATATTGCGAAAAGCATGAGTGCAGCAATTGAAAGAACGCCGAGGATGATGCTGATGTATGAAAGTGGGGGCTTCTGGATTTTGAAGGAAACTATGGCGGATAATGCGCCGAAAAGAAAAGCGAGAAGTGAGAAGAGCGTGTGTATAAAGCCGAAGTTTTCAGGAAAGATGCCGACTCCCATTGCGCCTACACCGCACAGCAGCAGAAAAACCCGAAAAGCCCTGTTACCAGAAATGAAGCCTCGCAGAAAGTGAACGCTTATAACGGCGGACAGGCCGAGCAGAAAGACTGAGGAGTTAAATATGAGGGCTGATGGGCCGACGCCTAAATCGCTTATATAATTATCTGAGATGCTATAGCCCGGGTACAAGGACTCAGCTACGACCACGAATAATATGAACTGGGACGCGCCTACGAACATGACGGCGCCCGCTGCAGCCTCATCGGCCAGCTTCATAACAGTAAAATATGGAAGTTTCATTCATAAGTTTTAGGCTAGGCATCAAAATTTTTGAGAAGCGCATCTATAGCTCTGCCGACGTTTTCACCGATATAGCCGCCTTCAAGAACAAAGAAAGTAGGTTTGTCTAAAGAAGCTATGATTTCCCCGATTCTCTCAAAGCTTTTCTCGCCAAGCCCCAAAGAAGCTAAATCCCCCGCAAACGTGTCAAATCCCGCGGAGACAGCAATAACCTCAACTTTCCCCAGATCAACTTTTTCCAAGGCCTTCTTTAAAGTTGCAATATACTTTTCTTCCCCACAATCAACCTCTAAGGGGTAATTGTAACAGTTTGCCTCTGAATAGAGCCCTGTTCCAGGATAAAGGGGATGCCTGTGCAATGAGATATAGGTTACTTTGGGATCACCTAGAAAGATCTCTTGGGTACCGTTTCCATGATGCCCATCAATATCCAATATCAGAGTTGACCTATCCAAATGTTTCACTGCAACAGCAATATTGTTGATGTAGCAGAAGCCCCTTGTATAAGCACCTAACGCAGTACCACGTCTTCCAGCATGATGACCCGGAGGCCGCATCAACGAGAAACCATTAATTTTAGCCGCAAGCACCGCTCCGCCAGCCGCAAGTCTTGCATACTCGTAAATGTTGGGGTATGAAGGGGTGTCAGGATCCTCAACTGAACCCTCCTTCAAAAGGCGAAGGTATGAAACGTCGTGAGCCTTGAGCAGATCCTCCTCTTTTGCCGGTTCAGGTTCTATAAATTCGTAGCCTCTCTCTTTTAGAACCCGGTAGGCTTTATGAACCCTTTCTGGGCTTTCAATGTGGTAAGAGCCGTATTCAAGGCATTTTTCGGAGAAAACTATTTTTGGCTTCATTCCTCTTCAATCCGTCGTATTGCCATATTAAGATATATTAGTGTTCCCAATAAGTCAGAACTGGAGCAGGGATAATGATCTCTGAGAACCCGATTGCGGAATTCCGAAATGAATGTGAATTACTCCTGAAAAGGGCGATTGAAAAAGTCTGCCCCGGTGAAGCTCCTGAGCGAGTTATCTTTGAAAGACCTCCATGTTGGGAGTATGGACAGTTAGCTTCTTCTATATGCTTTGAACTGGCGCGGAAGCTAGGAGAAAAACCCATAAACCTTGCTGGACGCTTAACTGAGGCGGTTGACAGATCCAGGTTCTTGTTTGTAAAGGATGTTGTGGCTGCTGGAGGCGGCTACATAAATTTTCACATAAACTTTGCGAATTTTTCCATGCTTACCCTAGAGTCTGTAAGGAATTTGGATAATGATTATGGTTCTGTCAAAGTGGATAAACCCTTAAGGATCATTGTTGAGCATACAAGTGTAAATCCGCTGCATCCGATCCATATCGGGCAGGCCAGGAATCCCATGCTTGGTGATTCGCTAGCACGAATGCTAAAGCATAGAGGACACTCAGTATATTGCCACTATTATGTTGATGATGTAGGACGACAAACAGCGGTTGTGGCTTATGGATATGATAAGCTTGGCAGGCCGGTACCTGCTGAAAAGCCAGATCACTTTATCGGCAAAATTTACACCATAACAAGTTGCCTTGTTGAGATTAATAGATTAAAGAGGGAGCTTGAACTGAGGAGAGCGGCCTCGGATGATGAGCAGACGGTGAGACTTAACAGAGAGTTGGATGAGTGGGTTAGCATAGCCTTTGAGCTTAGAGGGAAATATCCTGAGCTTTTCGAGAAGCTACTAAGGGGGATAGAGGAAGACGCAAACCCTGAAGAGTCGATTAACCAGCTGAACAGAGCCTATGAGCGGGGAGAAAAGGAAGCGAAACAGCTCATAAGAGAGGTTAGCAAGCTGTGTCTAGATGGCTTCATGGAGACGCTGAGACGTGCCGGAGTTTCCTATGACTCTTGGGATTGGGAAAGTGACCTCGTGTGGAGCGGCATGGTGTCAGCGGTGCTGCAGGAACTAAAACAAACACCGTTCACTCAGCTCTTAGGCGGAGTTCTGGAGTTTGATGCGGAAAAAGCAGTTAACACGCTTGAGATCAGGGAGAAGCTAGGATTAAAAAAGGATTACGCTGTCCCATCTCTAACTCTTGTAAGGGCTGACGGCACAACCCTCTACACGACAAGGGACATTGCCTACACACTTTGGAAGTTCAAAAGAGCGGACAAATGCGTGAATGTCATAGGAATGGAGCAGTCCCTGGCGCAGTTACAGCTCAAAATAGCCCTGTACGCCCTTGGCTTCCAAAGACAAGCAGATAACCTTGTGCACTTCGCCTATAACCTTGTGACTTTGCCAGGCTATAAGATGTCAAGCCGCAGGGGCCGATACATAAGTTTCGACGAAGTTATGGATGAAGCTGTGAAAAGAGCTTACGAGGAGGTTTCAAAACGTTCGCCACAAATGTCTGAAGAAGAAAAACAGAAAGTTGCCGAAACCGTGGGCATAGGCGCCGTCCGCTACGCTCTAGTGGAGATTGATCCTGCCAAACCTGTGGAGTTCAATTGGGACAGGGTTATAAACTTCGAAAAGAATAGCGGACCATACATTCAATATACGCATGCAAGGGCGTGCAGCATACTTAGAAAGGCCGGTAAAAAGCCGGGAACCCCTGCATATGAACTACTCAAGGAGAGACTGGAGCAAGAAATAGTTTTAGCTCTCGCGGATTTCCCACAGGTATGCATCGAAGCTGCGGAAATGCTGAAGCCAAACCTGATAGCTGAATATGCGAACAATCTTGCAGATAAATTCAACACATTTTATAATGCATATCCCGTGATAAAGGCGCAGCCGCCAGAGCTCAGCGACGCGAGACTTGCCCTCGTTGACGCTGTGAAAATTGTCATCAGAAATGCTCTAAATCTATTGGGGATAACAGCTCCAGAAAAAATGTAGTTAGATCATTCTAAATTTTAGAAAAATAAATCTAATTATCCCCTACTGTTTAACCGCTCCTTCTCCGACACTTTTGAGATATAATGGTTTTGGTATAGGTCAGCATATAGGATAAGCGCAACCAATAGGCAAGTTACCCTCG
>JAWCTJ010000007.1:0-24933 GCA_038868255.1 Bathyarchaeia archaeon
GAATGAGTACTGCCCGATACATTGACGTCCACATTCATCTCTCAGACGAGGAGTACTCCGATAATTTGACTGAAATAATTTCTGAGGCTATAAACTCCAATGTTGCAGCGATGGTCTCTAACTCCATGGACTACGCGACAAGCCTCAAAAGCCTACAATTGGCTAGAAAATACCGTGGCCTTGTTTTCGCCGCTTTAGGTATTCATCCTTGGAGTGTGAACAACTTGAACGAAAATGATCTCCAAAAAACCTTGGAGGTTATTGTTGAAAGCGGAAGAGCTGGTGAAGTCTTAGCTATAGGCGAGGTAGGCTTGGACGCTAAGTATAAGGATATTTGGGATAAACAGATTGCAGTTTTTGATGAAATGCTTCACCTGGCTGAATCGCTCAACTTGCCCGTTATAATTCATTCCCGTGGAACTGCAGAGAAAATTGTTGAACTGCTTCCTTCTTATAATGTTAAAATGGTCTTACTGCATTGGTTCAGTGGTCCCATAAGCCTAATTTCAAAGGTTGTTGAGCGAGGCTATTATGTCAGTGAGGGTCCTCCTGTTGTATACTCAAGTGGAATACAAGCAGTTGTTCGAAATGTGCCCATAGAAACCCTCCTCACGGAAACCGATGGTCCTGTGCGCTACTTTAAAAGTCCATTTAACGGCAAGCTGACGACGCCGGCTTTTCTTTCTTTGGTCATAAAGGCCGTGGCTGCGGTTAAGAAGATGAGTGAAGCTGATGTTGCAAATCAGATAGCGAAAAACTTCGAGAACTTCTTCGGAATTGTGCCAAAAGATTAGTCCAGCTTCTTTTTTATAGCTAGATTTTCATTAAATCAGGCGGTAAGGTTAAATTGAACTTGCTCTCCTATGAATTGTTCATCATAGTGGTTGTTAGTGGCTGTGAAATCGGAATCGTGGAGGGCCGCTGAAGTTTGGGAAATGTCAGGACAGATCATATTAAACGTGTAGCCAGAGAACTCATTAGGCGTTATCCCAACAAGTTTTCCGGGAATTTTGATGAGAACAAACGTTTAGTTTCTCAGCTTGTTCAAGGAGCAACTTCTAAGGTTCGAAACCAGATTGCTGGTTACATAACTGGAATTTATTCCGGACTGCAACCTCAGAAGGAAGAGGTTTCTCCTGAGAAAAGCGGGTAACCTTATTAGGGATCGAGAAGTTTATTTTAAGAGTGCGGGCGAAAGCCATGGTTGACCAGTACCGGCGTGGTTGGGCCCTACGTTATCTTAGAGAAGCAAGAGCTGAGCTTGAAGCTGCAAAACAGATGCCTTACATGGCGCACGGGCTAATTCTGGAGGCTATTAGGAAAGCTAGAAACGCCATATACTATAGTCTAGGTGAACCGGCTTTTATAGAGGCTATCGTACGTGAAGCCGCAGAAAACATCGAAAATGAAAGCGATCCTATCCTGAAACGTCTGGTAGAAATTGAAGGTTTGCTTCAGCAATTGTCATACATTGAAGAGCTGGATAAGGAAAAAGCCATAAGGCAGGCAGACAGCCTAATCCAACTGGCTTCAGAAATCGTTGAAACCATGATGGGCGAAAAAGTGATCGACTAACCACTACAGTTTTTCTAAGGCTTCAGCCATTTTTTCTAAGGCCTTCTCTATGTTTTCGATGGAGTTGGCGAAAGATAGGCGTAGATAACCTTCACCGGAGACTCCGAATGCCGTTCCAGGCAGGACCGCTACATCTGCTTCTCTGAGCAGATAATCAGCAAGCTCTTTGGACTTAAGTCCAGTCCCTTTTATGTTGGGGAAAACGTAAAAAGTTCCTGCTGGTTTTCTACAACTAAAACCTTTCAGCTTGTTCAGCCCAGAGACAATGAGTTCTCTGCGTCTCTTGAACTCTCTAATCATCTCTTTGACACTGTCCTGTGGTCCGTTTAGCGCCTCTATTCCTGCTACCTGCACGAAGGCACATGTGCATGCATGGCTGTTTATTACGAGCTGTGTAAGTTTCTGGGCTATTTCCTTATGCATGACCGCATATCCTAGTCTCCATCCCGTCATTGCATATGCTTTCGAAAATCCATCTAATATTATGGTTTTTTCTTTCATTCCTGGGAGTGACGCTATGCTTTCATGTTCTTTCTCGTATACTATTTGGCTGTAGATTTCATCAGATAGTACTATAATATTGTCTTTTTCGGCGATGCAATCAGCTATTAGCTTTAGATCTTCTCTTGTTAGAACGCCGCCTGTGGGATTTTCAGGGCTGTTCAAGATTACCATCTTGGTTTTTCGCGTTATTTTTTCCTTTATATACTCGTGGTCTATCCTAAAGTCATATTCCTCCATGAGGGGGATGGGTACGGGTTTTGCGCCTACAAAGTTTATTAGAGACTCGTAAGCTGGATATGCTGGACTCGGGTAAAGTACCTCTTCACCAGGGTTTATCAGCGCCAACATGGTTAGGAAAAGTAGTTGTTTGCAGCCAGGACCAACTACAATTTCTTCGGGTTTAACGTCGATTCTTCTGGTTATGGATATATGCTGGGCTATGGCTTCTCTGAGCTCGTAAATTCCCTCAGCTGGAACATAATGCGTGTTTCCCTCATGTATCGCTCTTATAGCGGCCTCTTTAATGTTCATTGGTGTTTCAAAATCCGGATCGCCTATTTCTAAGTGAATTATGTTTTTACCCTGTCTTTCAAGGGTCTTTGCCTTAGCTAGTGTTTCGAAAGATGCTTCGGTTCCTAAATGCTTCATTCTGTCAGCGAAAGTGTAGACCACCGCGAATCACCAGGGTCCAAAGGCCTAGTTTATGTTAAAAATGTTATATTTAACCGTTACATGCATAAACTAAATTCAAATTACTGATCTCAAGTCACCATTGTAGCATGTTTTGGTAGCTCTATTAATACATTGAAAAGGGTTTCATTCTCAGCTGAAAGTTGAGGGATAAACGATATCTTTCACTAATTCACTTTTAGTAACGGTTATACCTGATGCATGTGACTTTCAAGTTCGTCGGAGGTTTCCAAAGTATTTCCGGAACGGGCATAATGACTATGATTACTTCTAGTCCTATACCCCTTAGGGAGGCTCTCAAAAAAATCACCGAGGAATTGCCCACATTGAAAAGTGTGCTTTTCGATCCCGAACTGGATGATCCAAGGCCTAATAGTCTAATTCTTGTAAACGGGCGTGAAGTAAGTGTGTTAAATGGTTTAGATACGATTTTGAACGATGGGGACGAGGTTGTTTTAATCCCCATTTTGCATGGTGGTGCCCTTAAATTTAGAGGCACGCTTCATAAAACTTAAGACGTTCCGAAGAGTAAAGTTAAACTAAGTGGTTATAATTGGGGAAAGCAGCAGCCGTCGAAGCCCCATTATATCTTTCGTTAGCATGGATCCTGATGATTGGTTATCAAATGTTCACCCAAACAGCAGTAACTACTGTTATAAATTTCGTTAACATATCATGGCCCTTTGCCGGTTCTTGGTTAATGTCTCGGGCGGACATGATCATTTTTATATCTGCTTTTGCATGGGTTTTCGTTCTTTCGTCGGCAATCCCGACTGTTATCCTTGGAAAAGAGCGAGGGATTCTCGTACAGTTTTTAATTTGTCTAGCCTTAACATTTATGGCCTTTATAGCGCGTGACATCTTAGAAGCACATATTGGTTTATCTTTAGATCATGTGCTTAGTTGGGTCGTTTGGCTTAAAAATCCCATCCTCGCGTTGCTATATCTTTCTTTACCATATGTAATCATGATTTTAATTGACGTTCGCGCTAGGAAAATGCGTAAAAAGAAAGAGTTGGAGATGATGGCGAAAGTTTGCATGCCATATAATTTGCCGCTGGATAGAAATGCCTAAAGCCTTAGTCTATTTTTGATGTATTAAGATGTCTAATCCGATAATAACTTTGACCACGGATTTCGGACTTACAGATCCGTACGTTGCTGAAATGAAAGCTGTTATTTTGAGAATAAATCCTAATGTAACAATTGTGGACATAAGTCATCAAATAGAGAAATTCAATATAAGAATGGGTGCGTTTATCCTAGCTTCGGCTGCTCCATATTTCCCTGAGGGTACAATTCACATAGCTGTTGTAGATCCCGGGGTGGGAACAAAGCGTAAACCCATACTTATAGAAGCCGAAGGTGCGTTTTTCATAGGTCCTGATAACGGTCTCTTGACGTTCGCAGCGAAAAAACAGGGTATCAAGCATGTATACGAAATATCAAATCCAAAATTCATGCTTCCAAAAATTTCCACGACATTTCACGGTAGAGATGTTTTCGCTCCAGCAGCAGCTCATCTGTCAAGGGGAGTTTCACCTTCTGAGTTCGGGCTGGAATTGCATGAAATCTTCATCCCCACATTTATAGAAATTATTAAAAGTGGAGAAACCCTTGTGGGCGAAGTTATCCACATTGATGACTTCGGTAACATAATCACAAATTTCACAAGTAAGGAACTTAGCGAGGTTATCATTAATGGGAAAATCCGTGTCAAGCTTGGAGAAACCGAGCTTTCGCTTAATGTCTGTAAAACCTATGCAGATGTTGAGCCGCTTAAGCCTCTTGCTATAATTGGAAGCCATGACTTTCTAGAGGTTTCCATGAACCAGGCGAATGCCGCCAAATTTTTTAATGTAAAGGTTGGAGATAAGATTACACTTTATCGCTTCTTGTGAGGCTTCTTAACCTTTCAACACCACCTATTTCCTTTATGAAATCAGCCACGCTTTTAGGCACGAGTTCCTCCCAATTTCCATCGTTCAGCATGCGTTTCCGAATCTCCGTGGCTGAATATACTTCACGTTTATGATATTGAACTGGCCTAACGTCGTATCCTGCCTCTATGAAGAGTCTCCGTGTCAGCGGTTCGTTAGAATATACCACATCAAATTGCGGAGTGTACCCTTCGACAACAGAAACCCAAACCATGTGTATGTGTATGTCAGGGACAGGGACAATCCAGATTCGCCTCAAATCGATCCCAGCTTCATCCAGAGCTCTGCGTATCATCATGATTCTTTCGCCTGTTGTGAATGGGTTCTCGACACGATGACTGTACTGAGAACTGCCTACAACTATCACTAGTTCGTCAACTTCTTTCAATATGTCCTTTATAACTTTGAGGTGCCCAAGATGGAATGGTTGGAATCTTCCAACATAAAGCCCACGTTTAACCATTCTTATTCCTTCATTTATTCTCAACTATTACAGTTCTTTCTTGCATATCTGTTTAAAAGGAATTCCACTGGGAAAACATGAATTTTCTTCTTGTTAAATTGGATCTCTATTTCAGATTTGTAACCTCTACATTCACGGTTTAAAATCTCCATTTTAACATTCAAGCCCTCACCGTACCCCCCTAAGCTGAAATCGGAGTATACAACTCTGTGGCATGGAACAATAAGTATAAAAGGGTTAAGCGCCATGGCTCTTCCAACAGCCCTTGGGGATACTTCAACGGCCCTAGCCACCGAGCTGTATGTTGTTATATAACCGATGGGAATTCGCATGGTTGCTTTAAGCGTCTTTCTCACATGGCTGTGAAGATGCTCCATTGCAAGAGGGAATGTGCTGGTATTTTCTTTACCGTGATAAACGTTGTTAAGCGCATTTATTACCTGGTATGCTAAGCTTGATGTTTCTTTTGAATGTTGGAAGGGGACGTTAAAAGGAATCTTTACAAGTAACTTATGCAATACTCCTCTTTCCTCCGTTGCGAAGGAAGTAGCGAAAATTTTCTTCTCGCTACATGCAACCCCGAACCATAAGCCGTCTAGCTGTTCGGCATATAGTTTAATCAATTCAACCCTCCAGTTTTTCTACGTACCCCTAAAGAGTGTTTAGCAACAACTATTAGTGAAAGATGAAGAACATTAAGTTTAATAGTTTGGGCTAATATATCATCTGAAAAGAAGAAGGTGAAATTCTTGGAAAAGGAAAACCAAATATCACAGTACTTGTGGATTCCAGGGGCAACTACAGTGGGGCTTGTCTGTAAGGATGGTGTGATTTTAGCCTCTGAGAAGCGTATTTCCTACGGATATCTTGTTGTCAGCCGCGGTGGCAAGAAGGTTTTCAAGATAACCGATCATATTGGCGCAGCTTGTGCAGGGCTAGTTTCCGACATGCAGATCCTTTTAAGGGAAGTAGAAGCTTACGTGAATCTATATAATCTTGACGTTGGTAGATCAATCTCAGTAAGGTCAGCTGCTAAGCTGATGTCAAACCTGCTTTTCGCCAATAGGCTAACGCCACTGATAACCCAGACAATAGTGGGTGGAATGGATGACGAGGGCGCATCACTGTACGTGCTTGATTTACTGGGTTCAGTTATACCTGACAAATTCGCTGCTGTGGGTTCTGGAACCGAAATAGCCATGGGCGTGCTTGAAGAAGGATACCAAAATGACATGAGCATTGAAGAGGGTCGGAATTTAGTTACTAGGGCAATAAAATCCGCCATCAGTAGGGACATAATGAGCGGCGACGGTATCGATTTCCTATTTATAACTAAAGATGGAACTCGAGAGGAGTCAATAAAATTTTAGCACCTTCATAATTCTCGGAGAAGGGCACATTGTCTTTTGATTTAAGCCTTGAAGAAGGCATCTTCCTAGTTAAGCTCGCCAGATCAGCAGTGGAAGAGTATTTAAAAAATAGAAAACGGATAAAAGCTCCTGAGAAAGTTCCGGAAAAGCTACTGCAACCCTGCG
The DNA here is from genome assembly GCA_038868255.1 of Bathyarchaeia archaeon. Taxonomy (GTDB): domain Archaea; phylum Thermoproteota; class Bathyarchaeia; order Bathyarchaeales; family Bathycorpusculaceae; genus DRVV01. The sequence continues at coordinate 6,708 of JAWCTJ010000007.1, forward strand.
GGGTTTTTGTAACGATAAATAAGGTTGTAGATGATGAAAAAGAGTTACGGGGCTGTATTGGTTATCCTTACCCGTCACTACCACTAATTGAGGCCGTCATTGACTCCGCGATAAGTTCGGCGACGGGTGACCCGCGTTTTCCACCGCTTTCACAGAAAGAACTTGACAGTGTAGTTTTTGAAGTGAGCGTCTTAACACCGCCTAAGATGGTGGAAGTAGAGAAGCCCATAGAATATGCATCTAAAATCAGGATTGGAAAAGACGGCTTGATAATTGAAAGAGGCTTCTATAAGGGGCTACTGCTTCCCCAGGTTCCTGTGGAGTGGGGTTGGAACGAGGAAGAGTTCCTTTGTCAATGCTGCCTTAAGGCCGGGCTTCCGCCGGATAGTTGGCTCATGAAAGGTACAAAAGTATACACTTTTCAAGCCATTATATTCGAGGAGGAGACCCCAAAGGGCGAGATAAAACGCAAGATTCTAGAAGAAAAACCTAACTGCTAATGCTCTCTATAATCTTCAAGGCCCCGTCTAAGCCCCTAAATCTTTTCGAATGTCTATTAAGCATCCGCATATTTTCCTTGTAGAAGTCCCCTTTGTTCTCCATTTCCCGTATAGCATGCACAAGTTGCTCCTTGTTTGTGGCAATTATTGCACAGTTTAACTCCTGCAGTTTTCTAGCGTTTGCCATCTGCTCCGGCTGTGTAGGAATACAAATACTTGGCTTCATATACTTTATCACTTCAAAACAGGTGTTGTGCCCACCGCTGAAAATAACAACCTTAGAGTTAGCCATAAACTCATGTCTTTCCTCCGGTTTTAGCCAGCTATAAATTGTACAGTTACCAACTTTTACAGTAACTCTCTTACCAGTCTCACCAAGGCTCACTATGCTCTGCACTTCCATTTCACTCAAAGTGGGAATAACCGTCTTCATAAGCCTGGCTCTTGTTCCCACAGGTCCGCTTATCGCGGCGAAAATGTATTTATCTTCGCCTTCAACGGGAGTTATGTCGAAAAAACTGCCTACAAACTCAACTTTACCTTCGATTCCTACATGTTCCAGATTACCTAAGTTGTATTCGCATATTGTATACGGCATTGGGTTATCTGGAACGACTATTTTATAACAGTTCCTCACATAGCGTTCAGTGAATCTTTCACCGGGTATAAGCAATGGTAAGAGCCCTATGCTTGGTCTGATTAGGTTTGTTACGTATATTGATGGAATCTTCCATCTGCTTGCTAAACGCAGTGCATGCAAATCCCCGTCCGAAACAATCAGATCAGGCTTAATCTCTAGGATTTTCCTTCTAAGATCATAATACCGATGAATAGTTTCTATGCCGCTTGGTTTCTTTATTGCAAATTTTTCTTTTTCATAATCAATGTGGGGCATAGGAAATAGGATGTTAAGGATTGACGCGGAGGTAATTATGCCATAAGCATTCTCATACCATGACACGGGCGTACAATAGAAGACGCTCTTAAATTCTCTCCTTAAAAGCTCGTAAGCTCTACCTCCAGAATAGAGGAACAATTCATGTCCTCTTCTCTCCAGTTCCTTCCCAAGAAGCATAATCCTAGTAACATGTCCTAATCCAAGCTCAGAACAACTAAGCATTAACCGCATGCTTCGAAAATTGTGCATCCCAGGCTTATTTCAGTTATCCTTTTAACCGTCAGCTAGAATAGTAAAAGATATGTTCCTACCGCGTAGAATTTTAGCTGAAAAGCTCCTCTGGTTTCTCGCTGAGGATATAGGGCAGGGAGACGTTACAACAACCCTAATCGTGCCGTCAAGAGCTAAAGCAGATGCGAAGGTTATAGCAAGAGAGGCAGGGGTTGTGGCTGGAATTGAGGAAGCGGAAGTTTTACTGGATGCCCTAAAACTGGAATTTAAGGCCTATGTCATGGACGGTGCTGATGTGATGTCTGGGCAGACACTTTTAGAGGTAAGCGGAGACGCGAGGACGATCCTTTCGGCTGAACGCGTGCTCTTAAACCTGATTTCTAGAATGAGTGGCATAGCCACGGCTACGCGGAGAATTGTTGAAAAAATCAAAAGTGCTGGTTATAAGGCGCGGGTTACGTGCACGCGGAAAACCGCGCCGGGGCTTATGTACTTCGATAAAAAAGCTGTGCTCATAGGTGGAGGTGATCCCCATAGGTTACATTTGGACGACATGATACTGATAAAAGATAATCATATAGCAATTGCTGGAAGCGTTGAGAACGCTGTTAAAATTGCAAGGGAAAAAGCCTCCTTCAGCAAGAAAATAGAAGTCGAAGTGTCTGATGTTGGGAGTGTTCTAGCCGCAGCGAAGGCGGGAGCTGACATAATCATGCTGGACAACTTCTCACCTGATAAAGTTGATGAAGCAGTTAGTCTCCTGCGAAGGGAAGGTTTCCTAGGTAAGGTTCTCATTGAAGTTAGCGGGAGGATAACCGCTGAAAACGTTATTGATTTCGCGTCAAGGGGCGTAGACATAATAAGTCTAGGCGAAATAACTCACAGCGTTAAGGCATTCGATGTAAGCCTAGAAATAATGGACTTTAGACGTAAATGAGTGATTCGCAGTTGGGATTTATTCTAAGCGCTCTGAAGTCTCTGTCGATGGGGCAGCGTCCCAATTATTCTCACGTTCTTTAGCATACCGTAATTCCGACATCTTCCATGAATCTTCCGGGGAAGTATTTTCGGTATGTTGCTTTTGGCTCTGCTTGAAATTTTAAGATTTAAAAACTTTACAGGCGAAAGTTCCTCATTGGATATAGCGCCCATAGTCCTGTCCAAGTGCACTACATCCGCCCTAACCCTATCCAGTAGTTTCATGCATAAATCGGCCTCATGGAGAATTAGATCGCAGCTGGTTTTAACTTTTCCAATATTGGTGCTAAACGCTCACTTGAATGCCTATATGGATGTTTGATCAGAACAGTGGCAACAGCAATAACCGACAAGGGGCTCAAAATTATAGTTTAAGATGAAGGAGAATCAGTAGCTGCTGTCCTCAAATTTTTACACTCAACCTGGGAATTTAATTGTCAAAAGTAATTTTAAGTTATAATATTCTTCCCTTTGAACCGCATGCCCAGAACGTATATTTCCGAGCTTTTGGCTCTGCTTGCTTTAGGCTTTATCACTTTTGCATCCTCAAAATGCTGTCTGACTTTATCGATGAAGTCGTCCAGCATGTCGCCTTGAAAAACCTTAACGAAAATGTTCCCATGAAGTTTTAGAGTTTCAAGAGCTATCTTTAGTACCGCTTGAGCGCAGTCGATTTGTCTTGCATGATCAACCTCCCATATTCCTGAAATGTTTGGAGATATATCTGAAATTACAACGTCTGCTTTTCTCGGGAGCATCTCTAGAATTGTCTGAATTGTTTGATGTTCTGTCACGTCGCTTATTATTGTTCTTATATTGCTTTCATAGAAAGGCTCTATTGGTCTTATGTCAACACCGAGCACAAATCCCTTTTCTCCGACGATTTTTCTTGCTGCCTGAATCCATCCGCCAGGCGCTGCGCCTAAATCAACCACGACATCGCCCTTTTTTATAAACTGGTACTTTTCTACAGCTTGTAGTAACTTGTAGGCTGCTCTTGAGCGGTAACTTTCCATCTTGGCCTTCCTATAATAGTAATCTCGCTTTCTCTCTTGAATCCAATTTTTAGTCAAAACTGTTTTTCACCTGATGTTAGCTCTTATCGCTTTCAGCTTCACGCATAAGCCATTCTGTGAGTTTGCTGCATGATTGCGGGGTTACCGCGCCTACTGGTCCACATCTTTGGCTTTCTGGACACAGCATGCATGGGCAGTCAGCTATGGAGCTTATTGTGGCTGGCAGTCTCTTGGGATAAAGCCTATAAGTCCACCTTCCATTGCATAGTTCCTTCTCCCGCCTTATCAGCCCCTTGTTCTCTAGTTTCAAAGCTATTCTTGAGCCTTCTCTGCTGCTTGCGCCCAGTTTTCTCCAGAGTTCAGACTGCAGTAGCCCTTCGCTTCCACAGCCCATTATTATTTGCAGTGCCCTCTGTTCCAGATCATTATGCTTCGGCATGATGCTTCCATTTCCGTGCAATAACTTCTATCATTTAATAGAACATGCGGATAAATAATGTTTATCGAGGAGCAGAACAATTTACGCATGGAGAATGGTATGGGGAAGATTGTTAAAAACGAGGGGTATTGCCTTGGAATTGAGAGTACCGCCGATGATTTTAGCGTTGGAATAGTGAGCTTCGACGGAAAGATATTGGCAAACGTCATAAGTGCATATGTGCCTTCTAAGGGTGGGATCCATCCAAGGGAGGCGGCGAGGCATCATGCAGAAGTGGCGGACGCGGTCCTTGAGGATGCCTTTAAAAAGTCCGGGGTTAAACCCCGAGACATCACGGTGGTGGCGTTTGCGCAGGGACCTGGGCTTGGGCCGTGTCTCAGAACAGGCGCCACGGTGGCCCGAACCATAGCTTCATGCTTAAATGTGCCCCTTGTCGGAGTTAACCATTGTGTGGCGCACATCGAAATCGGGAAGCTTAAAACCGGCGCCAATGATCCTGTGACTCTTTACGTGTCTGGGGGGAACACTATAGTTTCAGCGTTTAACTCTGGACGTTACAGGGTTTTCGGCGAAACTCTCGATATTGCTCTGGGGAACTGCTTGGATGTGTTTGCGAGAGAAGCAGGTTTTAAGCCTAGACCCGGTGAGCCATTGGGCGCGCTTGTGGAAAAGTTTGCAGCTAAAGCCAAGGTGTTCATACCTTTGCCCTACACTGTTAAGGGCATGGATTTATCCTTCAGTGGATTACTGACCGCTGCTGTGAACCTGCTAAAAAGCGGTCAGTATTGTATTGAGGATGTCTGCTATAGCCTTCAGGAGACGGCCTTCGCCATGGTTACGGAGGTTACGGAGAGAGCCTTAGCCCACACGGAGAAGAGGGAGGTTCTGCTTACCGGAGGTGTAGCGGCCAACAAAAGGCTCCAGGAGATGGTTGAGTCTATAGCTAAAGAGCATGAAGCACGATTCTGTGTTGTACCAAGCGCCTTTGCTATAGATAACGGCGCTATGATAGCGTGGACTGGGATACTTGCCTTCAATCACGGCTTAACTATTCCCATTGAGGAAAGCTATGTGAAGCTAAGGTGGCGAATTGAAGAGGTTGAGGTGCCATGGGTGAGATAGATGACGCGGCAAATTTGAGGCTAATTAAGAAGGGAGCGGAAGCCTGGATATATCTTGCAAAATGGCATGGTCGAAGAGTGGTTATTAAGAAGCGACTGCCCAAGAAATATAGACTTCCAGAACTAGACGAGCAGATCCGAATCCACAGAACAATCCGTGAGCCACAGCTTATGCATGAGGCCAAAAAAGCAGGGGTTCCAACACCAACGATATATTTTATAGATGCCAAAGAAGCGACGATAATAATGGAGCAGGTTGAAGGCGAACAGGTTAAGCGACTTCTCGATGTGATTCCCGAGGGGGAAAGGCTGAAAATTTGCTATGAAATTGGCGGGCTCATCGGCAAGCTTCACAAGAACGGAATAATCCATGGAGATTTAACTACATCCAACATGATTCAGAATTCATCTGGCAAAATATTCTTCATAGACTTTGGACTTGGCGAAAAAACCCATGAGGTTGAAGCTAAGGGCGTAGATTTACACCTGATGAGGCGGGCTCTAAACAGTTCCCACTTCAAATACGCCAAAGAATGTTTCGATGCAATCATTAAGGGGTACTCTAACGTTTTAGGCGAGGCTGCAACTGGGGAAATTATGGAGAAAATAAGGGAGATCGAGCAGAGGGGACGCTACATCGTGGAGAGAAAAAGCAAAAATCAACAGAATAGCCATTCCATTCTAAGCATTCAGAAAAGGTTTTAAACATTAGATATTTGAAATGAAGCCTAAAAGGCGGTCATATGATGGATTCTCAAACTGTAGGCAGAGTTGTTTTTTTCGCCACAAACAACCTTAACAAGTTCCGTGAAGCCTGCATGGTGATGAGGGAATTCAACTTGGCCATGGGCATGCTTAGAGTTAAAGCGCTAGAAATTCAAAGTGAAGACCTGGAGGAAATAGCTAAATCCAGCGTGTTAGATGCGTTTGAAAAGTGCTGCATTCCCATCATCGTTGAGGATGCAGGTTTATTCATCGAGGCGCTGAATGGATTTCCAGGACCCTACGCATCCTATGTATACCGGACAATAGGTAATGAAGGGCTGCTCAAACTTATGGAGAATGTGAAGCTTAGAAAAGCCACGTTCCAATCTGTCGTGGCGTATTTTTCAGCAGAACTAGCTGCTCCCATATGCTTTAAAGGGGAGGTTGTTGGAGAAATAACTGAAGAGGTTCGCGCCGGCTGCTCCGGGTTTGGTTTTGACCCCATCTTCAAGCCTGAGCGGAGCGACAAAACCTTCGCTGAAATGGACATTAAAGAAAAAAACATGTACTCGCATAGGGCGAAGGCTCTTCGGGAATTCGCTAAATGGTACATAGCTCATAAGCGAATCGTTTAAGTTGATCGAACATCTTAAATATGTGTCTGCCATCGCTCTTAAAATCTGAAATGGGATATGTATGCCTAAACAGGAAAAGGGGAAATCTCACTCCACAAGACCTGTAAGTAAGCGGCCTCCAAGCTGGTGTAAATACCAGCCTGAAGAGGTTGAAGCGCTTGTTGTAAAATTGGCAAGAGAGGGGCATCCTCCAAGCCGGATAGGCACAATCCTAAGGGATCAATACGCGATCCCATTAGTTAAGCCCATAACCGGTAAGACCATAAACCAAATACTTAAGGATGCAGGGCTCGCACCTTCAATACCTGAAGACCTGGGGAACCTCCTCAAGAAGGCTGAGAGGCTCGCAGCGCATCTTGAAAAGCATAAGAAGGACACACACAACCATAGGGCGCTACAGCTTGTGGAAGCGAAAATTCATCGTCTCGTGGAGTACTATAAGAACGAAGGTGTTTTACCGCCTAATTGGAAGTACGAGCCTAAGCTGGCCTCAATAAAGTAGCCACCATCATGGGTTTGCCTGAAAACCCTAAAATTATTAAAGCTAGCAGTCATTTGTGATAGATATGACTTTCGATGACAAGTGTATCCAAGATTTTTTTAACGTAGTCTCTAATGCTTCTGTGACTATATTAGATTCTGTTAGAAATGATGAACTCGTACATGTTTACTCACATCTTGACGCAGACGGAATAGCTGCAGCTGGGATTATTGCTAAGGCATTACATAGACTTGATGCAAGGTTTCGCATTAGAATAACCCAATGGTTGGACGAGAAATTTTTAGAGGAAATAATCGCAGAAAAGCCTCATACAGTGATATTCACAGACCTTGGAACCGAATACGTTGCTTTGTTGAAGAAGAAAGCTCCTGATATGAAAGTCATTGCACTTGATCATCATCAAATTGAGGGAAAGCCCGCTGAAGTATCTGATGAATCCATATATGTTAATCCTCATCTCTTCGGCATAGATGGTTCTAGAGATATTAGCGGCTCCGGTGTTGTTTACTTCGTGGCCCGGTGCATGGATCCGGGTAATGTTGATCTTGCCCCCATAGCCATAGTGGGTGCTCTGGGAGACCTGCAGGACAAATATGACCAAAGAATGCTTGGAGGATTAAACCGAAAAATAGTTGATGATGCCGTGAACGCGGGGCTCCTCATAGTGGAAAAGGATCTGATCTTTTTTGGCAGGGAAACACGCCCCATACATAAGGCGCTTGCATCTACAACGAGCCCTTATATTCCCGAAATAAGCGGTGCCGAGGATAAAAGCTTGGCTTTCCTCGTTAGTTTGGGAATTAAACCCAAGGAGGATGATAAATGGCGGGCTCTCAGAGACCTTTCAGAAGATGAAAAGAAGAAACTCTGCTCTGCATTAGCGAATCATATGCTTGCTAAAGGACTACATTATGAAATATCAAGTCTAATAGGTCATGTTTACACTTTAACCCATGAGGAACCGTGGACTCCTACACGGGACGGAAGGGAGTTTGCGGTGTTGCTTAATGCAGCTGGGCGTATGGGCAAGCCTGGACTTGGAATAGCAATATGTGCAGGCGATAGAGGTTCAGCTCTGGAGGACGCCATGAGCATCCTTGAAGAGTACCGATGGACCATAAATAAGTATCTCGGATGGATCATGGAGAAACCTGAGAGGCTGAAGGAGTTGGAGAACATCTATTTAGTTTACGGCGAGGATTTCATAGATGAAAAGATAATCGGCGCCGTGTCATCCATACTTTCAACGAGCCTTCCAAACCCTGAAAAGCCTCTAATAGCATATGCCAAAGCTAAGGAGGGTGAAATTGTAAAGTTCTCAGCGAGAACCACGGATGCTTTAGCAAGTAGAGGCGTTAACCTTGGCAAGATAATGCAGATCGCCGCTGAAAAATGTCTCGGGAAGGGCGGGGGACATGACGTTGCAGCCGGGGCTCAAGTTCCCGTTGGAAATGTCGACGCGTTCATAAGACTTGTAAATGAGCTTGTGGGCAGAGTTTTGGCTGGTGGAACATTTGAAAGTGGTGAAAGCTGAGATACTGATAACCTACAATGATGCTCAAAGCGCTGAATGCACGGTTAAGGCAGCTTCCCCGGACAACTTCAGTGCGCCTCCAGGCCTTTTGGTGAACACTTCGAGGAAGAATAATGAAGTTTTAACCGTGATAAAGTGTAATAGGGGCTTTAAGACTTTTATAGCAACCATAGATGACCTGCTTTTTTCCATATCTTTAGCTGAAAAAACTTTGAGGACACTAAGGAAAGTTAAATAGCGCTTTTGTCCTCTAGTTTTTGCAAGGATAGAATTGCTAAATTGTGATGTTAATGTTGGACATCAGATTGATCCGAGATAACCCAGAACTCGTTAGGAAGAACATGGAGAAGCGAGGTAACCCTGAAATTTTGAGAACACTTGATGCACTTCTAGAGTATGATCGGATTTGGCGGCAAAAATTAACAAACTTGAATAGTTTGCGTAAGGAGAGAAACCAGGTAACCGCGGAAATAGCCAAAGCGAAAAAGAGAGGCGAAAGCGTAGACGCCCTGATTTCAAGAGCGCAGAGGATAGACGAGGAAATAACATTGCTTGAGAGGGAAGTATGCGAATATGAAGAAAAAGTTCATAATTGCTTGATGAGTCTTCCGAATCTTCTTCACGACTCAGTCCCTATAGGAAAAAGCGAGCTGGATAATGTAACCGTGAGAACATGGGGGGAGATTAGGAAGTTTAACTTCAGGGTTAAAGACCATATAGAGCTGGGATTAAGCTTAGACATTATGGACTTGGAGAGGGCTGGAAAGGTTGCCGGTGCAAGATTCTTCTACCTAAAGGGCGTCGGCGTTCTCCTTGACATGGCATTGATGAGCTTCGCCGTCGATAGTCTCGCAAAAAAGGGTTACACCCCGATAGAACCCCCGCTTCTCATGAGGCGCAAACCCTACGAAGGCGTTATTGCCCTCAGCGATTTTGAGGAGATGCTCTATAAAGTAGAGGGAGAAGATCTTTACCTAATCGCAACCTCAGAGCATCCTATAGCAGCAATGTTCATGGATGAGGTTTTAGGAGAGAAGGATCTCCCCATAAAATTCGTCGGGATAAGCACTAACTTCAGGAAAGAGGCTGGCGCACATGGCAGGGACACTAGAGGAATATTCCGCACGCATCAGTTCAACAAGGTTGAACAGTTCATCTTCTGCAAACCTGAGGAATCCTGGAGCCTGCATGAAGAATTGCTGAATAATGCCGAGGAAATATTCCAGAAGCTCGGTCTGCCCTATCGTGTCGTTAACATCTGCTCCGGCGAGATAGGCACAGTCGCCGCTAAAAAATACGATATTGAAGTTTGGATGCCCGCCCAAGGCGCCTATCGAGAGGTTGTTTCATGCAGTAACTGCACGGATTTCCAGGCAAGGCGACTTAACATAAAGTATCGCGAAATGGAGGGAAAACCGCCCAAGGGCTATGTACACACGCTGAACTCCACAGCCATAGCCACCGGCAGAACGATAGTTGCTATACTTGAGAATTGCCAGCAGGAAGACGGATCAGTTGTGATTCCTGAAGTTCTTAGAAAATACATGGGTGGCATAGAAAAAATTGAACCGAAGGGTAAAGCTTAATATTCTTCATGCTAGTTTTCTTCGCTATCCAAATGGAGGGTTTACGTGTCATCTAAGAAGATAAGGGACAAATGGCGCAGCAAGGCATGGTATACTGTGTTGGCTCCACCTTACTTCGGAAACGTGGAGCTGGGCAGTGTACCATCAGAAGATACTGAAAAACTCATAGGCCGAGTTATCGAGGTAACACTTTATGATATTACTGGCGACTTCACTCATCAATACATGAAGCTGTTCTTTCAAATAGTGCGTATCGATGGCAAAACAGCTTACACCATGTTCAAGGGCCACGAGTATTCAAGAGACTACCTTAGAAGCCTTGTGCGGAGAAGAACAACAAAAATCGAAGGGATCTTCAACACCACTGTAAAGGATGGATACAGATTTAGGCTTTCAATAGTTGCTTTCACCCTTTCAAGGATCAAGACTTCGCAGGAGAGAATCATAAGGAAAATAATGGAGAAAATAATAGCTGAGAAAAGTGCAGCGCTAACTATGGATCAGTTCGTGCAAGAAATGGTGTTAGGCAAGATAGCCTCGGACATTTATAATGAGGCGAAGAAGATAGTTCCGCTACGCCATGTTGGCGTTAGAAAATCCAAACTTCTAACAGAAGTGGCAAAGTTGCAGATCCAGCAGATACAACAAGTGAATAGTGGCAGTTGATTAATTCAACATAGCTTAATGCTTTTCTTCCATGTACCTGTTTTAGCCAAATTTGATTTAGTGTTAAACACACATTGAAGATTCGGAGGAACTTTGCGGTTGAGTAAAATCAGGGTTATTTTGTATGGTGTTGGTGATATTGGAAGCGCCATAGCTAAGCATCTTCTTAAGAAACAAGGCTTAGAAATTGTAGGTGCCGTAGATATTGCACGGGAAAAAGTTGGAAAAGATCTCGGCGAGATTTTAGATTTAAATGATAGAATAGGCGTTGTGGTTCGAAAGGATGTTGAGTCAGTTTTATCCGAGGTCGAAGCAGATGTAGCTGTACATTCGACCACGTCATATCTTAAGGATGCCTACCCGCAAGTATGCAAGCTTGTGGAGAATCATGTAAATGTGATATCAACATGCGAGGAGCTTGTTTATCCCTATTACACGGAGCCGGAGCTTTCGGAAAAGCTTGATGCCCTCGCCAAAAAATATGATGTGACAGTTCTCGGCGCAGGTATAAACCCTGGTTTTCTCATGGATACCGTCGTAATCGCATTAACTGCTGTATGCCAGGTTATAGAGCGTATAGAAGTTGTGAGGGCCGTGGATCCAGCAAAGCGGAGACCGTCATTTCAGAAGAAAGTTGGAGTTGGCTTAACTGTAGATGAATTTAAGATTGCAGGTGGACGCATAACTGGTCACGTAGGTCTTGTGCAATCTATAACTATGATTGCCGATGCTCTATGCTGGAATATTGAGAGAATAGTTGTTGATGAGGTTAAACCTGTCGTGGCTAAGGAGATGCTGGAAAGCAGAGGTGTTAAGGTTAAGGCTGGGAGAGTTGCTGGACTAAGACAGAGAGCAGCCGGACTCATTAAAGGTGAAGAGGTAATATCGCTGGATTTTCAAGCCTATGTGGGGGCGGAGGAGTATGATGCAATAACCATTCACGGCGTTCCCCCAGTTAAGCAGAGAATACAACCATGTATCCATGGAGATTTAGGCACGGTGGGCATAATCACAAACATGATACCGCGTGTTCTACACGCGCCTGCGGGGCTGTTGTCAATGAAAGACTTACCCATCCCATCAGGCACGCCGGAAGACATCAGCAGATGCCTGTCGCCTAGGATTCGTTTAACCTCGCATTAAGTATTTAGCATGGAATGGTTAAATTTATCTTGCGAGGCTGACGTATGATTCATGGACACGTTCACAATAAGGGCGCTTTTAACATTCAGGAACTTGTTAAGGAAGTCAAGAGAAGTGAAAGTTTTGTAAAGGCTGGGGCTTTGGCCATTTTTATCGGTGTGGTTCGCGGCGAAACATTGGAAGGTGAAAAAGTGCAAAGGCTGGAAATAGAAGCATACGAAGAGAAAGCTAACGAGGTGCTTTCAGGAATATGCAGCGATCTTAAGAAGCGTGAAGGCATCGTTGATGTTCAGATCCACCATTTTGTCGGCAATTTTAATGTGGGCGAGGATTTAGTGTACGTGTTAGTTGCGGGTTCTCACCGCGAGAACGTCTTTCCCGTTTTGGCGGAGGCTGTTGAACGGTACAAGAAAGAGGCTCCGCTGTTTAAAAAGGAGTTCATAATAGGCGAAAACGGCCAGGTGAGAGGCGCATGGGTCGCGGAGAAGGAGCGCTAACCCTTAATATGCTGCAAAGCGTTATTAAGCAACAATTAAACCTATGATTTGGAGATGGAGAAGTTTGGAGAAGAGAAGCTACATATGGTTTGAACGGCGCAGAAGAACCAGAGCTTTGGAGCTTGCTCAAGAGCAGATAAGCAAGGCTCTTGACACGGTGAACTTCTTAAAAAATGCGGTGCAGGGACTCGTTGAATATGACAAGAAGGAGGCTATGCGTCAAGTCGAAAATATTTTTAAGGTTGAGAGGGAAGTTGACACGCTTCGAACAGAGGTTTTTAAGGAACTTTCGAAGGGAGTAGCGCTTTTCGCAGAGTATCGTGAGGATCTCATGCACCTTGTTAAAAGGCTTGACACCTTCGCAGATCACGTCAAGGATGCTGGCAGATGCATCATAATGCTTGAAGAGGCAGATATTCCTAAGGCACTCTGGGAAAAAGTTGCATTTATGACTTCCGTTCTCGTCGACTGCGCCCAAGCATTGCGCGAGAGTATTGAAAAAATTGCTGATGATCCCGCTGGAGCCATAAAAGGCGCAAAGAAGGTTGAGGATGTCGAGAAGAAACTCGACGATGAATATTTGATCACTAAGAAACTGTTCATAAAATACGGCGGTGAAGTTAACAGCGGTGCACTAGTCATATTCAACAATCTTGTGGAATTCATCGAACACGCTGCCGACATGTGCGCTGACACGGCTGACTACATAGTGATTCTATCGAGCAGAGAGTAAACCAGCCAAGCCAGGTTACCGCTTACTTTTTGTATTTAGTGTTTTTCCTAACACAAATGAAGCAGCTAACACCATTAATGTACCGATGAATCCTGCAAGCACCGTTGAAGCATAGTGGTTCTTAATCATTGGCAGCGTATAGTCAGGCATAAAACCTTCCCAAGCAGGTTCAGGCTCATCAACCCCTATGGTCTCGGCAACCTTCTCTAACCCGTCTGGGTATGTAGAGGCGAAGGGTGCGAGAACAGCAAAACCTAAAAGCACAAGCAACAGTGCCTTAGCTGCTCCTTGCATGGAATTCCCTCCTCATATAGGCTAAACCGCTCAAAACCGTGGGTTTAACCCTGTACAGCTGCGTTAAGATGGTTGTTGTTATGAAGGCTTCTCCAAGTCCAATCAATATGTGCCAGAAAAGCATCGCTGGAACAGTTACAGCTACCCCTCCTGCGCTAGAGAAGACTGGAGAAAGTCCTATCTCAAAACCGCATGCAAGAGCGCCCAACACTATGGAGAGCCATGAGGCTACAAACAAACCGAAATAAAATTTCATGCCTCTTTCATTTCCACCAGATATTATTTTGATAATAAAAAAGCTTAGGCCGCCAATAACTGCCATGTTAAAGATATTCGCTCCAAGGGTGAATATCCCTCCATCTGCAAAAAACAGCGCCTGCATTAAAAGCACAATTGTCATGCTTAAAATTGCAGCATAAGGGCCTAGAACAACTGCGAGGAAGGTGCCGCCGACAAGATGTCCGCTTGTTCCATACGTTATTGGGAAGTTCAACATCTGAGCTACGAATACGAAGGCGCTTGACACCGCCAACAGCGGCGTTAATGATTGGTTATAAATTGACTTGGCTTTTCTCCACGCTATTGCAAGAAACGCTGTGGATACCGCCCACATCAGCGCGGCGATTTCGAAGCTTAGGAACCCGTCTGGTATGTGCATTCAGACCCTCGTATTACTTTTATAAAAAATAGTATTACCCTAATAAGTTTTCCGTAAGCCAATAAACGGATTACCCTTTTTTGTTTTCGAGCTTTGCCAACTTAACGCGATAGTAGCCCCTCTGCTTTTCCCAAATTTTTTCCGCTTCAACAATAGCTATCTTTTTCTTAAATATGGGTCCGTTGACAACGAGGGTTTCGTATTCTCCGCCTTCGCCGACTAACGAAACTCCATACAGTCTGTTAAGCCTCTTCAGGTCTTTAACGGCTTCTTCGTCTAGTTTTCTGCCAAGCCACTCCGCGCTGAAGCCGTATGCATAAGCCCCCGTTATACGGACTTCAAATTTGAGGTCTAGAATTTCCCTCAATATATCTTCAGGTGGACTCTGCCAGAGCGGCGTCAAACATTTAAGTCCAAGTTGGCTGCAAATACGCTCTATTCTTGTTTTTTGATAATTTGATGCTATTGTACCGGAAACAATGCCATCAACATCCAAGGAAGCTATTAGACGCTTTAAATCCTCTAACTCTGTCTCCATAAGCCCCAGTGTTTCAGCCTTCGCCAATGGGATTCCAACAGCCTCAGCATACATGTCCATGAGATGCATGTTCGGATAATGAAACATCCAGCTGTCCTCGCTTCTGGGGATCATGGAAACAAGGTATTTGACCTCGTATCCCTTAATTAGAACTTTGTAGAGGGCAAGGGTGGAATCCTTGCCTCCTGTGGATAAAACTGCAAGACGCATGGCTTACTCTGCCATAAGCTTTGATTTGGCCTCGCTGAACAGTGCCAAGGTCTGCGCTTGCCATTCTTTAAATTTGTTGGGCGCAGCTGGATAGCTTCTATAATGGGCTTTAACCTTTCTCATAAGGTTCACCGCAATCCTCAGCCTATTTAGGAAGCGCACTCTCCTGATTCCGCGGAAAATGCGTTTCGTAGTTTCAGTTATGTTCAGCCGGAACTCCTCACCAAGTCCAGCTTTAAGGACATCCTCTTCTGTTAGAAGCTTATACTTCATTCCATAGTTCAAGTCCTCATCTTTGCATGTTAATAGCAGCATCCTGAAAACGTCGAGGCTAGCCTGTTTTGCTCCATAACATTCCATGTATTTTACATTGTATTGCCAAAGTGCGTTTTGACTCACATCTCCCTCTTCAATGGCTTCGGTAATGACCTTACCTGCTAAGTAGCCGCTCAGCATTGACGGGCCTATCCCCCCGCCATGTATTGGATTTACGAGGCATGCGGCATCCCCTACTACGATTACTCCGTTCCCCACCATATTGTCTAGGGGTCTGCGGGTTGGATCATACCATGCACCGCTATCAATCAATGTTGATCCCTCAAAAACTGGGCTGCTTAAAACATGTTTGTAAAGCCTATTTTTCGGGTTTGGAAATCCCTCTTGCATACAAACTCCAAGTCCCACGTTCACTTTGGTCCCGCTTTTCGGGAATATCCAGGTGTATCCGCCGGGTGTTACCTTTTGGTTTAGGTAGATTTCGCAGTATTCAGCTTCCTTATCCTTGCTTTTTAGCTGTCTAATCTCTCTGTAGCAAGCTTCCACATCCTCTTTTAAAATGGTATTCTCTATGTTCATCTCAGGCGGAAGCTTCTTTCTTATGACGCCTAGGAAGCCGCTGGCGTCAACGATGACTTTTCCGTTAACATGAAACTTTTCTTCAGTTTTCATGTTCTTTACTAAAACGCCTTTTACATAGTTGTTGCTTATTATGGGTTCTAAGCATTGTGTAGAATCAAATAGATCTACTCCTTTGTCGAGGCACATGTTTAGGAGCCACTGTCCAAAAGCGTGCCTATTCAGTATATAGCCTGAAAAATCCTCATGCTCCACAGTGAAGACTGTTTCAAGATCGGGTGAGTAAATTTTGACGCCCTCAATTCTTCTTTCTAACTCGCCATGTTGAGGCTTTTCCAAACCCACGTTCTTCAGATGATGTTCGCCGAGGGCATCTCCGCATATCTTGTGCCCAATATCCTTCCGCTCCTTTCTCTCAACTAGACATACTTTTAATCCTGCCTCCGCTGCAGTTTTTGCAGCTAGGCATCCTGCTGTTCCGGCGCCAACCACGACTACATCGTATTCCATTAGCATCCCAGTGGTGTATTTTCTATACTATGTGTATTGATGAACCTTTATAAGTGTTGAAGCATCCTAATGCACACTTGGTGTGCTATGTCAAACCGCGTATTACCCCTCAGTAAGGAGCTTCGAAGGCTAGTGGAGGAGCGGATTGAGCATACGTTGATGGGTATAGAGGACACCTTAAGAAGCATACTGTCCAGCCAAAATCTAACATTCGAGGATTTGAAGAAGGATCTGAAGAGTCTGGAGGAAAGTTTTAACCTACTTTCTCAGAAGTGGAACCTCGAAATAATATACACGCTGCTTTTAAGGAATACTGTTTCCTTCAGTGAGCTCAAAAGGCTCCTCGGAGTAAATTCTAGAACGCTTTCTGACAAGCTTAAGAACCTTAAAATTCATGGTTTCATCGATAGAACTGTTGAGCCTGGGCCACCCCTGCGTGTAAATTACAACTTAACTCAGAAGGGAAGAAACACAGCCCTCATGGCGCTTCCGCTACTATATTACCTAAGCTTAGCAGATTAAGCGCATTTCATTCTTAAGTGTGCTTCTTCACAGCCAGTGGTAGAATAGTTGTTTCTTTTGGGCTGTCAAATACTATGCATGTCAAGGTTTTCTCTATACCCTTAACTGTTCGAAGCTTGTCCACAACGAACTTTCCAACGCTATCCACGTCTCTATCCTTGATCTTAATGAGTATGTCCCAATCTCCTGATATAATGTGGACCTCTTGAACCTCTGGGAACTTCGCTATCTGCTCAGCTATAAACCTTTGAGATAGTGCCTCACCGCCATTTTCAGTCCTGTAAGAGAAGGAGGCAAGTATGAAAGCTGTTACTCCGAAGTCCAGCTTTTTAGCGTCTAAAATGGCCCTGTACTCCTTGATTATGCCCAGCTGCTCCATCCTCTTTATCTTTGCAAAGACTGTTGTTATCGGTGCATCAATTTTATCAGCAACTTCTCTGGCGGTTAGTTTGCAGTCTCTCTGCAGAATGTGTAGGATGGCCATGTCTTTTTCATCAAGTTTCGGAGACATGTTGTAAAAATAACAATTTTAGTACTTAAAAACTTTGCCTTTTTCGGCTAAAATACGAAACATCTCATAAAAAATTTATAATACGGCTTGTTCATGAATAATCTCGCAAATCAAGAGAAAATCAGGATAGCGAGGCTGAAAAATTGAAAACTGTTGAGAGCTTAGAGTTTCACGAATCCCCTATCAGAAACTTGCCAAGACCCCTCTATGAAGCTTCAGAAAGTGAATTAGAAGTTAGAAGGAGCATAGGGAGAATAACCACTTATGTACTGAAATTTCTGTCTGACAAGTATATCGAGCAGGGATTTGAGTGGCTTCTTCCAGTGGTGTTCTCAAAATCAACTGATCCGCTGTGGCCCGATCCAGGAGCATCTATCGAGAGGAGAATTCACTGTGAAATTTACGGAGAGGTTGTCAACACAACGACCAGCATGATAGTCCATAAGATGGTTGCATGCTCCATAGCCTTTC
Source organism: Bathyarchaeia archaeon (assembly GCA_038868255.1). Classification (GTDB taxonomy): domain Archaea; phylum Thermoproteota; class Bathyarchaeia; order Bathyarchaeales; family Bathycorpusculaceae; genus DRVV01. The sequence goes on from JAWCTJ010000007.1 coordinate 24,461, forward strand.
CAAAGCTATTCACTTACTCGCCCAACATACGCATAGAGAAAAAAGAACGCGCATACAGCGGAATACACGCATATGAGTTCACTCAGCTAGATTTCGAGGTTAGGGATGCCTCTTCAAAAGACATACGCAGCCTAGTGGAAAAGGCAGTGTGTGAGCTGATCCGGTGTCTCAGGAAGGATATGCGGGAGGAACTTTTAAAACTCGGCCGCTACGAGAGCCTAGCTGAATTTGAGCCGCCCTTCGATGTTTATGATAGGATGACCCTGCTGAAAAGTTACGGCGATCAGTGGGAAAACAAGATTAAGGCTTTAAGCAAGCCGGTGTGGATAACCAATATTCCACGGGAATTCTACGATTTCGAGGATTTTGAAAGTGGCTTCTGGGACAATTACGACCTTATGCTTCCAGGCTATGGTGAGGTGCTTTCAGGCTCAAGAAGAGAGTGGGAATACAGCAAACTTGTCAGAAAAATG